>CAYWFP010000003.1:80607-91941 GCA_964457365.1 uncultured Planctomycetaceae bacterium
ATCCCGGTGGTGAAGATCGACGGACGCGTCATCGGCAGCGGCGCGCCCGGGCCGCAGACGCAGGAACTGCTGCGGCGCTTCCGGTCCCTGATAGCGGAGGGCGCTTGACATGCCCCGGGTACGCGTGAAGAACGGACCGAATCGCGACACCGTCGCCGAGGTGGGCGAGGCGCCGCTGACGCTCGGTCGCGATCCGACCTGTTCGATCCAGATCGTCGACAAGGGCGCCAGTCGCCAGCACGCGGAAATCTTCCGTATCGGCGAGATGTGTTTCATCCGTGATCTGCAGAGCCGCAACGGCACCTACGTCAACGACAACCGTATCGACGAGGAATTGCTGCGCGAGGGCGATCGCGTCCAGATCGGCGCCACCGTGCTGGTCTTCGAGAGCGGCGACAAGAAATCCCGCCGCGACGACAGCGACTTCGAGTTTTCCGAAGAGAATTTCGGCTCCACGCTCGAGTTGCAACTCGAGGACCTGGCCATGGTCAACGTCGGGGAAGGCGACGGCAGCGAGGCTCAGCGCCTGCGCGCGCTCTACCGCCTCGGCCGCATCATCGGCACCAAGAGCGAGGAACAGGAGCTCATCGATGATACGCTTCCTTTCGCTTGCGCAACGCTGCGCGCGGACTCGGCTTTCCTTTTCCTGCGCGACCCGGTGAAGGGCAATATCACGCCCATCGGCACCTACTCGGTCAACAACAAGAGCGGGGGCAAGGTCTCGCGCTCGATTATCCGCCGCGCCATTCAGGAGAAGCGCGCCCTGCTGACCAGCGACGCGATGCAGGACAACCGTTTTTCGGCGCAGGAAAGCATCATGATGAAAGAAATCCGCAGCGTCATCTGCGTGCCGCTCTCTGTCTCGGGCGGGCTCTCGGGGGTGCTCTATCTGGCTTGCGATAACCCGATCAACGCTTTTAGCGACGAGGAGCTCGAACTCGCCGCGGCCATTGCCGATCAGATCGGCCTTGCCATCGCCCATATCCGTTCGCAGATTGCCATGCGCGAAAACCTGATGTCCACGATTCGCGCTCTGGTCCGCGCCGCGGAGATGCGCGATCCGACCACGCGCGGCCGTTCCGAACGCGTGGCCCGTTACGCCATGGCCGTCGGCGACCAGTTGAAGCTTTCGCAGGAGCAGGTGGAGAACCTGCAGCTGGCGGCTCTGTTGCACGACATCGGTTCTCTGGCCGAGGGGGAGGATATCGATTTCTCCGAACATGCCCGCAATCTTCCCGAAAATTTCCGGGAGTTGACTCCGGCCGAACGACGGGTGCTGTTGACCCTGGAGATCGTCGGGGACATGGCCTGTTACAACCAGGTCGAGAAGCCGATTCGTTTCCAGCTCGAACGGAACGACGGCTCGGGACCGCAAGGCATGAAGGGCGACGAGATCCCGGTTTCCGCGCGCATCCTGGCGCTGGCTATCGAATTCGACCGTATGGTCAACCTGATCTCGATGGAGAAATCCGCCGAGCACATGCTCAAGGAAGCCGTTGTCGAGATCGGTCGTCAGGCGGGGCGGTCCTTCGACGAGCAGGTCGTCAAGGCGCTGCTGGTGGCGCATCGGCAGGGCGTGCTGCATACGCAGTCCGCTCCACCCCAGAGTGATACCGAAGAGGTGCCATCGACATAAGCCCGCGGCCGCGAGAACAGGCGCATGAATACCGTAGAATGCGAATTGACCCAAATTCTTATCGCCGAGCAGCGCGATGCCCAGATGATCGTCCTGCGCGAAAAGGATGGCGAACGGGCCATGCCCATTGAAATCGGTATTGTCGAGGCGATGGCGATCAACCGCCACGTACAGCAGATCGAGACGATCCGGCCGATGACGCACGATTTGCTGCTCTCGGTCATCGAGAATATGGGCGGCACGCTCAAGCGTATCGTCGTCAACGATCTGGTCACGCTCAAGAGCGGGCAGGGGACGTTCTACGGCCTCCTGGTCGTCGAGCGCGAAGGCAGCGAGATCGAGGTGGATTGCCGTCCCTCCGACGCCATCGCGCTGGCGGTGCGGGTGGGGTGTCCGGTCTTCGTCGCCGAACACGTTCTCGCGGCGATCGCCGGCCCATCGTGATCGACTCGCCTCCCGACCGCTGACGCCGGCGACTCGCATTTTCGGCAAGGAGAGATGATGGCCCTCGCCCGCATCCGTTGGTTCGTCAGCACCTCCGACAACTGCTGAAAGCGCGACCGGGTCTTCGAGAGCGGACGCAAGGCCGCCAACCTGGCATTGGCGGGAACCCGTCACCAGGCGATTTTCGGCTTCGGCGGCTGTTTCAACGAACTGGGCTGGATCGCGCTACTCTCGCTCAAGGCGCAGACCGCACACGCGTGTTCCGCGAGCTTTTTCATCCCGAAGACGGCTATCGTTTCTCTTTCTGTCGCCCTTCCGTCGGCGCCAGCGACTACGCCGCCGAATGGTACAGCCACAACGAGCACGACGGCGACTTCGGCATGGAACGGTTCTCCATCGAGCGCGACCGGTTGCACCTGCTGCCGTATATCCGCGCGGCCCTGGCGTTCAAGCCGGACCTGCGCCTCTTCGCCTCGCCCTGGAGTCCGTCGACCTGGATGAAGTTTCCGAGAGCTTACAACTACGGATCCTTCATTACCGAGAAAAAGTATTTCGAAGCCTACGTCCTATACTTCCGCATGTTCGTCGAGGCCTATGCCGAGGAAGGCATCCCCCCCCCTCGCGCAGAGCCATCCCCAGAACGAGCCGGTAGTCAGTCAGAAATTTCGGGTGCTGCGTCTGAACCGGCAAGACCTTGGCGCAGTTCATCGGCGATCATCTGGGACCGTGCCTGGAAGAAACCGGAGCCGAGGTCTGGCTCGGTACGCTCAACACCGACGACTTCAACGGCTGGACGCGAACGGTGCTCTCGGAGAAGAAGGCTTCGGCGTTCGTCAAGGGCGTCGGTTTCGCCGGGCTCGTCCGGCAGTTCGTTCGCGAGTTGCCCCAGACGCATGCTGTGCCGGCGGAACAGTTCCGTAGGGGCGTTGACGTATCGGAGAGAGCGATCTACTTGCCAGCCGCGCATGGTCAGGATCCATTGGAAGGTCGTCTCGACCGCCTCGATGTAGTCGTGGGCACAGGCTGTGCCGTGGACGAGAGGATACAGGTGATCGAGTTGCGGACTGTCTTCCAGGCGATAGGCGTCGACGGGCCAGCCGGTGTCGACGGTCTTCCGGGTAATGAAGTAGAGTAGACGATGTCGGTGTTGCAGTTCCATCTTGCCGCAGCGGAGGCAGATGCGATAGCGGTAGGTCTCTTCCTGCCGCGACAGGGCCGGCCAGGCGGTGGCGGCGGAGAAGAGCAGAAAAGCGGCGACAATATATTTTCGTCGCCGGCAGCGCAGTGGGCGTTCCGCCAGTGCGCTCATGCGGGCGCCTCGCTCGCCGCTTCGATTTCTTCCTGTTCGGTCAGGCGCATGAACGCGTCTTCCAGCGTCAGCGGTTCCTCGCTGAAGTAGTGCACGCGATAGTCCTTGGCGATCAGAAGTTCGGGGATGAACGACAGGTCGACCTGCCCCGGCCGGGCGTGCACCTCGATCATCTCCTCGAGTTCGTATGTGCCCTGGACGCGTTCGTCTTCGACGAGTGTCTCGCGCGCGCGTCGTCTCGATTCGTCGGGACCGCAATCGTTGCGCAACACCCGCACCAGCGCGATGTGCGCGCGCCGCATGCGCCGCATCAGGTCTGCCACCGAGCCGGTGTAACGCAGGTTGCCCTGCTCGAGAATGCCGACGCTGGTGCAGATCTCCGCCAGTTCATGCAGGATATGGCTGGAGATGACCACGGTCTTATCCATCGCCCTCAATTCGCGCAGAAGATGGCGCATCTCAACTCGCGCGCGCGGATCCAGTCCCGCAGCCGGCTCGTCCAGCAGCAACACCTTCGGGTCGTGCACCAGCACCCGCGCGATCCCGAGGCGCTGGCGCATGCCGCGCGAAAGCGTCTCCACCAACGAGACCCGCCGGTGGGTCAGTTCCGTCAGTTCCAACACGTCACGGACTACGCCGTCTGCTTTTTTGCCGGTGATGCCCGCGGCCGCGGCGAAGAAGTAAAGATACTCGTCGACCTGCATGTCCTCGTAAAGGCCGGCGAAGTCGGGCATGTAGCCGATGATCCGGCGCACCTCGCGCGCATGGCGCGGCAATTCCAAGCCCCCCACGGCGACTGTTCCCCGGGTCGGTTGCAGCAGCGTCGCCAGGATCGAGAGCGTGGTTGTCTTGCCCGCGCCGTTGGGTCCGATCAGGCCGAATACTTCGCCCGCGGGAACGGTCAACGTCACGTCGCTCAGCGCCGTCAGCGTGCCGTAGCGTTTGGTCACCTCGTGCAGTTCGATCATGGTGCCTCTCGGGGCATACGTGGCCCCCGCCGCTTGTTTTTGTCGGCAAAAAACCCGTAAAGCGGATCTTGCCAAAGACGCAACGCCCGGTCATCCGCCGGCGGCAAAACCGCACGCAGAAGTACATATCCCTCACGCTCGAATTGTCGCTCGCGGGCAGTCAGATGGCCGGCCGGACGTTCGATCCGCGCCAACAGCACCGCGCCGCCGGCCAGGATATGCGCGGATAGGTCCATCCCGTCTTCGTACTCGGGGCGCGCGCACATGTTCCATATCTGTTCGAGCGACAGGCCGCGACGGAGGCCGAGATTTCTTTCGCTCTTCTCGTTCTTTTTCGGCGGATCGGGATCGAGCAGGGCGAAGGAATCGGCCGCCTCCGGGGCTGCCGGCGGGCCGGGATGCTCGAACTGGCTCAAGTGGAGTGCGTCGAGATAGGTCCACGAGTCCAGAATGCGGCCGAGGCTGTAGGCAGCGAGGTTGGGCGCGCCCGGGACGTCGTCGTTGAACATACTCATGTTATTGAGGCCGCGCAATCCCACGACATAGACGATAAAGGGTTCGGCCTTGTCTTTTGTCGGCTTCCATTCCGCTCCGTTCTCGAGTGTGCCGATTTGCCATACGCCGAAGCGGCTGATCAGCATGGCCCGATGCAGCGTTGTGCCCTCTGCCACCCGGAGCGTTCCGCCAAGTCCGTCCGCGCGGCAGTGCAGATTTCCCTGGAGCACGCCGCGGTCGGGTTGCAGGCCGCGTGTCTCGAAGCTCTTCATCGACCACTGGCGCAGTGAGACGTCCATGAGCGTGAAGCCGCCGTGTTCCCGAATCTCCGCGGGCGGTTCGTCCATACGGGATTGCAGAAAGGCGCTGCGAAGATCGCGGATATCGAGCATGCGCAACGAAGATTCGTCGCCGGCGGAGACGTCCAGACGGGTATACTCGGGGGCGAAGACGCCGGTGAGTCCGCGCGTGGCGACACGTTCGGGTCCGGGAAGTTCTGTGTGGACGGTAACCTCCCGGACGATACTGCGGGTACCGCGCAGATGGCGCGCGCCGGCATAGGCTGCGATACTGAAGACGAGTGCGTATGCCGTCAGCGTCAGCCAGGTCCAGTGCAGGCGTCGCCAGCGTCGAAGCAGCCAGTAGTCGAAGGAGCCGATAACGAGCGTGTAGAGCAACAGGAACGACGCGATCCAGTAGAACGGAGCCGGGCGCAGCGCCGGCGAGCGCGCCAAGTGCCTGAGCGCCAACTCGTTGTACGGTACCGTGCTTTCGGGGGTTCTGTTTCGGAACGTGTCGAGGACCAATGGCTGGATCGCTTCCGCGAATTGGTCCAAGTCCGCCGGGTCGAAGACAAGGCCCAGGGCACGCCCGACCAATGCCTGGCGTCCCGCGTAGTTGTCCAGCGGAGGCGATGCCGGATCGAAGGTCACCAGCGTCACGCGGCCCGCTCCGTAGTGGCGGCGCAGCAGCAGCGGTTGCTGCGCTCCCGCCGGCCAGCGCGTACCCGTGACGGTCTGCGGTACGAACAGCGGCAGTGTCTTGGCGTTCGTTTTGACTTCGTAGACGCTGCGCTTGGCCTCGAGATAGGGAAATTGCCAGACGCCGGTGGCCAGATCGACCAGTGGCGCGGGCAGGCGGCGGAACGATTCGTCACGACCGATCGGCAGGTCGACGCGCTGGTGCCGCGGCGTTCGCCCCGGCAGCAATTCGTCGATGGCGGCAAGCTCCGGCAGCGGAGCGGAAGCGTCGAAGAAGAGAGCCAGGTGGCCGCCACGGGCGACGTAATCGCGGATAGCCTGTAGTTGCTGCGGGCGCAGTCGGGTCGGTTCCGGCCGGTCCCAGACGAGGACGTCCACGCCGTCGTAACCGAGCCAGTGATCGGGCGCGAAGAGCGGATCCAGGCGGCCGTGGACGTATCGACTGCCCGGATCGGGGCGTGTTTCGAAGGTGTAGCGGCCGAGTTTGTCGCCGTACTCCCGGCACCAGATCGCCAGCGGCAGGCGCGCCTCGCGGGAAAGCTCTACCATCAGAATATCGTTCGGGGAGACCCCCATCGGCGGGCGAATCGCGACGGGGTTCACCGCCGCGGACTCCTCGCCATTGTCGCCCGTACGCACCAATACCAATTCCATTCCCGTGGCCAGATCGTGCTGTGCCGGGAAGCAGTAGAGCGAGAGTGCCTTGCGTCCGCGTCCGAGGCTTATGGGACGACTGTAGTAGAAGCGACGGTTCGTCTCCCCATCGGCGAGGGCGTAAAGGCGGAGCTCTCCTTCGAGGATCTCGCTCTCGTCGATCGGCGTGTAGTCGATCTCCACCGTTAACGGGCACCAGTGACCGCTGCGGGCGTGTTGGTTGAACCCGAGGACGGTAGTGAGGGTGATTTCACGACGATTGGACGCGGCGCTCTCGCCCGCGTGGAGCTCGGACAACAGCAGGCAGAGCGCAAACGCGAGCGGCAGCGAACGAAACGGTTGCACGTGCAGGCAGAAGGTTGTCAGGAGCGCGACCATGCCGAGCCTTCCTGAGGCGATGACGAGCGCGATATTCGCTTGCAACGTTCAACCGAGAATGCGGCGATTATAGATGTACCACTCCAGCAACAGAAAGGCCAGGGCGCCGGCGACGAGATACGGCCAGAGGTCGGTGTTTCGCTTGGACTCCTGGGCGCGCGCGGCCAGTTCCTCCTCCCCCAGAAGAACCGCCGGCCGCGCGCGGTTGTCCGACTCGCTGCTGGAGAGCAGGTTGAAGGCGTATTTTTGCTCATTCCCGGGGCCGAGGATGGTATAGATACCGATGCGATGCGTGTCGGAGAAATAAACGCTGCGACGGCCGGCGGGGGTGGTGCCGACGCTCTCACCCCACGGCGTTTTGACCTTGACGTCGCCGACGTCCTCGTCGAATGAGACGCGCAGGGTCTCCCCGGTGCGGAAGAGTCGAGCGCGGTGCAACCCCCCGGGCCGCGCCAGCCAGTGGGTGGCGTTCTTGATAAAGACCGGGAACGAGACGCGCATCGGCCAGCGCTGGGTGTCGTAAATGTCGAAGGCCAGCACCGCCACGCGCCGGTCGTCGGAGATCAGGCACCCCAGGAGCGAGGTGTCGACCACCGGAGCCGCGGCCACTTTCTTGTCGTCTTGCAGATCGGCGGCGCTCTCCAATTCCAACGCCTGGCCGTCGATGACCGTCGCCCAGCCGCCGCTGAGCTCCATGCGCCGGCATTTCAGGATACTCAGTCGATCGAGCAGCATGATGTTGCGCATCAGCGGGTGGCCGCTGTTCCAGTCGATGACCCAAGGGATGAAAAGCGTTTCGCCGGAGGCGATGCCGGATTCTTCGGGCACGGTGCCGAGGTAGAAACTGGCGCCGGGCGGGATGTTCTTCGGCGCCCAGCGGTCGAAGATGACGATCTCGTAACCCCCGCTGCCGGCGTCGCGGTAGACTTCGTCTTCGGCCACGCCTGTCTCGTAGTCGACCGGGGCGACGCTGTCGTAGTCGACGCTGACCGAGAGTGCATCGAGGGCGTTCTCCAGAAAATAGTTGCCTTCGCGACTGACCAGCAGCGCACGGATCGGCGTCGGCGGAGTCAGTACCGCGTGCACGACGTTGTCCACTGTCAGCGGATCGCTCTCGCCTTCGGCAGGTGCGAGTCTGACCGAAAGCACCCCGGTGGCCTCACCCTCGAGCGCGAAGACCATCCCCGCTTGTCCCGGCGCGTCGCTGCGCTCGTCGCGCGGGGGTACGTCGACGGTTTTGCGGTCGACGAATTCGCCCTCGATCATCACCTCGACCACGGCTTCGCGCGCTTCTTCGCCCATATTCTCCACCCGGACGAAGAGCTGGCGCTCAACCACGCCGGTGGGGTCGGTCACGATGTCGACGACCACGATGGCGAGGTTGTGGCTCTCTTCTTGCCCGAGCCGGATGAAGCGCGAGCCCGAGGCGATGTCCTCCTCGTCGTCCGCCGCGGGGGTCAGCTTGTCGGCGATCTCTTTGGGAACGGCCGGAAAGGCCCCGTCACTGAGAATCAGCACCGTCGCCTGAGTCTGGCGGTCCGGGTCGGTCAGTCCGGAATAGTCTTCCGCGTCCTCCGGCGGTTTGGGCAGCCCCGACTCGATGACGGTTCCGGACTCGAGGTCCTCTCGCGTCCGGGCCACCCCGGTGACGTCGACGGCCATGCGCAGGGCTTTGGCCATATCGGTCTGCGTATCTCGCAACTGGATGCTCTGGACGGCCTGACGCAGGCGGGTCTTGTTGTCGGTCAGCGGGCAGAGCGGCAGCGCGCGCTCGGCAGCGAGGATGACGCACATGGTATCGTCGCCGCCGGATTCCTTGGCCACGCCCAGGTTGTCGATGATGCGGAGGGCCTCTTCTTTGGCTGCCTCCAGGCGCGTCTTGCCGCCGATCTCGTCGCGCGTGCCCATGCTCGCCGAGCAGTCGATGACCAGCGCGAGTTTGCGCCCGGTGGCGCGGCGGAGCTTGGTGAAGGGGCGGGCCATACCGAGAATGACCAGGCAGATGACCAGCAGTTGCAGCAGCAGCAGCAGGTTGCGACGGATCATCTGGATCGGGGCGTTGACCCGCAGGTCGTAGACGCTTCGGCGCCACAGAAGCGTGGAGCTGATGACCTGCGACTGGCGGCGCAGTTTCAGGAAATAGAGGATGGTGATCGCCGGGATCGCCGCGGCCAGCCACCAGAGCATCGTCGAATCGAGAAATTGCGGCATGGCGCTTCCTTATCGCAGCAAACCGCTGCGGCGCATGTAGGTCATGACCAACTGGTCGAACGGCGTTTCGGTGGAGCTGAAAGCGTAGGCCGCGCCGCGTTTGGCGCAGTACTCCTTGATTCCGCCGCAGAAGCGGCGCAGCGTCTCGTCGTATTGCTTCAGCAGCGGCACGCTGACGGTCACTTCCTGGTAGGTGCCGTCCTCGACGTCCACCAGGCGCAGATCGCCCTTCAGGTCCGGCCGGATCTCCTCGGGGGCGAGGATGTGGACGATGTAGGTGTCCATGCCCATGCCGGTGATGCGTTTGATCCCGTCCTCGTACCCTTCGGGATCGAGAAAGTCCGAGATCGCCACGGCGATTCCTTTGCCGAAGGAATTGACGTGGGCGAAGGTCTTGCAGGCATCTTCGAAGTTGGTGCCGCCGTCGACGTCGAGTCGTTCGAGAAAATCGAAGAGGCGCTGGGCGCTGCGTTTGCCGCGGAGCGCGCCGGTATGGTCGCGCAGCCCGCCGGCGAAGGCGTGGACCTGCACGCGGTCGAGGTTCGAGAGGCCGATGTAGGCGACCGCGGCGGCGACGCGCTTGGCGAAGTCGAGCTTGCGCGGCTCGCCGAAGCCCATGCTGAGGCTGGTGTCGACCAGGACGTGAACGTGCAGGTCCTCTTCTTCCAGAAAGAGCTTGAGGAAGAGCTTGTCCAGTCGGCCGTAGATGTTCCAGTCGATATGGCGCAGGTCGTCGCCCTCGACGTAACTGCGGTAGTCGGCGAACTCCGAGGAGTAGCCGCGGCGCTTGCTGCGTCGCTCGCCCTTCATGGTGCCGCGGAAGATCTTGCGGCTGATGAGCTGCAGCTTCTCGATGCGGCGCAGGAATTCGTCGTCGAGCAGCTTCTCCGCCATCAGATCGTCTCCCGCGAGCCGAAGTATTTCGGCTGCGTCGCCAGAATGTTGACGTCGAACCAGGCGCAGACGCGGGCGAGGAACTCGCGTACGTAGTCGCGTCTGCGGGCGCTGTAGCCCTCTTCGCCGTCGGCGCTGACGCCCACGGCCGCAAGGTCCCAGGCGTCGGCCAGATACAGCGTCCGCGGCAGGTGGAACCGCTGGGTAACGAGGATCACCTCCTCCTCGAACTGCCAGACGCGCGCGGCACGCGCGCAGGTGTCGAGCGTACGGAAGCCTGCGTGGTCACAGTGGACGTCGTCCGGCGTGACGCCATGGTCGATCAGCCATTTGCGCATCATGTCGGTCTCGCGGTTGTGACGTTTCTGATTATTGCCCGAGACGAGGATCTTCTTCGCCTTGCCGGTCTCGTAGAGCTCGCGCGCGCAGTCCAGGCGCAGCCGCGCGGCGTACCCGGGCGAGCCGTCGCGCCTGACGTGGGCGCCGAGGACGATGGCCACCCGTCTCGGCGGCGCCGTCTCGGCGGTGTAGATGCGCCCCGCACCGCTGTCCAGAACGCGGTCGTGGATGAAGACGGTGCCCAGAAACAGCGCCACCCCGGCGAGCAGGCCGCCCGCCAGCAATCGCCGCAGAAACGCGCGGATCGTGGGTTTCTTCGCTTCGTTCATGGCTATGCGTTCACCGCCTCGAGCGTGTTCGAGACGTGTTTGAGGATCTCGTCGATGACCATGTCCGTGGTGATGCCCTCGGCTTCGCCCTCGAAGTTGAGGATGAGGCGGTGGCGCATGACCGGCGCGGCCACCCGGCGCAGGTCCTCGAAGCTGACGTTGTAGCGCCCGTCCAGGAGCGCCTGCACCTTGGCCGAGAGGATCAGGCCCTGCGCGCCGCGCGGGCTGCTGCCGTAGCGGACGAAGCGGTTGGTGATCGGCGCGGCGAACTCGCCCTGCGGGTGTGTTGCCAGCACCAGCCTGACGGCGAAGTCCTTCACCGGGTCGGCGACGATGACCTCGCGCACGAGCTGGCGCCACTCGTTGATGGCGGTGCCGTCCATGACCTTGTTGGCGTGGATGTGGATCCCTTCGGTGGTGCGGGTGACGACCTCGGTCAGTTCCTCGCGGCTGGAGTATTCGACCAGCAGCTTCATCTGGAAGCGGTCGAGCTGCGCTTCGGGCAGCGGGTAGGTCCCCTCCATCTCCAGCGGGTTCTGCGTTGCGAGCACGAAGAACGGCTCGCGCATCTTGTGCGTGTCGTTGCCGACGGTGATCGAGTGCTCCTGCATGGCCTCGAGCATGGCCGACTGCGTCTTGGGCGTGGCGCGGTTGATCTCGTCGGCGAGGATGATCTGGGCGAAGAGCGGCCCCGGCT
>CAYWFP010000004.1:0-41414 GCA_964457365.1 uncultured Planctomycetaceae bacterium
AGCAGGTTCGTCTGGAAGGCGATCTCCTCGATGGTCTTGATGATCTTGCCGATCTGCTCGGAGGATTCGTTCATCTCGCGCATGGCACCGGCCATGTTGTCCACGGCGGCGGACCCTTCGCGGACCAGTTTCTGCGCGCCCTGCATCCGTTCGTTGGCGTTGCCGGCGTTGTCGGCGTTCTGCCGGGTCATGCTGGCCATCTCCTCCAGCGCCGAGGAGGACTCCTCCAGCGCGGCGGCCTGCTCGCTCGAGCCTTCCGCGAGCGACTGGCTCGAGGCGCTGATCTCCCCCGCGGCGGCGGCGACCTGCTCGGCCGCGTCGTTGAGGCTGGAAACGATGGCGGCGATGCTGCGGACGATACCCGAGCCGATAAAGAACGCCAGCAGCAGCCCGCCGACGACGGCCAGCACGCTGACGACGATGGCGGCGATGCGCGTGTTCTGTGCCGCGGCAAGCATCTTGTCGTCGGTCAGAATGTGCCTCCTGGCCTCCTCGCGGATCTCGTTGAGAAGCCGCTGCACCTCCTGTAGGTTTGTGGCGGTATTCTGCGTGTAAAACGCCCGCGCCTCGAAATCACCGTCCGCCAGCATCTTCTCTTTCTCGATAATGTCTTCGAACAGCCGCTTTACCGCTTCCAGAGCGTCTTTCGTATCCGCGTTGTATACGCGCATAGCCTCGTCCATGTCGCCGGCGTTGACCGCCTCGGCGATATCCCTGGCCGATGCGTGCAACTTGCGGTGGGGCTGGTCGACCGCCTTGACGAAATCGTCGAACTCGTCCCATTCGCTTCGAAATTTCTGCGCCTCGTCGCTCCGAAGCCATTCGCCGAAAGCGCATTTCGCCGGATCGATCTGGACCGCCAGCGTGAACGGCACGCCCTCGGCGAAGGCCTCGGCGCGCTCGACCAGGCGCTTGTTCTTCGCGTCAATGTACTGGCCGGTGCCGACGACGATGTCCCACGGCTTGAAGTATTCGACGAAGGTCAGCTTCGGCTCCACCTCTTGCGTGGCGGGGTTGGACCAGTGGTAAAGGACGAAACCCCTGCCCTTGCTCGTCGCCACCTGCGCCATGCGGTGGAAGAGGCGCAGGCCCTCCTTGTCGACCTGGCTGCTCAGGTTCTGCCCCACCAGGTCCGGGTTAACGGGGTGCATCAGGCAGACGGCGTCGCTGTCGATGACGAAATAATAATCCTTCTGTTGCCGGCCGAAGCGGAGTTCGGAGAGTTCCGCCAGCGCCGCGACGCGCCCTTCCGGACCCGGCACGTGCCGGTGATGGGCCCTGACGATACTCATGGCGACACCGATATTCTCCTTCAGCGTCAGTTCGTAGCGGAACAGCCCGCCGGCCTCTTCCGCGAGCGCGCCGCCGACGTTCTTGACCCAGTTGGTATGATCGTTGAGCTTGGCGCTCAGTTCGCGCAGCAGCCCCGGATGCGGCTGCTTGTAGAGCATGCCGAGATCTTTCGCGGAGTCGTGCAGTTTTTTATGCGGCTCCTCGATCTGTGCAAAAAGGGGTTTCAGTGCCTGGACCCGGTCCCCCACCTTCTCGCGCGCGTCGCTGTAGTACCACTTGCCGAAAGCGCATTCCTTGTAATTGATCTGCAGGCCCTGCTCCTCGAGCTGCTTGATATTGGTGATTTCCTTGTCCATGAAGAGCTTGTTCAGCAGTTTCACCCAGTTGAGGTGGTCGACCTCGCGCTGGGTCATGTTGCGGTCGAGGTTATTGCCGAAGATAACGTCCTGCGCGTCGCCGACGATGCCGCCGATACCGAAGACCGAGATCGCCGCCACCAGAATCAGCAGCGCCAGCACCAGGCCCATGGCCGCGTAGATCTTCTTCCCGATCGTCCAGGTACCGCCCATGATCTTCTCCCTTCTCCGGAACCCGCCGGGGCTCCAAGGAAATCCCCTCATAAACGGCGGACGCCAGACAGGCCGCCGTCTCGGTTATTCCACCCGCTCCCCCTTGCTACCGATCCTGTCCACCAGCGTCAGCTCCTCGCTGGCGAGCACCTGTTCGATATCGAGCAGGATTTTTACACGCTTGCCGACCTTCCCCATGCCGCGGATGAAGGCGGTGTCAACCTGCGTGCCGAACTGCGGCGCCTCCTCGACCTGGTCGGCGGCGATGTCGTCACCTCCCGCACGGTATCGACGATAATCCCCATCGGCACCCCGTCGACCTCGACGACGATGACGCAGGTCTCCTGGGCGTATTCGATCTCCGGCATACCGAATTTCAGCCGCAAATCGATCACCGGGATCACCTTGCCGCGCAGGTTGATAACACCCTTGACGAACGGCGGCGTGCGCGGGACGTTGGTGATCGGCATCATTCCGAGGATCTCGCGCACCTTCAGGATCTCGACGCCGTACTCCTCCTCGCCCAGAACGAAAGTCGGGTATTTTCCGTCCACTGCCAACGCCGGCGAATTACCGTCCGGCATCGGCTGTTCGTTTTCCGCCTCGCGCATGGCTTCTTCGCAAAAAAACAGGCCAAGGGTAGAATAGACCGCAAAGCGTTTGTGTCAAATCAGGGTCGCGTTTGCGGTGACGATTCCATGGTGGATCCGAAGAGAATTGGCCGGAAGCTGCGGATTATTCATCTTCCGCAACACTTCTTGTGCTTTTTGCCGCTGCCACAGGGGCAGGGATCGTTCGGGCGGGGTTTGCGGGAGGGGGCAGGACGCGATGGCATACCCGCCCGGGCGCGGGCGCGGCCGGCCTCGGCGGCACGTTCGGCCAGGTACTCCTTGGCGAGGCGGCGGAAATCGTCGAGCGTGTGCTCGTAAAACATCTTCCAGCCCTCGCAGAGGGAGGTCAATTGCTCCGGATCGCGACCCCGGCGGAACCGGTGTTTGAGGCAGTCACCGACGCAGACTTCGAGGTACGGGCAGGCGCGACACGCGGGATTGACCTGCTGCTTGAGTATTCCGAAGTCGGCATACGCCTGCGACTGCTGCAGCGCAGCCCAGTCCACCGCCCTGACATTGCCGAGGCGCAGATCGTCGTAGACGAAGAAGTCGCACGGATAGATATCGCCGTTGTATTCGACGACGAAGTACTGACGGCAATCGCGGCCCATCGAACAGGTGTTGCGCACGCCCTCGATGTAATACTGCAGGATGGTGTCGAAGAGGCGGACGCTGACGGTGCGCGTATCGGTCTTGATCCACTCGTCGAAGACCGCGCAGAGAAATGCGCCCCAGGCTTTGCCTTCGACGGCGAAGGGGCGCAGCGCGCCGGTCTCGTCGAATTCGACGCAGGGGATGTACTGGTGATACAGAAAGCCCTGCTCGCGCAGGTAACGGTAGATACCCCCGCCGCGCGCGGCGACGCGGTCGTTGACCAGCGTGAGAATGTTGAACGCCACGTTGTGCTGTTTCAGGTTCTCGATGCCGCGCATCACCGCCGCGTGGGTGCCGGCGCCGCCGATGTTCTTGCGGTAATGGTCGTGCACCTCCGGCGGCCCGTCGAGGCTGACGCCGACGAGGTAGTTGTAGGCGCCGAAGTGGCGGGCCATCAGCTCGTCGATCAGCGTGGCGTTGGTCTGCAGGCCGTTGCAAACCACCGTCCCCTGCTTGCCGTGGCGCTGCTGCAACTCGACGATCCGTTCGAAGAACGGCAAGCCCATCAGCGTCGGCTCGCCCCCTTGCCAGCCGAAGGCGTACTGCGACTGCGGCGTCGCCATGAAGGTCCGGATCATCGCCTCGAGCGTCGCGTCGCTCATCCGGTGCACCCGGTTCTCCGGATACAATCCCAGCCGGTCGATGTAGAAGCAGTACCGGCAGCGCAGATTGCAGTCGGCCGAGGCCGGCTTGACCAGAAGGGAGAATGGGCGTATCGCGGTCGCATTCATATCGAATCGGCCATCCTAGCAGAAAATCCGGCGCGCGCCATAACGTCTGCCGGACGCTTCGGTTTCAGTTGACGCTGCGCAATGCGCAATACGCATTCGGCCATCGCTTAACGATTCTTTTACTTGACGCTTTTGTCCTGCCGACCTAACGTACGCTTCAGCGCTTTCGACCTTGCCGGGAGAGCCGAGTATGAGCATGAACATCCTGCAAATCGACGAGAAGCTGATGACGGTCCTGATCAAGTCCACGCGCGACGGCCTGGCCATGGCCGGCATCAAGCCCGTCCCCATCGGCGCGAGCAAGCGCTTCTCCTGCACGCGCGACGTCAGCGCCATCATCGGCTGCGTAGGCACGGCCTCGGGCTCGGTCCTGATCAACTGCTCCGAGGAGTGCGCCTGTCACATGGCCGGCCAGATGGTCGGCGAGGAACTGGTCGAACTCAATTCCCAGACCCTCGACGGCGTCTGCGAGATCGCCAACATCATCGCCGGGCAGACCAAGGCCATCCTCTCGACCACCGAGCACAAATTCGACCGCATCAGCACGCCCTCGGTAGTGGTGGGCTCGAATTACTTCATCAGCCACTATCGCGGCGCCACCACGCTGAGTGTCGATTTCGAGATAACCGACATCCCGATCCAGCCCCGGCAGGACATGACTTTTTCGGTCGGCATCTTCCTGGTCAAGGTGTGAGCCCCGCGCGCGGGCTACAACTCGCGCAACCGCTCCATCCCGCGGCGCAGATCGTCCAGGATGTTGGCGATGTTCTCCAGCGCCATCGGCTTGTTCTCGACCGCCACCACGTTGCCGTAGGTCGTCATGATGCCGCAGAGGCTGGCGTTGTCGCGATGAACCGCCGTGAGGATCACCACCGGCAGCGGGGTCTCCAGCGCATCCATGACCTGCAGGAACTCCCAGCCGTCCATATCCGGCATCAACATGTCCAGCAGAATCGCGTCGGGCGGGGAGGAGGCGAGCAGGCGCACGGCCTCCATGCCGTTGTTGGCCTCGCTGATCTCGATATCCACCTCGTGCAGCATCAGGCCCTTGCGTAAAAATTCGCGGATGTCGTCTTCGTCTTCCACGATCAGGATATGCATGGGCGATTTCCTCGGTCAAGGCGGTATGTTTTACTATCGCATAAAGGTGCGGCAGTGTCAAGAGCCACTCTTGACCCGCGCCACCCGCGCGGCTACGCTTGAGACCGCGACACCATCCGGAACGTCGAAGGTCAGGAGAAACGGATGACGACACGATGGGTAGCTGCGACCCTGGCACTGACGGTCTTCGCGGGCTGTTTCGGCACGGTCGGCGATATCGTGCGCGGCGAGGCGCGGGGGCACCTCCCCATAAGCGGCGATGTACACGGACTGGAACTGCTCGGCGATACGCGACTCTTCGCGAGCAAGGAGAGCAAGCGGTTCCACCTCGGCAACCGCGCGCGCCCTTTCACCCAATACGGCGTGGAGACGATCTACAACGGCGAATATTATTACGGCGGCAAAGGCAAGAGCCTGACCATCGACGTCTACAAGATGGCCACTCCCAAGGCCGCGATGGGGCTCTTTCACTGGCATCGAGGCTATGTACTGCTGGACAAGGGCACCCCCGTCGACGTCGGGGCCGAGGGCGTCGTCGACACGCTCAAGAAGCGCCGGAACCTCTATTTCTACAAACAGTACTATTTGGTTTCGCTGGTCTACAGCGGTCCCGAGCCGGTGCCGGATCTGCTGCCGGTGGCGCGCTTCATCGCCCGGCAGATTCCGGGCGAGAACGTCAAACCGCGCGGCTTCGAACTTCTGGATGTCGAAGGCATCAACGCCGCCAGCGGCAAGATCACGCCCGGCAACACCTTCAATGCCGAATTTCTGCCGCCCTCGATCCGCGCGTATGCGCCGGCGGCGGGCCCGCTGGCCGAGATCCACATCATGGCGTTTCACGAAGAGGACCGCGCCAAGAAAGTGTGGAAGGATTACCGCGAGTACCTGCAGCTCGAGGGCGAGGAGTTCGGCGCCAAGCTGCGCCTGAACCGACCGATCTGGTGGGCCCGGGATCCGCAGCAGGGCCGCGTGGTCTGCATGCTCGCCCGCGACTACGTGCTGATCCTGAGCAACGTCGAGAAGTACGAGTTGGGCGCGGCGCTTCTGGACCGCGTGGGCGACCGGATCTACGCGCGCCAGGGCACCGAGGAACGCCAGCGCCGGATCGAGAGGGAGTTGCGCGAACACGAGGAAAAAGAGCGCCGCCGTCGCGAAGAAGAGGCCCGGCAGCGGATGTAGCCGGCTACTCCAACCCGGTAACCGCGGCGAGCATCTCCCGGCTCTTCTCGATCTCCGGTTCGGTCTCGACCACCCACTCCGCGGCGGAGTCGGCGTCGATATTCAGCACCGCGCAGGCATCCTCCGGTCGCTGCGGCTCGTCGAAGTCCCCGCCGGCCCCGCAGCCGTGCACCCGGCAGGCGTAGAGCGAGAAGCTGACCAGCGCCGCCAGTTCGCGGTCCTCCTCCGGACATTCCAGCACCCGGTTCTGGTACTTGATGGTGTGCTGCACCTGGTCGGCCAGCTTCCAGCGCTCGGCAAGCCAGTAGCCGATATCGGCGTAACTGGTCTCGATCACGCCCGCCTCGGCCTCGGTGAAGGAGAGCCCCTCGAAGCGGGCCTTGTCGATGATATCCTGGAAATCCGACGGCGCGTACTGGTCCAGGATCAACTTGCCGATCCCGTGCAGCAGCCCCACCACGAAGGCGGTGTCGCCCTGGACGCGCGGGGTCTTGTGCCGCGCGTAGTAGTGGCAGACCGAGGCGCACCCGATCGACTGCTCCCAGAACGCCTCGTAGGAGAAGCCCTGCTCGCTCGCGCCGAAGAGGTCGAAGACCGAGGCGCTGATGGCGAGGCTGCGGATGGTGTTGAAGCCGAGGATGGTGATGGCCTGGGTGATGCTGGTGACGCGGTTGCTGAGGCCGTAGAAGGAGGAGTTGACCAACTTGAGAATCTTCGCCGCCAGGGCCGGATCGCGGCTCATGACGTCGTTGATCTGGCGGGCGGTGCTGCGCGGATCCTCGATCAAGCCCATGATCTTGGTGACCACGTCCGGCAGGGTCGGCAGGTCGACGACGCGGTCCACGATGCTCTTGAGATCTTTGCCCGCCACTTCGGGTGTTCTCCTCGTACCGACACTCACTATACGCGCAGCCGACAAGGCCTGTCAAGTCGGCCCGTGCGCGGAGTTCGCCGCTTCCGTGGCGAAACGACCGAAAAAACCCCGGCAGCCTGAACTACCGGGGATTACGCATATCCCTGTTGCATTCGATGCATCGCCGCGCCTCAGTCCCCCGCGGCTTCCACTGTCGAGGACGGCGATTGGATGGCGTCGATCTCGTCCTTTCCGACCGGGCGAGAATACCCTCCCTTGGTCTCTTCGCTCGACATCTCGGTCTTGTACGCGCCCTCGTCATCGGGCAGCGCGGCCTTGTACTGCTCGGCGACGTGGCAGACGAAGGGGTAGTGGTCGGTGACGATGCGCTCGGCGCCCTCGTGCGTGGGGATCATGCCGTACTTCTCGACCAGTTCCTTCAGGTGGTGCGGCTGGTCGATCTGCGGGCAGGGCATGCGCAGGTCGGTGGTGAAGGGCTGGCGCCGGCGCGCCTCCTTGAAGCACTCGCTGTTGATGCATTCGGTCAGGCTCTTGTCGTGGACGCTGTCGGTGGCGAAGTGGACGAAGACGCACGGCTCGACGTAGCCCTGGGCGGTGACGTGCATGTACTTGCGCCCCCAGGCGATGCAGCCCTCGCAGCTGTCGCCGTCGTTCCAGAAGTCGTAGACCAAAATCGGCTTCTCGCGCCGGTGCTTCAGCACCGCGTCGCGTCGCGCGAGGCGCTGCTGCGCGTTGGGCACCAGTTCGAGGTTCGGATCGCGGCCGATGGGGATGTACTGGAACATCCAGCCGTAGCTGCAGCCGAGGTCGATCATCTCGTCCATGTAGTCGCCCGAAATGACCACGTCGTGGTTCTTGCTCGTATGCGTGATGGAGAAGCCGAAGAGCACGCCCCGGTCGCGGAGCCGCTGCATCGAGGCGGTGATCTTCTTGTACGCTCCCTCGCCGCGGCGGCGGTCGGTCAGTTCCTCCGAGCCCTCGATGGAGATCGAGGGGTGGACGTTGCCGTAGGCGGCGAAGCGGTCGGCCATGACCTCGTCGATATTCATGCCGTGCGTGTAGATATGGAAGAAGACGTCCTCGTGATCCTGGATCAACGCCTCCAGGTGCGGCCAGGAAGTGGGCTCGCCCCCGGTAATGGTGACGAAGTAGATGCCCATCTTCTCCTTGGCCTCCTGGATGATCTCGGAGGTCTTCTCCTTGCTGAGGCTCTTCTCCTTGGGGTACTTCCAGGCGTAACACCCTTCGCAGCGGAGGTTGCAGCCCATGAAGGGCGAGATGGCCATGAAGAAGGGCGGATACTCCCCGTGCTCGGCCTTGTACTTCTCGCGGATATCGTCACCGAGGTGGATGGCGTTGAAGAAGATGTTGTGCGCGAGCTTCCGCTGGGTCGCCGGGGAATAGCGCGGCAGGTTGCGCTTGGCCATCTCGAAGAAGGCGTTGGCCGCTTCGATCCGGCGGGCGAGCTCGTGCTCGGAGCCGCGGTGGTACTGCTTCATCCGCTCGATGCCCCGCGTGCGCATCATCTCGATGAAACGGATCAGGGTCTTGGGGCTGTAATCGGACAAGAGCGGCAGCGCCGCCTGCATGCCCTTGGTTATGAGGTAATTTTTCATCGTCGCCAGGCTGACCACAGTGTTCTCCTTCTTCAGAACGCCGGCGGAACTGGTGATCCCCGCCGAAGATGCACTATAAGTTAAGGCCGCTTAATGGTTTGTCAAGACGAATCTGTCCGGCCGCGCCACCCGGCGTTCCGGCCAAAGCGGATCCGGGGAAATTCGCGGCCAAGGGTTGCGCTTCATAAACTCGGCCTTATACTTGTGATACGTGCGCGCCACTCCCGCCTCCTGGGCAAGATGCATAACCGGTTCTGGTGGAATGAGAAACATGAGCGATTACGATTATATGCACGACGATGACGACGAGGTGCGGGTCGGGATCAACGACTCGCAGCGGAGCCGCAAGTCCCAGAGCGAGCTGGACACGGTCGAGCTGGGCGAAGCCGGCCCGGCCAAGCCGCTCTCGGTCAGCTCCGACGTGGGCCTCTTCATGCGCCACCTTGGCGACGCCCGGCCGGTCATCACCTACGACGACACCGAGGCCGAGGAGATCCAGGCGCGCTACCTGATCGGCAAGGAGCTCGGCAGCGGCGCGGTGGGGCACGTCCTCGCCGCGCTGGATCAGCACCTCTTTCGCGCCATCGCGTTGAAAATCCTCAACGCCGGACCGGGGATGAGCAAGGACCGCATCGCCCGCTTCGTCGCCGAGGCGCAGATCACCGCGCAACTGGAGCACCCGACCATCGTCCCGGTGCACGAGATCGGCCTCATGCCCGACGGCGTGCCGTACTACGCCATGAAGCGCGTCAACGGCGAGTCGCTGGCGGAGATCATCAACGAACTGCGCGTCGGCGAACCGGAGTTCGAGCGCAAGTACCCGCTCCGGCGTCTATTGCGGTACTTCATCCGCGTCTGCGAGGGCATGGCGTACGCGCACAACCGCGGCGTGGTCCACCGCGACCTGAAACCGTCCAACATCATGATCGGCGCCTTCGGCGTGGTACAGATCATGGACTGGGGACTGGCGAAGGTGATGCGGCATCCGCCGCGCCGCGACACCGCCGCCTGCGTCCACACCATCCGCAGCGCGCCGGACCTCGGGACCATGGACGGCCTCATCGCCGGGACGCCCGCCTACATGAGCCCCGAGCAGGCCCGGGGGCAGCAGGAGCGCATCGGCCCCGCGAGCGACATCTACAGCCTCGGGCTGATCCTCGCCGAGATCGTCACCCAGCGCCGCGTCTTCCGCGAAACCGACCCGCAACTGGTGCTCGCACAGGTGCGCGACGCCGGACCGGTGGACCTGCAAGCCCTGGCGCCGAACGAGAAGGTGCCGCGCGAGCTGACCGGCATCGTTCGCACCTGCACCATGCCCAAGCCCGCGGACCGTTACGAGGACGCCTTCAACATCGCCGAGGATATCCGCAGCTACCTCGAGCACCGCGAGATCGCCGTCTCCCCGGACTACAGCCCGCGCCGCGTGCTGAAATGGAGCCGCCGGAATCCGCTGATCACCGGCGCGCTGATCGGCATCGCCGGCACCGCCGCCTTCTTCGTCCTCCTGGACTGGCTGCAGGAGATGTGGAGGTAAAGAGTCGACAGGAGAGAATCCTTGCACGGCTGGGTGAAGTTTATCCTCAACGTCCGTCGCGCGCTTCTGCTGGTCTTCGGCATCGGCGTCTGCCTCTTCGGCATCGCGGCGTTCGTGGCCGCGGCTGGACGAGGGCTCGACCTTGAAGGCGTCATCGGCAGCGCGATTTTTCTCGCCTTGGGCGTTCTCATACTCTCGGGGCTTCGACGCGAGCGTTCCGCGCAAGCGTATCTCGACCGGCACCCGACACCACCGGAAGGGTTGTATGCACGCGGTTCGTGGTCGGCAAACAGGCTGGCCGCAATCCTCGCGGGCATCGGCGTCCTGGGTGTGGTCGTCACCCTCCTCGTTGCCCTGATTTGCGAATGGCTGGGGCTGAATACCCCTCTCTGGACGTCTCGCCTTCTCGCCTTGATGTTTCTCTTTCTCGGGTTTATGGCCGCCGCCGCCGATCTTTCCATCCTCTCCAGCGGCTATGTCATGTGCGGCAAAAACTGGCTCAAAGGCGAGTGGGAATGGGCGCATCGCCGTGATCGGCCGGTGGCGTATTGGTTCTATGCCATCCTCTTCGGCTTGCTCGCAGCTTGGTTGCCGGTGTTTGCGGTTTTGACTTTGACCGGCATGATTTCGATATAAGAACCCGTTAAGCAATAAGATCGGGATTTCTGAAATTATTGCTTAACGGGTCCTAAGCGGCACGACGAACGGAGCTTTTCGCATGCAATCCCGCTTTGATGAATCCTTTCTCCGCCGCGCCATCGAGCTGGCCGACACGCACATGCGCTCCGGGCACGGCGGCCCCTTCGGCGCGGTGGTGGTCCGTGACGGGCGCGTCGTCGGCGAAGGGTGGAATCGCGTCACCTCCGTGAACGACCCGACCGCGCACGCGGAGGTTGTCGCCATTCGCGCGGCCTGCGCGGCGCTGGGCACCTTCTCACTCGCCGACTGCACCCTGTATGCCAGTTGCGAGCCCTGCCCGATGTGCCTCGGCGCCATCCACTGGGCCCGCATCGGCACGGTCTACTATGCCGCCGACCGCCACGACGCCGCGGCCGTCGGCTTCGACGACGAGGCGCTCTACCGCGTCCTCGCGGGCGAGGCTGCGGGTCCGGCGCTGTACCAGATGTTGCAGGCCGAGGGGGTCGCGGTGATGCAGGCGTGGCGCAACCTCCCCGGCCGGGTGCAGTACTGAACCCGCCAGTTTGACGTCAGTTGCAGGCCGCATGGCGGTACATCTCCGGCCTGACGATCATCGCCAGCATCATGCGGCGCAACTCCGCCGCCTCCCCGTACCGCCGCGCGCACAGCGCTTCCAGATGAAGCCGTTTCAAGGTTCGATACGCTCGCATCGCTGTTCCCTCCTCCACGTTCTCCAAAATTCGAACGCGGAAGTGAGAACAAAGAGCGAACCAAATTGAACGTTATTTTCTTATCGAATGCAGCGACTGCCGGAAACCGCCGTCTGTAGGTGTTCGCCTCGATGCAAACC
Organism: uncultured Planctomycetaceae bacterium; assembly: GCA_964457365.1. Taxonomy (GTDB): domain Bacteria; phylum Planctomycetota; class SZUA-567; order SZUA-567; family SZUA-567; genus CAYWFP01. The sequence goes on from CAYWFP010000004.1 coordinate 11,652, forward strand.
GCTAGCGGCGGGAGATATTTTTTGTCGATACGGATTTTGGATGCCTTTGCTGATAATCGGCCACATCAGTATTTGCGCATTATCTTCGGGCCAGCGCGCATTTTCTGATCCGCGCAGATGGCCTGAGCCGCTAACGGTTTGGCGGCTGCGGCGCCTTGCATTCACACCGTCGGCGTCCCGAGCGAAATTCCGAACTAATTGTCGGACGGGTCCTGAGTTGCCACAAACCGCAGGGAGGGGGAATGCCGTGTGGCTCAGCGGCGTTTCTTCTCGGTCAGCAGGTTGATGGTCATGGGGATCTTCGAGGTCGGCGGGGTGTGAACCGCACGGATGGCGAGCGAGAAGACCGCGGCCCGTTCGCGCGGGCTGAACTTCGCCACCGGGGTCTTGTGGAAGATCTTGCGGCCCATATCCGTCAGCGTGCCCTGGCCGTCGTGCAGGAAGCGCTGGATGCGGGTGAAGTAGCGCGCGCGGACGCTGTTGAGGAGAAAGCCGAAATCCCGGTCCGAGAGGTCTTCCACATCGGGGACGCTGCCTTTGCGGTGCTTTTCGTAGAACGCCAGAATCTCGCCCTGGTCGAGCGCCTGGATGACGCTCTTGCGCGTCTTCTCGTCGCGCAGCAGTTTGCGGATATGGTCGAGGCTCTCCTCGCGCAAGCGGAAGAGGTCCAGGCAGAGATCGTGGTCGATCGCCGCGGCCTCCATGCTCATGCCGGTGATGCGCTCGTAAAGGTCTTGGCTCTCCTGATCGTTCTTCTCACGCAGGTACTCGAGGTTGGCGCGGAGCATGGCGACGATCTCGTTGGGCGCGTGCAGGAAGAAGATCGTATCGACCTTCTTGCCCCGCGGTTCGGGGACGAAGACACGGGAGTTGAGCTGCAGCGCCGGCGCGTCCATATCCAGTCCCTTGCGCGCGAGATCCGCGCGACCGAGCGTGACGCCGAGCGGGCTGTCGCCCTGGTCAGGGGTGATGAGGAACTTGTACATCAACTGGTTGCCCTGGCGCAGCCGCGATACGCGCAACAGGCGCCCGGACCGGCCGAAGAGCGAATGGCAGCCCATGTTCTCGTATTGCTCGAGAATGGGCAGCAAATCCTTTTTGGTCATGGACTTCCCCATGGCCGCCTCGATACGGAATCCGTCAAGATGGCATGGAAAACCGATCGCGAGGCGATCGGCTTCCATTCGTTGTTATGGCATATTTCGACAGTGAGAGCAAGTTTGCGATGCAAAAAAAGACTTGCGCGAGCGGTATATATACGAAAATAGCTACGCGGGATATCAGCCGTTAGCGGCTTGCTGCTCGAAGAGTTCGTTGCGCGCGTGGCGCAGGGCCGCGGCGACAAACGCCTTGAAGAGCGGGTGGGCCTTGATCGGCGTGCTTTTAAACTCCGGATGCGCCTGCGTGGCCACAAACCACGGATGATCCTGGAGTTCGATAATCTCCACCAACTGGCTATCGGGGTTGTACCCCGAGACGATCATGCCGTGCTGCTCCAGCATCGCCACCTTGCTCGGGTTGACTTCGTAGCGATGGCGGTGGCGCTCGCGGACGATCTCGGCCTCGTACGCGGCGCGCGCGCGGGTGTTTTTGCACAACGCGCAGGCATAGGCCCCGAGGCGCATGGTACCGCCCATGCGCGTCACCTGCTGCTGGCTGTCCATCAGGGCCACGAACGCCTTCTCCAGATCGCCCTCGCCCTCTTCCTCGAACCACTCGGCGGTGATAGCGTCCTTCTCCCCGCAGACGTTGCGCGCGAATTCGACAACCGCGCACTGCAATCCGTAACAGAGGCCGAGGTAGGGGATGCGATTCTCGCGCGCCCAGCGGATCGCCGCCATCTTGCCCTCGGCGCCGCGCTTGCCGAAGCCGCCCGGGACCAGAATTCCGGCCACGCCCGCGAGCATGGCCTCCGCGCCGTTGGTCTCCACCTCCTCGGCCTCGATTTTGCGCAGCTTGACGTGCGCGTCGTTGGCGATGCCGCCGTGGGTCAGCGCCTCGTAGACGGACTTGTACGAATCCACGAGCGAGGCGTACTTGCCGACCACCGCCACCTCCACCTCGTGCGCGGGGCGGATCGCAGTCTCGAGCATCGCTTTCCACTCGCGCATCTCCGGGTCCGGCGCCTGCAGGCGGAAGTGGTTGCAGATGCGCCCGTCGACGCCCTGCTCCAGCAGCGTCAGCGGCACCTCGTAGATGGAGTGATCGACGTCCTTCTCCTCGATAACCTCCTCCTTGCGAACGTTGCAGAAGAGCGAGATCTTGGCGCGGTGCTCGGCGCTGATAGCGACTTCGCTGCGGCAGATCAGCATGTGCGGCTGGATGCCGTATTCCCTGAGCTTCTGCACCGAGTGCTGCGTCGGCTTGGTCTTGATCTCCCCCGAGGCCCGCAGGTACGGCACGAGGGTGAGGTGGATGAACATCGCCTCTTCCTCGGGGCGCTCGATGGCGAACTGGCGGAAAGCCTCGATATACGGCAGGCCCTCGATGTCGCCGACGGTGCCGCCGAGTTCGACGAGGATGACGTCGACGTCGGGACCTTCCAGACGGGTGAAGGCGTCCTTGATGGCGTTGGTGATGTGCGGGACCACCTGCACGGTGCCGCCAAGAAACTCTCCGCGGCGCTCGCGCTCGATGACGTCGAGGTAGATACGGCCGGTGGTGTAGTTGCTCGCCTGACTCATGTAGCGGCCGGTGAAGCGCTCGTAATGCCCTAAATCGAGATCGGTTTCCGCGCCGTCTTCGGTGACGTAGACCTCGCCGTGCTGGAACGGGTTCATCGTCCCCGGGTCTACGTTGATGTACGGATCCATCTTGACCATGCGGATGTTGAGTCCGCGCTTGCTCAGCAGAAGCCCCAGAGATGCCGAGGTGAGGCCCTTGCCGAGGGAGCTGACCACGCCGCCGGTGATGAAGACGAATTTGCTCACGGTGAATCCTTTCAATACGCGGGATAACTGCCGGCGCGTCGCGGCGGCGAACCAAGCTTCCCCAGCGGCGTGAACGCCTGGAAAACTCATCTCTCAACGGAAACCGTATTATGCACGCCCAGGCCCGGGAGCGCAAGTGGGGGTATGGAAGATCACCTCAGGACCATCCGCGAGGAAGTATTGCAAATGGTTGACAAAGGGAAAGCGCAGCCCGCCGCGGCCCGCCGCTACGCCATCGTCGCGAGCATCTCCTTGGTGACCGCGTACCTGAGCGGCTCTCCGGCCCGCCAGGCGCGGTATTCGGCGATGACATAGTCGGCCATGCGCACCACCTCGGTGCCGAGCGAGCCGGCGATGTGGCTGGTCAACAGGAGATTCGGCAGCCGGTAGAACGGCGAATCCGGCTGCGGCGGCTCCGGGTCGGTAACGTCCAGTAAAGCATACAGATCCGGGCGTTCGGCGAGGACGTCCGCCAGATCCTGCTCGACCAGCGTCGCGCCGCGGCCGGTATTGAGGAAGAACGCGTTCGGCTTCATCGCCGCGAAATGTTCGCGCTTGAGCATGCCGCGCGTCTCGGGAACGTTGGCGAGGTGATTGGAAACCACTTCGCCGCGTGCGAACGCTTCGCCCAGTTCGACCTTTTCCACGCCGAATTCGGCCGCCTTCTCTTCGCTCAGAAACGGATCGAAGACGACGATGTTCAACGCGAACGGCTGCAGCAATTCGATTACTTTCCGCCCGATCATGCCCGCACCCAAGAGCGCCACGGTCTGGCCGAAATTGCCTTCGCCACGGAAAGCCTGCGGGCGGGTATCCGGCGAACCGCAGTCCTGGATGTTGCGGAAGCACCCCTTATTCGCCAGCAGGATCTGCGCGAGGGTGAACTCGGCCACCGGCACGGCGTTGGCCGCCCAGGCGCTGACCACGGTGATGCCGCGCTCCAGGAACGGTCCGGCGAAGCTCTTCACCGTTCCGGCGCCGTAGAAGACCGCTTTCAAGGCCGGCAGCGCGTCGAGATGCGTCTCGGTCGGGGCGAACATGCCCCAGGTCGAGAAGAGCGCCTCCACCTCCCGCAGCGTCGGCAACTGCGCTTCGATAGTCTCGGCAGTGACGATTTCCGGGTGGAGCCGGCCGAACTCGGCCACCTCTTCGCGACGCCCGGCGGCGTAGACGCGGTCGATATTGGCGGGGCTGTTGCAGAAAAAGGCGATGTCGTACATTGGGCCTTCCTCGCGGAACAATGGTCTGGATCGACTGTACCCGGGAAGAGAAAGAATGCAAGAGAGGTTCTCAGAGCCCTAAAATACCAGCGCGGCCCGCGTCCGGTACTTTCAGGAAAAGAAAGGCGCTGAACGCCCCCAGGCTCACCACGGCGAAGAAGGCGGCGATCACCGCCGAAACGTGGTAATGATAGCGACCGTCGATACGGTGCATCCCCGCGCGCTCGGCCGCGGAGAAAGAGGCGACGGTCATGCCGCAGAAGAGCATCGCCGCGAGCCCCCAGACGACGACGGCGAAAAAGAGCGTTTCGCGGCGGGCGATACGGGCAAACAACGTCACAACTCCTTCAGTGTGCACACAGGGGAGGGGCAGCGGATCAACCGATCCATTTGCCGCACTGACAGAAACGGGTGACTTCGCCGTGGACCTGCTTCTCGACGTTGTGCAGCTTGACGCAGAGCATGATGCATTTCTTGATGGTGACCATGCCGATCACCTCGCCCAGGAAGACGCGGACGATGCCGTTGGGCAGCACCAGTTCGACATCCAGGCACGATTGCGGCGACGGCGGTTCACGCGACGGCACGAGAATGCCCTTGCCGCTGACCAGTTGCGTATCGCCTTCGCGGAAGATGTTCTGCGGCGGGCAGCGCAACGTCCGCCAGCGCAGTTTCATGCTCAGCGGCAACCTTCGGAACTGCGTCATCAAGGCCTTGTCCATGGCCGAGAGCGCGTCCGACTCCGAGGCCGCGGGAACGCGATACTTGTAGAATTCGAGCACCATGTGCGAGATCTGGATACTGTCGCCGTGGCGCAGCAGCGCCTTGGAGACGAGCTGGCCGTTGACGAAGGTGCCGGCGCGCGAACCGACGTCCTGGATGGCGAAGGAATCCTCCATCGGCACGAGCACCGCGTGCTTGCGCGAGATGGTCTCGTGGTCGAGGCGGATGTCGCAACCCTCGGCGCGGCCGATCACCAGCGGGCGCTGCTCGAGCTTGATCTCCAGATACTGGCTGCCGAAATCGTAGACGCGCACGAACGGCTCGATCGGCCCCATCTCCGCCAGCTCCTCCGCGCAAGCCAAGCCCATGCGCGAGTCCTGCGCGCCCTCGACCGCCGAGGCCTGGCCCACTTCCTCGGCGGGCTGGGGCAGAATCTCGGAATGGTGCGTGCCCTCGCGCTCGATCGCCCCCGGCGGCGGCTCCGGAGAGAACGAATCGGTATCGACGATACGGATCTTCTCGAGCGCTTCGCGGATCGCCTCGGCGCTTTCGAAGCGGTCGTCCTGCCGCGGCGCCATCGCCTTCATCACGATCTTGTCCAGCGCGGAGGGGATATCGCTGCGCTCGTCCGCGGGCGATGAGAACGGCTGCCCGAGTTGCTGGATCAGCTCCACCGCGTTGCGCCCCTTGTAGGGCGGGTGCCCGGTCAGGCAGAAATAGAGAATGGCGCCTACGCCGTATACGTCGGTCCGGACGGTCATGGCGCGCGCGCCCTTGATGCTCTCGGGAGCCATGAACGCCGGGCTGCCGAGGATCTTCTCGCTGGTGGTGATGACGGAGAACTCCGGGTTGTCCAACGCCTTGGCCAGGCCGAAGTCGCAGATCTTGATCACGCCGTCCTCGCCGACGAGGACGTTCTGCGGCTTGATATCGCGATGCAGCACACCGTCGGCATGCGCCACTGCCAGCGCGCTGGTCACCTGCGTGGCGATGTGGACGGCGTCCTCCACCGGCGCCGGATTGTCGGTGTAGAGTTTGGTCAGGTTGGTGCTGGGGAAGTACTCCATGACGATGAAGATGTGCTCGTCAACCTGGCCGGCATCGTAGAACATCACGATATTCGGATGCATCAGCATCGAACCCAGGCGGATCTCGCGCAGGAAGCGCCGGACCACCTCGCGGTTGGCCTGGTGCTCGGGACGGATCAGCTTGAGCACGCAGTCGCGGCGCATGAGCGTATGCGTGGCCCGGAAAAGCGTGCCCATGCCGCCGCGGGCGAGAAACTCGGCGATCTCGTAGGGGCCGATCTTCTGGCCGACCGGGCTGGTGTCGCTGTGCTGATCCAGGATCCGCTTGGCCAAGCTTTCACCGTTCCATCGCAGGAAGACACACGATCACGCGCTTCTCGGTCTTCAGTCTACGCGCATTTAAAAAGCCTGACAAGAAAAGGCGCGCGCCGAAGGCGCCGGCCTCGGCCCTGCCCGAACCGACAACCGAATGCCGACAAACGAGTTGCGGACACCGAGCCGGTCGTCTCACTTGTCGCCGAAGTTGCGGCGTAATTTTTTTTCGTCGCCGAGATACCACGTGCCCTCGCGGACGATCCAGTACTCCGGGTCGTCCGCTTCGTGCCACTGCCCGGCGGCACGGAATTCGCCGACGATCTTGGCCATCTCGCCGTTCTCGTGCATCTCGAGCCGCCGGACGCGCAGGTCGCGCCCATTGATGTTCATGTCCTTCAGCAACTTTGCCAGGATGCCGAGGTATCCCTTGACGATCACCTCGCCGGCGCCGCGGCGGGTTTCCGGATCGACATACTCCAGCGCATCGTCCAGGTCCTCCGCGGAGAGTTCTTCGTAGAACTTCTCGCGACGCGTCCGCAATTCTTTCTCGGATGCTTTCGGAGCGGCCTTCCTGCGCTCCCAGACGCCACGCATCAATTCGGCCGTTTCGAGCAGTTTCTCGTACGCATAGTCGTTCTTGCCTTTGAAACGCTGCGCTTCGCGTTCGATCTCGTCGGCGTGCTTGAGCACGATGCGGCGGGACTTGTCCAGCTTGAGCAGGACCTTGCGGCATTTCTCCAGCAACCCGCGCGTCTCCTCCGTTTCGGCCTGGTCGACCAGCACTTCGATGCAGTCGTAGTAGGCGTTGATCGCCTCCTCGGTCTTCTCCTGCTCCTCCAGGATCTCCGCCTTCTCGAAGATCGCCGGCGCGTATTGCGCGTCGTTGGCTAAAATGTCCTCGACGATGAGCAGCGCCTCGTCGTACATCTTCGCGCGGACCAACTTCTCCACCGCTTCCAGGCGTTCGGCCGAATCGGCTTTCGCATCGGCGCCACTTGCCGCCCCCGCCGAAAACGCCAGTATCGCCATTACCGCCACGACGAATCGCATGATCGACCTCCCTGCAGGCAATCGAGCGCCACCGGGACGGCGGCATCACTACCGTATTTTACTCCATGTCAGAAAGCGGGAGCAAGTGGAAATCGATACGCGTCGCGACGACGGCGTCACTCTGCGGGAAAGAAACCGAGGCGCCGGGCCGCCTCGAGGTCGGCACGCATGCCCTCGGTGTTTCCGAGGCGGCGGCGCACCGTGGCGCGGGCCACGAGGGCGGTGGCGAAATGCGGCTGCAATACGAGCGCGCGCGTGAAGTCCTGCTCGGCTTCGTCGTAGCGCCCGTGCAGCAGACGGAGCTTGCCGCACAGAAAACATGTCCGGCAATCGTCGGGCGCGTAACGAAGGGCGCGGGCGAAATCGTTCTCGATCGTTTCGGGGCGGTAGCGATCGCATAGCGCGAATCGGGCCTCGCCGCGCAGGGCATACGCGCGCGCCAGAAGCGCGTGGCGATTGCGCGCGCTCGCTCGGGGTGCGGCTTCCATTACGGCGATGGCCTCGGTCGCGCTGCGCTCCGCGGCGGCAAATTCGCGGCGTCCCAGTTGCGCCAGGCAACCGGTATTGACCAGGCTGTCGACCTGCGCGATGATCCGCAGCTGCTCGGCTTCGTCGCGTTCATGAAAATACGACCGCGCCAGCATGACCGTACAAGCGGTCGCGCTGCAAACGATCAGAAGCACCGCGCCCAAGCCGACCCGGTAGGAATATACGCCTGTCTCGTTACGCCCGATGGCGGCTGTGGATGTCACTCTCCTCTCCCCGCATCGCAATCACCTGCTCGGCATCCTAATGCGGCCGATAATGATCGTCAAGAAGGGGAAGACGGGATTCTGAACAAAGTGGACGATCCGGAAATCAATTCGGGATAATCGAACGGCCGTGGCGCTGACTCATGAAAGGCAGTTGTAGCTAATCAGGCAGTTGCGACCGTTCTCCTTGGCCGCGTAGAGCGCCTGATCGGCCGCGCGCAGGAGGGTATCGGCCGAACCGGCGTCGTCAGGATAGGTGGCGATGCCGAGGCTGATGGTGATCGCCGGAGGATTGGCCGCGAACTCCCGCTCCACCGCCTGACGCAGGCGCTCGGCGAGGCGGCAGGCGTCGGCGGTACTGGTATTCGGCAACAGCAGCGCGAACTCCTCGCCGCCGTACCGGGCGCAGATATCGATCGTGCGGGTGGTCTCGTGCAGGATCTGCCCCAGGCGCGCGAGAACCTGGTCGCCGACCTGGTGGCCGTGACTGTCGTTGATCAACTTGAAGTGGTCGATATCGATGAAGATCAGCGAGACCGACTCGCCCGTCCGCGCGTCGCGCAGCAGCTCCTCGTCGAGCTTCTGCAGGAAGCTGTGGTGGTCGAAGAGTCGCGTCAGTCCGTCCTTGAGCGCGATGTCGGCGACCACGCTCATGCTCGGTTCGCTGACGATGACCGCCTGCTCGAGCACGTCGGCGACGTTGGTGAGATAGTCGTGCGCGGCGACGGTGATGCCGATCTTCCGGCCGAGTTGCCCCTCGATCTTCTCCTTGTGATCGACGATCTGATCCCAGAGCTGCAGCGCCTTGCCGGCGGGAAAGTACTGGTGACAGAGGGTGAAGAGCAGGTCGGAGTAGATCGCCGCGCCGCGCCGGTTCTTGAATTCCTCGAGCACCTTCTTCTCGCGCTCGGACAGCGGCCGGTCGCCGGCGATGGCGCCGACGAAGTCCACCGTCAGCACCCGGTCGTCGAGCAGTTTCATCAGCGTGGTCTTGGCGCGCGTGCGCACCGACCCCCTGGATTTGCTCATGCGGCCGGCTCCGTCCGCTCGTCCCGACTGCTGGAGAACCACTCCAGCAGCAGCACCACCGCGAAGCCCGCGAGTATCAATCCCACTGCAGGCAGCAACTGCGCCGGTTGCCCCGCCACCGTTTCGACGCCCTGGCCGATCTCTTCCCGGGCGGCGTTGGCCTTGACGACGACCTGTTCGTATTCCTGCGCGTAGGTCGAGGGCAGGCGGTAGACTTCCTCGAGCACCTTGGTCTTGACGTGGCCGTCGCTCGGATACTGCAGCACGCGGACGGCATGCTTCCACGGCCAGAGCTTGCGGATCGAGCCGAGCATCAGGCCGGTCAGCAGGCACATCGTCCCGGCGTGGTAACGCGCCAGGCACCATTTCAGCACCCGCGAAAAACCCACCAGACCGATCACCGCCCCGGCGGCGTAGACGAACAGGATGACCAGGCTCTCGACATGCGCCGGATCGCGGGTTATCGTCTTCAGCGCCCCGGTGACGTAGAGGTACTTCCCGAGAATGAGCATGATGAACGAGCCGCTGATCCCGGGCAGGATCATCGCGCAGATCGAGATCACGCCGCAGAGGAAGACGAACCAGAGCGCGTTAGGCGTCTCCGCCGGCAGGAGCCCGGTAATCAGCCACCCCAACGCCGTCCCCGCCAGCAGCATCGCCACGGTAAACGCGTTCCACTCGCGGACCTGGCGCGCGACCACCACCACCGACGCGGCCACCAGACCGAAGAAGGCCGACCAGGTCAGCACCTCATGCTCGGCCATCAGCCAGTGTATCAGATGGGTCATGCCGACGAAGGCGACGGCGATACCGAAACAGAGCGGCAACAGAAAGCGAACATGAACATGCGCCAGCATCGCTTTCATCCTGCCGGCAAAGAGTTGGCGCGTGGCCTCGAGATCGAAGCTGGCGATAGCCGCGAGCAGCTTTTCGTAGATGCCGAAGACGAAGGCGAGGGTGCCGCCGGAAACGCCGGGGATGATATCGGCCGTGCCGACGCAAAGACCTTTGATCGCCAGGTCCAGCGCCTGCAGCCAGTTGCGCGGGCCCGAACACGCTCTCCACGCTTGCGCCCACGTCTGCGGTTCGGTCGCGACGTTCTCGGATGTCGATGGCGAGCCAGTTTGGTGGTTCACAACCTGCCCATTCAACCATAACCGTCTCGCGCGCGAGACATATAGCGCGCTAGTATAGCCGGCGGGAGTAAGAAGTCAATCGGGACAAATATCGCGCATCGCCGCGAGCAACGTCTGCATCTGCTTGTCCGTGCCGATGGTGATGCGCAGGCAGTCCCGAAGCCGCGGCGCGTCGAAATACCGGACAAGAATGCCGCGGTCTTTGAGAGCCTGGTACAACTCTTTGGCCGGCATACGGTTGAACCGCGCCAATACGAAATTCGCACAACTCGGCCAGATATGCGCGCACAGCGGCCGCAACGCGTCCGTGAACCATTTCCGCGTGGCGACGATCTTCGCGATATTGTCGCGGAAATGCGCTTGATCGTGCAGAGCCGCAGTGGCGCCGGCCTGGGCGACACAATCAAGGTTGTAGTAATCGCGCACCTTGTGCAATTCCTGCATGATTCCGGCCGAAGCGAATCCCAGCCCCACGCGCAACCCCGCCAGCGAGTAGCTCTTGCTGAAGGTGCGAACGACAACCAGATTCGGATATTCCTTCAGCAGACCGATAGCCGAGGGCGCGTCGGTGAAATCCGTGTACGCCTCGTCGATCACCACCAGCGCTTGCGGCGCCGATTCGATCAGTCGGCGGATATCGGTTTCCGGAAAGAGCGTTCCGCTCGGCGCGTTGGGATTGGGAAGAAACGCCAGCTTCGCCTGCGAGAGGTCCGGCAATTCCGGCAGCGAATAGTCCTCGGCCAGTTCGACCTGCCTAACGCGCGCGTCTTGCACCGCCGCCAGCGTTTCGTAAAACGTGAACGTCGGCGGAAAGGCGACCGCCTCGTCGCCTTCCCCCGCGCACGCCTGGAAGAGAATGCGCAGCATCTCGTCGCTGGCATTGGCCGCCATGATCTGCTCGGCCTCGACGCCGTATACTTCGGCGGCGGCTTCGCGGACGCCGGCGCCGCTCGTCTCGGGATAGAGCGGCAGCCTCTCCAGCGCCGCGCGCATCGCCTCGATCGCCTTCGGACTCGGCGGGTACGGATTCTCGTTGGCGTTGAGCTTGACGACGTCGCCGCCTTTGGCGCGTTCGCCGGGGATGTAGGCCGACATGGCAAGTACGGCGTTGCGGATCGGGTTCACGAAGTCAGATCCTCCAGCCGCACCTTGACCGCGTTGGCGTGCGCGGCCAGGCCCTCGATCTCGGCCATGCAGAGGATGTGCCGCCCCACGCGGACCAGGCGCTCGGCGCTGTACTCCACCACGGAGATGTCCTTGAGAAAATCGTAGACCGAGAGGCTGGAGCTGAAGCGCGCGGCGCCGCCGGTAGGCAGGACGTGGTTGGTGCCGGCGAAGTAGTCGCCCACCGGTTCGGGCGAGGCGTGCCCGAGGAAGACCGCGCCGGCGTTCTCCACCTCGCCGAGGTAATCGCGGGCGTTGACGGCGAGGATCTCCAGGTGCTCGGGCGCGATGGCGTTGGCCGCGTCCATGGCCTCGCTCAGATCGCGGCAGAGAAAGACGGCACCGAAGCGTTGCATCGATCGCTCGATGGCCTCGAAACGTTCGAGCGAACCGGCTTGCCGCTCGAGCTCGATCTTCACCGCCGCGGCGATGTCGCGGCTGTCGGTCAGCACCACGCCGGCTTCGTAACCGCTGCCGTGCTCGAGCTGGCTCAGGAGGTCGGCGGCGATATAGCGCGGCTTGGCCGAACCGTCGGCGACGATCACGATCTCGCTGGGCCCCGCGACCGCGTCGATGCCGACCAGACCGAAGACCAGGCGCTTGGCCATGGCCACGTACGGGCCGCCCGGGCCGACGATCTTGTCGACCTTGGGCACGGCCCCGGTGCCGTAGGCGAGCGCGGCGATGCCGTGGGCGCCGCCGACGCGGAAGACGCCGTCGATGCCCAGGACGTGCGCGGTGGCGAGGATGTGCGGATCCACCGTGCCGTCTTTGCGCGGGGGCGTAACGGCATAGATCTCCTCGACGCCGGCGATCTGCGCGGGGATGACGTTCATCAGCATGGTGCTGAACAACGGCGCGGTACCGCCGGGGACGTAGACGCCGACGCGCTTGATCGGCAGCACGCGCTTGCTGAGGCGGACGTTGTCGCCGTCGTCGTGGACATAGCCGGCGCGCCGCTGGTACTCGTGAAAGCGGCGGATATTAACGCGCGCGAGGGCCATGGCGGTGAGAAAGTCCTCGCTCACCTCGTCCTGCGCGGCCTGCAGTTCCGCCTCGTCGACGCGGAGCGTCTGCGGGGTCAACGCCACCCCGTCGATCTCGCGGGTCAAGGCCACCAGGCCCGCGTCGCCCTCCTGCCGCACGCGCTCCAAAATCGTCTCGACGCGCGGACGAACCTCCTTGTCCTGCGCGACGGCGCGGTCACGGATAGCGACGAAGCGCTCGTGATCGGGCGCGTATTCGAAGATATCGATCATCTCGTCCCGCCTGCAATGGGCTTCACGATTCCGCCGCCAGCGCCGCGGCTTCCTCGGGCGTATCGACGTAGAACGCGGTCTTCCGCACCGCTTCCTTCAATTCCGTATACCGTTCAAGTCCTTCGAGCGCAAGGCGGAGATTCTCGCCGACGACGATGACGCGGCGCTCGTCGCCCATGTAGACGAGGTTCAACGCCAGCATCAGCTCCGCCAGCGTCCCCACCCCGCCGTCGAGGACGATGAACGCCTCGGCCTCGCGCATCAGCCGCGTGATACGCTCGGGCAGATCGCGCGTGCGGATCTCCTCGTCGAGATAAGGATTCGGCGTGCGGTCGCCGAAAGCGTCGGTGGTTACCCCCAGGACCGCGCCGCCGGCCTCCCTGGCGCCGCGGCTGGCCGCCTCCATCACGCCCATGTAGCCCCCGGTGACGACGCGGCAGCCGCGCTCGGCGAGCGCTTTGCCGCAGCGGTGGGCGAACGCCGCGCGCGGCGAGTCCCGGGTGATGCCGGAACTGCCGAAGACGGCGACGGTCTTGCGCCACGCGGCCATGGAGAACTCCTGCGAAAACACCACTCGGATTGTAGTCAAAGCGCTCGGAGAAGCAAGAAGGGGGCTATTGCACTTCCGGCAGATCGGAGAAGTCCTCGTGATAAAAGCGGGCCAGGAACGGCGGGCTGGCCTCCCGGTAGAGCATGCCGCCGACACGATCGGCGACGCGGATGGCGAGTCGCTCGTGGAAACAGACCACGCCGTCAATGGTGTCGATGGCGCCGGTGGTGGCGTAGTTGATGCAGCCGCACCAGTTCATGCACCGTTTCTTCAACGCGCAGGCGACGCACTCGGCGTTGACGTTGCCGCGGCGCTGCAGCAGGGCTTGGCGCTTGCCTTCGTCGAAGCCGGCGAAGACATCGCCGATGCGGACGGCCGTATCGTCGTCCTCGCCGACGAGACGCTCGCACGGATAAAGGTTGCCCGAGGGCGCCACCGCCACCTCGCGCTCGCCGAAGCCGCACTTGTCGCAATGCTCGTAGCCTCCCTTGAGGCGGGTGATGATCTTGCCGTCGATGAAGTTGATCCAGACCGGCTTTCCGGCGCGGTAGCGCTCGAGGTAGAAATCGCCGATCGCCTCGAACTCGCACGCCCAGAGATTCAGCGTCTCGTCCGGCCAGTCGGTGTAGAAATTCGGGTTGATACCGACGCGGCGTACGCACTTCTCCTCGCAGAGGAAACGGACGCTCTCGGCCAGGTGTCGCACGTTCGCCGGGTCCGGCACGACGATGACCTCCAGGTCCGGGAAGACCGGCAAGGCCAGGTCCAGCCCGCGCATGCATTGATCGAACGACGATTCGCCGCCGCGCAGGGGACGCGTGAGGTCGTGCATGGCCTTGTCGCCGTCGATGGAGAGGGCGAGATAGAAATCGTGCCCCTTCAGCCACGCGAGACGCTCCGCGCTCAGCAGCGTCGCGTTGGTGGTGACCGTCTTCTTCAGCGTGACGCCGTTCTTCACCGCCACGTCTTCGGCATATCCGGTCGCGCGTCGGAGCAGATCCCATTCCAAGAGCGGCTCGCCGCCGAAGAACCCCAGTTGCGCCTCTTTCGCGCCGAAGGAGAAGGCGAAGTCGACGCCGCGCCGGGCCACGTCCCACGACATGACGCGCTTGCTTTTGCCGCCGGCGTAGCAGTAGACGCAGTCGAGGTTGCAATCGTGGGTCAGCGAGAGCGTGAAATTCATCAGCGATTCCCGTCGGGCGGCGGCGCGGGAGGCGTTGGCGGCATCGGCCTTGGCATGAAGCCGAACAGAACCGGGGGCGGCGGATTTCTCAGCACTTCATACCAATCGTACAGCGCCTTGCCGCCGAAAGCCGCGCCAGTGAGCACCAGCAGCGACCCGACCACGACGGCGATCTTGATCTTCATGCACCTGCGCGCGCGGCGGTACTCGCCGTACGCGGGATACGCGGGCTCCTTCGGGATATCGATCCGGTTGAGTTCCATTGCCGCCCTTTCGTGACGCTCCCGCGCCTGCAGGCAGGATACTCCAATCCGGACGAATCGGCAACCTGTTGGGGGAGTTACCGCGATCCCGGACGATTGCGCGGCATCGTCGGCGCCGCCGGCCTGCCGGGCTTACGGGCGGGGCGCTTGATCTCTTTCAATTCCTGGTAATACGCGTGCAGCTTCTTCGCGCCGCCGGCGGCGCCGCTCAGAAACAGCAGCGAGCCGAGCGCGACGCCGATATGCATCAGCCGGCACCTGCGGTTTAACCCGTACCGCGCGTATGCCGGGTACGCCGGAACCTCTTCTTGATCCTTCGGTCGCAGTGTCATGGTCAGGCCGCCGTGCAGGTCTCGGGCGCGGGCGGCACGTAGTCGGGCTCGTTGAGCCGACGGGCCAGCATCCACGCGCCAGGACCTTCGACGCCGACAATGCCGAGCGCGCTGACGGTGAAACGCAGGTTCCGTCGCAGCCAGCGGCGCTGTTTCTCGTACTCGGTGACGGGCAAGGCTTTCGCATGCATCGTTCCGACTCCTGTTTTCGCTTTTTCAATCGCTCCTAACGGGAACATGCGCACAAGGGGCGAAAGGTTACTGAGCGCCAGTGTTTCGCCCTTCACCCTCTAGGACGCGGATTCCGGCCTGTCGGGGGCAAAAAAACGAAAATTTATCTTGTGGCCTCAACTTTCTCCGAATATACTTCAAGCTCCCCCACCACGGTAGGCAACAAAGCATTACAGGCTCCCCCACCCTTGTAATGCACGGTACACCGAGACGATTCGCATGCTGCGACGTAGCCTCATTCTCTATGCCTGGCTGCTGGCGATGCTACTGCTCTGTCAGAGAGCACCGGCCCGGGAACGGCGCGAACGCTTCTCGCGCACTCGTCACCGCGCGGCGGTGCTGGTGCTTCTTGGGCACAACACCGTCCCCGGCATGCCCGAAACCTTCGCCGGCCGGGCCGCGCGGCTCAAGGCGCTGGGCCGGAGCTTCATCCAGGAAGGCGGCTATCACCACACCGCCGCGCTGGCGATCCTCGGCATCGAGAACATGGAACTCGAGCGCGCGGCCCAGGCGTTCCGTTATCTGGAACGCCGGCGCTACGGCCAGAAAGCGGACGCGATGCCGTCGGCGGCGCCACGGACACGCCCCGGCGCGCTGCAACTGGTCTGCGTCGCCACGGTGGCGTATACGCGCACCGGTGCCGACGGCTGCCGCGCGGCCCGGCACTTGGCGGCGATGGTCGACGGCGATCCGCAGATGGCCGCGGTAGCCACGGCCGCGCACGCCATGCTCGGCGAAGCGATCGCGGGCGAGACGGACAAGCGCGCGCTCATCACCGCCGGGGCCGCGAGCCTGGAAGACGAAAACCTGCGGCGGCATCTCTGGAGTATCCGCGTACGCGAATGGGACGAGATGGTCTCGGAGGATACCGCGCTCGGCCGGCTGCTCCGGCCGCTTCATATCTGGCACCGCGCAGCCGACTTCGAGCAGGCGATGAAGCAGATGCGGCGCCTGCGATATATTCAGAGCCGGCATTTCCTCGCCGTGCTGTCGGCGGCATGGTACGACCTGCCGAACCTGCCCGAACCGCTGGTGCACGAAGCGATGCGCGATCCGACGGTGCCGGAGCTGGCCGCGCGCCTGTACGACCTTGCGCGCGACGGCGTGCTCGTCGCCGTGCCGGAGGCCATGCCGAAACGGATCCTGCCGCAAGAGCCTCTTGCCCGTCAATCTGCCGAAACAACTCCTTACGTCGATACGGAGCCGACGGTAGCCGCCGCGCAAGCGCTGCGGGACTTCGAGAAACACCCGCTACTCGAGGAAGAAACGCCCCTGCCCCCACCGGCACCGGCAGCGCCGACGACACCGGTCGCACCCGCACCGCCATCGGCACCGAGTGAGCCGGCGCAACCGCCGGAACTGTTTACCGACCTGGCCGCAACCAAGCCGACTGCGCCGACGACACCGAACGAAACGGTAACGAATACCGCCGGAGAGCCCTCTTCGGAATCCGCGACAGACAATACCGGCAGCCTCCGAATGAAAACAGCCAACCGCTATTGGCAGGGACGCATCCGCTCCGGGCGCGAATCGCGACTGCCGGCGTTGCCGCGCCTGCCTCAGCTTCCGAAGCTGCCGGATGCGGCGCGCACGCCACAACAGGCGATTGTCGAGGAAGAGCGGATCGAGCCGAAGAATCCGGTCTGGAACGAGGAACTGCAGGCGGCGGAAAAGCAACCGCTGTTGAAGAACCCGGAGAAGGAGTACCGCCCCGCCTGGATGAAGACCGCCGCGCGCAACCCCGAGAACGGCGCCGCCGGCCAGACTCCAGGGCAGCGTTGGCGCGACGAAAAAAACCGACTCGGCAAAGAGCCCGAGATACTCGAGGCCATCCCCGCGCTTGACGAACCGCCCGCCATCGGAGAGAGTGAGCCCCGGACGCGCGCGGAGAACGCGGCGTCGGGACCGGCGGCGCTGCCGGAGATCGCGCCGGTCGAGGACCTCTAGCCCCTCCGCACGGACTTCCGCATGAAACGGCTCTGCCTGATCGCACTGGGGCTGCTGGCCCTCTTTTCGGCCATGTACGTCCTGGCCGAACAATGCGGCTACCTCGACGAGGAATCCGCCCGCACATGGCTGCTGGCGCTCGGCCAGAACCGTCCGCTGGGGGCGCTGGTCGTTATCGGGCTGCTGGTGGTGGATCTGGCCCTGCCGGTGCCGTCCTCGGTGGTGATGCTCGCGGCGGGACACCTGCTGGGATTCGCCCTCGGCGCGGCGGCCGCGTTCACCGGCTCGATGCTGGCGGCGCTGATCGGCTTCTACGCCTGTCGCCTCGGCGGCCAGGCGTGGTTCCGGCGCCTCTCCGGCGCCGAGGAGGCCGGCCATGTCGCCCGCTGGTTCCGCGACTGGGGCGTGCTGGCGATCATTCTCAGCCGCCCGATCCCGATGCTCACCGAGATTCTCTCGTGCCTGGCGGGCCTGAGCGACTTGCGTGTACGGACGTTCGTGCTGGCCAACATCCTCGGCCACCTGCCGCTCAGTCTGGTCTATGCCTGGGCCGGCGCGCGCAGCCGCGAACACGCGCCCTGGGTCACCGTCTGGGTGGCGCTGATTATTCCAGCGCTGGGCTGGCTGGTGGCGCGCCGCGTCAAAAGCGATCCGCGGGAGGCGGTCGATGGCTGAGACGGTGCCGTTGCGGGCGGAAACGAAGGAGTTGCATGAAGAAGCGCGAACCCTGGCCGAACGATGGTCGCTGCCGTCGGCAGAGGACAAGCCCGCCGGAACGCTGGAGTTGGTGTTGACGCCGAAAGGGCTGGAACTGCGCGGGCAGGAGCAGATGCGCCCGGCGACCTTGCGCGCGGATTTCCTGGGCGGTCGGACGGGCTTTCGCCTGCATCAGGCCGCGAGCACCCGCCAGCCGCTGCTGCAGGCAATCGGCTTCAAACGCATGCCCTACACCGTCGTCGACGCGACCGCGGGCCTCGGCGGCGACGCGTTGCTGATGGCGCACGCGGGCTGCACGGTCACCGCCCTGGAGCGTTCGGCCGCGGTCGCCGCGCTGCTGGACGACGCGTTGGCGCGCGCGCGCAAGGCTCCCGAGCCGGTGGCGTTCCTGGAGCAGCGGATCGAACTGATCCATGCCGACGCGCTGTGGTATCTGCGCGAACTGCCCGAGTCCGACCGGCCCGAGGCGGTCTACCTCGACCCGATGTTTCCCGCGCGGCGCAAATCCGCGCTGGTCAAGAAGGAGATGCGCCTGCTGCAGCAGGTCGTCGGCGAGGATCCCGACGCCAACCAGTTGCTGTTCATGGCCCGCCGGCGCGCGCGCCAGCGCGTGGTCGTCAAGCGCCCGCGCCATGCGCCGCCGCTGGCGGAAAGTCCCGATCGTTCGCTCAGCGGACGTAGCGTCCGCTTCGATATCTACCTGCCGGCGAAATAACCGCGCGATTCCGCGTATTCGAGGAGAGCATGACCGACCCCGCATTCGTTTGGATCGACACGCCTCGCGCCTTGCGCGAAGCCTGCGCACGGTGGCGCGACTTGCCGGCGCTGGCGCTGGATACGGAATTCCTGCGCGAGCGCTCGTTCTACCCGGTGCTGGGCCTGATCCAGGTCCACGACGGGGAACGGGCGTACCTCGTCGATCCGCTGGCGCCGGATATGCTCGACCCGCTGCTGGCGCTGCTCGCCGATACGCGCATCGAGAAGACGCTGCACGCCTGCAGCGAAGACCTGGAGGCGTTTCACCATCGCCTGGGCGTCATGCCCGCACCGGTCTTCGATACGCAGCTCGCCGCCGCCTTCGCCGGGATCGGGCTCTCGCCGAGTTACCAGGCGCTGGTCGCCGAACTCCACGGCGAGGAGGTGCCCAAGGGACAGACGCGGACGAACTGGCTCAAGCGCCCCCTGAGCGAGGCGCAACTGACCTATGCCGCGCTCGACGTAGCGCACCTTCTGCCGATGCGCGCGATACTGACCGAAAGGCTTGCGGAGGGCCCGAAGCTGGCGTGGCTGCGCGAGGAGTGCGAAGAGCTCTGCGATCCGGCACGCTTTACGACGGATCCGGGGGACGCCTACAAGCGGATCAAGGGCGCGCATCGCCTGCCGCCGCGGAACTGGACGGCGCTCAAAGCGCTGGCGGCGTGGCGCGAACGCGAAGCGAAACGGCGCGACCTGGCACGTCGTTTCGTGCTGCCGGACAACGCGCTCCTGGCGCTGGCGCGCCGGTTGCCGAAGACGCGCAAGGAATTGCAGAATGCGGACGAACTGTCGCCTGACGCGGTCCGCCGCCACGGCAAGGCGCTGCTGGATGCGCTGGCGCCGGTTCAACGGCTGAAGGATTCCGCGTGCGATATGCCGCCGCGACCATCCAGGCGCGCGGCCGACCACAAGAAACGGGTGGAAATGGCGCGCGGGGTCGTCGCCGAAGTGGCCGCACGACACGACATCCCGCCGGAATTGCTCGCCAACAGGAAAACGGTGGAGTCGTGGCTGATCGACTACGAGAAGACCGGAGTCTGGCCGCCGGCGTTGCCGGGCTGGCGCGGCGAGATCCTGCGCGAACCGCTGGCGGCATTGGCGTGAATCAGCCGAGGAAGTAGAACGCCGCCGACTGCGCCACGCCGATGAAAAAGCCCAGCACGCCGCCGACGAGTTCGATGAAACGGAACTCCTTGCGCAGGATCGAGAAGAGCATCTCCTCGATGCGCTCGGGCGGAAAATTGGCCACCTTTTCGCGCACCAGTTCGCGCACGACCAGCCGCTCCTCCAGCGACCGCGACGCCGTCTCGATCACCTCCGGCAGCAGCGCGTCGAGCTCGTTCAACAGCATTCCGCGCAGCTTCTGGCGCATCTCGCCCGCCAGCGCCATCTTCACCATCGGATGCAGTGTTCCGAGCTTCTCGTCGAGAAACACGTCGATGCGTCCGGCGGCGACGGTGCGCATCTGCTCGTGAAACGCCGGCGCCTCGATAATGCGGCGGATGTCTTCGTGCGAGAGAAGGCCCGTCTCGACCACGTGCCCCAGATTCTCCGCCAGCGCGGCCTGGCGCTTGGGAAAGATCCCCTGTATCTCGCAGAAGAAGAGGCTGCGCGGTCGGCGCGGATGGAAGAGCATCTTGACCGCGATGTAGTTGGTCAGCCACCCGATCAGCGCGCAGACCAAGGGGAAGAGAACGTATTTCAGATCCAGCGCGTAGCCGGCGACGTCGACGACCATGATGCCGTTCCTCCGCACGCACCATATCCGCCGCTGCCGGCAGCGTCAAGAGCTTGCATTCCGCGCGGGCGATGCATAGGCTTGGGGCATCACAGGAGATCGACATGCTCGTTGTCATGAACGCCCACGCCGGCGCCGAAGAGATCGAGGCCGTCAACACCCGTATCCGCGCCATGGGTTTTACCCCGCATCCGATGCCCGGGGCCAACCGCACCGCCATCGGCATTACCGGCAATCCCGGCCCGATCGCGCCGGAAACCTTCCTGGACCTGCCCGGCGTGGCGCAGGCCATTCCCGTCACCCAGCCGTACAAGCTCGTGCTGCGCGAGATCCGCGACGAAGACACCGTCGTCGAGATCCCGGCCGCGGGAGGACCGGTCCGCATCGGCGGAAAGGAACTCGTCCTGATGGCCGGGCCGTGCGCGGTGGAGGGGCGCGGAATGCTGCTCGCGGCGGCCGAGACGGTGAAAGCCGCCGGGGCGAAGATCCTCCGTGGCGGCGCGTTCAAACCGCGCTCGAGCCCGTACTCCTTCCAGGGATTGGGCAGGGAGGGCCTCGATCACCTCGCCGCCGCCCGCGCCGCGACGGGGCTGCCGGTGGTCACCGAAGCCGTGGACATCGCGGGGCTGGACCACGTGGCGGAGATCGCCGACATCATCCAGATCGGCGCGCGCAACATGCAGAACTTCTCGTTGCTGCGCGCGGCCGGCAAGGCGCGCAAGCCGGTGCTGCTCAAACGCGGCATGAGCGCGACCCTGACCGAATTTCTGCAAGCGGCCGAGTACATCCTCGCCGAGGGCAATTACGCCGTCATCCTCTGCGAGCGCGGCGTACGCACCTTCAGCAACCACACGCGCAACACCCTCGACCTCTCGGCCGTCCCGGCGCTCAAGCGCATGACCCACCTGCCGGTGATCGTCGACCCGTCCCACGCCACCGGATCGCGCCTGGACGTGCCGCCGATGGCGCTCGCGGCCGTCGCCGGCGGCGCCGACGGGCTGATGATCGAGGTGCATCCCGAGCCCGAGACCGCGCGCTCCGACGGGCCGCAATCGCTGCACCCGCCGGAATTCGCCGACCTGGTGCCGCAACTGCGCCGTATCGCCGAAGCGGTGGGACGGGAGCTGTGATGACACCCGATCAGTTCGCCGACCTGCGCGAAGACTACCTCGCCTACGCCAACTCCTTCGCCGACGACAGCGGCAGGCTGGCGCCGATGAAGCAACTCAAGCTCGACCACAGCCTGCGCGTCGCCGGGGAAGCCGCCACCGTCGCCGCGGAACTGGGTTGGGACGACGCGGAGGTGCGCACGGCAGAGGCGGCGGGACTGCTGCACGATATCGGCCGCTACGAACAATACCGGCAATACAAAACCTTTGTCGACCGCGAATCCTGCGACCACGCCGAGTGCGGCCGTCAGGTGCTGTGCCGGACGGAGATACTGCGGGCCTTGCCCGAAGATACGCGCGCGGCACTGAAAGCGGCGGTGCGCTATCACAATCGGCATCGCTTGCCCGAGGACATTCCCGCGGAACACCTGCCGCTGCTGCAATTGGTGCGCGATGCGGACAAGATCGATATCTACCGGGTGTTTCTGAAGACGCTTGAGGACGAGGATGCCGAGGCCCGCATGGACGTCTTCTTCCGTCTCGACCCCGACGGGCCGCCGAGCGAATCGATTCTGCGCGCGGCTATCGCCGGCGGCGCGGCACGCTACGAGGATATGCGCTCGCAGACGGATTTTTTGCTGGTGGTCCTGATGTACGTATTCGACATCAACTACCGCCCGAGCCTTGAAATGATCCGCCGACGCGGCCTGCTCGAACGCATCGGGCACTACCTTCCCGACGAACCGCACACCCGTACCGCCGCCGCGGCAATCCGCACCTACGTCGACCGCCGCTGCGCCGAAGCCGGCTGATCGGCCTGCGCCGTTTCGCCGCGCCCTTTCATCCAGTGCGCGACATAGGCGATAACGGCGAGCATCAGCAGATACAGTCCAACGGAGACGAAATAGGCGTAGCGGTACCGGCCCAGGAAACGCGTGCTGGTGACGGAAACGAACGCCGCGACCGACCAGCCCAGCGAGCGCGCCATCACCGCCCAGCCGAAGACCGAGCCGCGCGCCTGCGGATTCGCGGAGCGGCTGAGCCAGACTTGCATCACCGGATCGAGTCCGAAAGCCCAGAACCCGATGAAGAAGCGCGCCACAAAGAGCGTGGTAAAGCGCTGCGCCAGACCGGTGACGGCCATCGCCAGCGCCGCGCCGATGCCGCAGACATAGCCGACGCGCCGCAGCGGGAACCGATCGAGCAGGCGCCCGATGGTGAAACCCGCCAGGATCGCCCCGACAGCCGCGGTCATGCCCAGGCCCGCCACGACCAGTTCCGCGTCGTTGAGACCTTCGTTGAGCTCCTGCACGAAGAGCGGCAGGATCGGATTGTCGAAGAACCGTCCCATGGCCACCAGAAAGACCAGGAGCAGCACCGGCGCGGTCGAAAGAAGCACACCCAGATCCGGCAGGGGCGTTTTGCGCGGCAGTCGCTCGCGCATCGCCGCAGGCGCGTCCTTGACGAAGAAGACGACCAGCAGCGTCGCCACCAGCAGCAGACCGCTGGCGCAGAAAAAGGCGATAGCCGTACTGAGATCGTTTTTTCGGAGGGTGTTGTAGACCAACCCGCCGAAGAATAGTCCGGCCATCATGCCCGAGAAGACCGCCGAGGAGAGGGCGCCCAGCGCCCGTCCCTGCTTCTCGTGCGGCGTGCAGATGGCCACCAGCGCCTGCGCGGCGGGGACGGTGCCGGTGAAGAAGCCCTGCAAGGTACGCAGTACGATCAGCCAGGTCACGCTCGGAACCAAACCCATGGCAAAGAGAATCACCACCGCGGCCACGTTGGCCCGGATCAGCATCGACTTGGGTCCGAAACGGTCGGCCACCGCCCCCCAGAACGGGCCTGCCGCCGCGAGCGAGGCGGGAAAGAGTCCGGCGAAGAGCATCATCCAGAACTCGACATCCGCGCCGGGAGAAACGCCGAGCTCGCTCTGCATGTAATAGGCCGCGAACGGCAGGGAGAAGAGAAAGCCGGAGGTCGAGAAGAACTGCGAGATCCAGACCAGCGCCAGGTTCCGGCGCCACGCCTGCATGCCGTCGGGCGGAAGTTCGAGGGAGGCGGCATCGTCTGTCGGGACGGGTTCGGTCACGGCGGCACGTGGCGGTTCAGCGGATTCGGCGTTTCTACATGGAAACGCATCCTACCAGAAACGCACGGGGACGGAGAGAAAAAAGATCAGATCGTCTCGGGCTGCCGCTCGGCGCCGCCGAGTCCCAGAAGCTCCATCTCGCAGACGCGGGCCGGAAGGTCGATGCTGGTGATGCGCACGCAGACCTCCTGCCCCAGGTGGAACCCGCGCGGCGTGTGCCGCGACCGCTTGCCGTTGAGGTTCGGCGGGATTTCGCGCGTGGCGAAGCCCTTGGCCTCGACCATCCAGCGGGGAATGAAGCCTTCGACGAAGAACTCCTCGATCTCGACGAAGATGCCGAACTTGCGGATACCGGTCACCACCGCGTCGAAGATGCGCCGCTCCTGCCGGCTCAACAACTCCAGCCGGCGGAAATCGGTGACTTGATCCTCGATCTTCATCGCCCGGCGCTCGAGGCTGGAGGTATGCTTGCCCAACCGGTCCAGCGCCGCGCCGGCCGGCGGCGGGGCCTGCCGCAGTTTTTTGGGCAGACGTTCCTTGCCCTCGGGCCAGACGGCCTGCAGCATCTGATGCAGGTACAGGTCCGGGTAGCGGCGGATCGGCGAGGTGAAGTGCGTGTAGCGCGAGAAGTTGAGCGCGAAGTGACCGATATCGCCGCGCGGATCGTAGACGGCCTTCTTGAAGCTTTTGAGAATCGCCAGGTTGATGGCGTGCTCCTCGGGCCGGTCGCGGATCTTGCGCAGAATCGCGTTCAACCGCTCGCGCGTGAACGGCCGGCGGAAGGGATGCCCGCAGGCGAAGAGGAACTCCGAGAGCTCCTCGATCGAGTCGTCCTCCGGTGGCTCGTGCACCCGGTGCAAAATCGGCAGACCGTTCTCCACGCTCCACTCCGCGAGGGCGGTGTTGGCCGAGAGCATGAACTCCTCGACGAGCTGGTGCGAGAAGTCGTGCTCGACCTCGGTGATGTCGCTGGCGAAGCCCTCCGCGTCGATCATGACGCGGAACTCTGGCATGTTCAGCTCGATCGCGCCGTTCATGACCCGCCGCGCGCGGAGCGTCTGGGCCAGTTCGTTGAGGCGTTCGAGCCGCTGCAGCAGATCCGGATCGTCGAACTCCGCGGCGGCCTCGCTGTCGGAGAGCAGCGCCTTGACTTCGGCGTAGGTCATGCGGCGGCGGCTGCGAATGACGCTGCGGCGGATAGTCACGTCGTGGCGCTTGCCCTCGGCGTCGAAGTCGAGGAAGACGGTCTTGGCGAAGCGCTCCTCCTGCGGGCGGAGCGAGCAGAGATCGTTCGAGAGCTCCTCGGGCAGCATCGGGATGACGCGCGAGGGGAGATAGATGCTGGTCGAACGCGCCCGCGCCTCCTCGTCGAGCCGGGAGCCGGGTTTGACGAAGCGCGAGACGTCGGCGATGTGCACGCCCACGCGCAGGCGACCGTTGGGCAGAATCTCCAGCGAGAGTGCGTCGTCGTAGTCGCGCGCGCCCTTGGGATCGATGGTCACGGCGATCAAGTCGGTCAGATCCAGCCGGTCGGTGCGATCGGCCATGGCGTCGCGGCGGTACAGGTTGGCCACCTCGGCCTTCACCGCCCCCGGGAACGGCCCCGGCGCGTCGAAGGAGGCGAGAATCGCGGCGATCTCGGTATCGGGCTCGCCGGCGGGGCCGAGGACCTCCAAAACCTTGCCGGCTGGCTCGCCTCCGTCTCCGGGCCAGTTGGTGATCTCCAGCAGGATCTTGGTCTCCGGCGTCAGCTCCTCCTCGCCGTCGATGCGGAACTCGAAGGGGTTGCGCGGATCCTCCGGCAGCGCCGTGCCTTCCTCGGTGACCACCGCGACGATGCGCGGGCGAGCGCGTTCGATGACCTCGACCACGCGGCCGAAGTGCCGGAAGCCGCGGCCGGGAGTGATATCGAGGTGAACCTTGACGCGGTCGCCGTGCAAGGCCGAGCCGAGAAAATCCGCGCCGATGGCGATGTCATCCATCGCCGGATCCTCCGGCAGCAGAAACGCCCGCCCCGAACGGGTCAGCTGGATGTTGCCGACGACGAATTCCTCGTCCCTGGGTCTGGTCCAGCGTCCGCCCTTGCCGCGGACGATGCGGCCGTGACGCTTGAGTGCGCGCACCTTGTCGCGGAACTCCGCGTAATGGGCCTTGGAGATGCCCAGGTGCCGCGCCAGTTCCTTGGTGCGCCGCGGGACGTAGTTGGGACGGTTGATCTCCTTGAGGATCAGTTCCTCGAATTCATCGGCGTAGACGTTCATCGCTCTCCTCGTGGGGGCAGCGGCGGCACGGGTTCGAAACGGAAGTGTTCGCGCTGGCGTGTCCACCAGTCGCGCCACTTCTGCGGATCGTGCGCCAGCGGGATGCGGGCCAGATACTGCAGCGCCTCGGTCGCGGGGTAAAAAATCTCGTCGGGAATATCCCGGCTGCCATGGACCGTGCCGGAAACCTCCAGGCCGCTTTCGCGTTTCTGCTGCTCGTCCTTCTTCTTCTCCAGTTCGCGCGGATCGATCGGGCAGTAGTCGGCGTACGGAATCAACGCGTCGATCAACCGTTTGTCGGCCATGATGCGAAAGACGTAGATGATACGCTTGCGGTAGGTCTTGCTGTAATCCTGCAGCAACGTTTCAAGGAGCTGCTTCTGCACGCTCTGGCGGTCGCTGCGCGCGGCCAGTTGATGCGCGGCCACGCGGATCAGGCGACCGTGACGCTCGACCTCCAACCGCCGGATAAGAAGCTCCCGGCTCGCCGGGCACGAGAGCCGTCCCAACGTCAGCAGGACCAGCTCGCGTACGCGTTCGTGATGATCGAACGCCCCGCGCTCGAGCACCTTGATCGCGCGCGTCCCCATCTCCGCCAACGCGGCCGCCGAGGGCGCCAGCGGCACCTTGTCGTTCTGCTTGCGCACCTGCCAGAGCAAATCGTACGCCTCGCCGTATGCCTGCTTCAGCGCTTGCTCGCGTTCGTCCTGCAGGCGCAGGCGCGTGGCCTCGTCCGCGGGGCGCCAGCGGCCGTCGTAAAACTCGAGCCCCCGGCGTTTCTGCCGCTCGGCCAACGAGACCCAGCGGCCGTTGATCCGTTTGTATCCGGCGGCCTTGCGCGCTTTCGGGCTGTCCGGCTGCAGGGCCATGGCATAGGTGAAATGATAATGCGCCTCGTCGGGCAGCGCGCGCATCCGGCACCACGCGCCCAGCGCCATGTGCCCCTCGAAGTCCTCGGCATCCAGGGCGTCGGCCTTCCGGCGGTACAACTCGCGCGTGGTGGGTTTGCTCACCACCCGGACGACCTGCGAGGCGTGCACGACCGTGCGCATGCCTTCGCGTTCGAGGATATATTCCTCGCCCTGCTTGGTGACGTGGCCCTCCATGACCGCGCCGTTTTTCAGGTGCAGTTCGTCGGCGAAAAGCCGCGAAATCAGTACGGCCATGAGACAGACGGCGAGAATCAGGATGCGGTAAAAACGATCGCGGCGCGACATGGGTTTCCTCGACCTGGGACAACTTCCACCGTAGTTATCGGCAGTTCCGGGCAGGTAACTTTGCCCAGATCAGGACTTTTCGCCCATATATTGCAATACCAGCCGGCGCGAACGGGCACGGGCATCGAAATCGATAAAGATCACCTGCTGCCACGTCCCCAGCGTCAGTTCCCCCGCGACGAACGGCACCGTCAACGACGGTCCCAGAAGCGAGGCGCGGACATGCGAGTGGCCGTTGCCGTCGTGCCACTTCTCGTTGTGGTGATAGGTCCGTTCTTCCGGGGCGAGGCGCTCCCACAATTCGGTCAAGTCGCGCACCAGCCCCGGCTCGTACTCAACCGTGGTCAGCCCGCCGGTGGCCCCGGGAACGAAGACGGTGACGATGCCGGCCTCCAGACCCGTCTCCGCCAGCGCCTCGCGGATCGGACCGGTGATCTCGTGGATCTCGGCATTGCCGCCGGTGTCGAGATGCAACTCGCGCGTAACTACCGCCATGAGCATCCTCCTCTACCGGCAAGAGGATACCCATATGCTTCTACCGGCGCAAGAAATGCGTCAGCGCCAGTACTTCTCGATCGCCTCTCGCGCCAGCGCGGTCCAACGCGGCAGGCGCGTGGTATCGCCGGCGACGGTATGCACGTCCTTCATGACGATCTCGAGGGTGCAGCCGGCCTCGCGACAGAGGGTCGCCGTCTGGCGCAGATCCTCGCTGATGCGCGTCTCGTCGAAATGATCGGTGCTGATCAGCGACGGGCTCGGTTTGCGCGAGTAAACGATCCCGCTTTCGGCGCAGGCTTTGGACATGAACTCCTCGTCGCACCAGGGCGATACCGAGACGCGCGCAAGGTTGTTCAATCGCTTGAGGCTGTCCCAGCGATTGTGCACCGGTTCGCAACAGCCGTAGTAGCATTTGCCGAAACGCTCGGCCACCGCCTGCTGATAGGGAAAGATGAACTCGGCGAACTGCTCGGGACTGATGCCGACGGTCTCCTGCGACTCCGACAAGGCCCACAGGTCGCGCGCCCGCACCGGCGCGTCTGACTGCCGATCCGGCTGCGGCAGGGCGCGAGTGTATCCGCGCGAGCCCGAGCCGCAGTAATCGTTCTCGTTGTTGAGCGTGAACAATCCTTCGCGCTCCATGAAATCGACGAATCCCAGGTGATCGTCACGCAGGAAAGCCATGAATTCGTGCAGCGCCTCGGGGCAGTCGTACATGTAGACCATCAACTCCTCGAGGCCGATGAGGAAGATCGCCGTCTGGGTCATGCCCAGAGTCCAGAAATGGTTGCCGCGGCGACGCAGGGGGAGGATGCCGTCGTAAACCTCCTGCGCGCGCTCCCAATCGCGTCGCGATCCTTCGCGGTCGACAAAGAACTCGCGGGGACGAAGCCTGCCGAACTCCTCTTCCAGGTCCTTGATCGGCGCCTCCCAATGATAACCGGTATTGCCGCCGTGGGTGTCCACACCGCGCGTACGCTTGATCTCCACGCCGTAGCCGTTGTTCCAGACGCGCCAGGGTACGTTGATCCACGGTTCGAAGGTCGAATCGTCCGCGACCACTTCGAAGTGCAGCAGGCCCTGACGCATGCCGTACTCCTGCCCCTTCGCCCAATCGCCCTCGCACTGCAGGGCAAACTCCTTCTCGATCAGGTGCAGCCCCGCGTCGTTCTCGGTCAAAACCATGGGCCTGTCGGCCCGGCCCTGATCGTGCAGATACCATTGACGCTTCAACTCGAGATTGCGCGGGCCGTGGGCGAGTTCGGCAACCTTGCGCGCCAGATCGCGCAGGATGCGCTGGTCATGCTCGCTGACGGCGAATTCGGCTTTGCGGTCCTCGGCAACGGTCATCGCTTCCCTTTCGGCGGCTGACGGCAGCGGTTTCTGCCATGGTTTCACATAAAGCTTAGCAGGCGGAAGAGACGAAATCGTCTAATTTTTCACACCGGTTTATTTTACAATTACCACTTTCCGGCTATATTGATCTGGCGAAAGGAGAAGCCATGGCCAAGCGTGGCGGAGTGCTTGCCCGCCGAGCCGGAAGTTGTCCGGCCATCGCACTTTACGGCGCCGGCGCGCCCCGGCATCTGGCGATTCACAAGAATCCCGGGCTGGAGATCGTGGTTATCGAGAATGGTTCGGCCGAGTGGCAGATCGAGGATCGTGTCGAAGAGGTGCCGCCGGGATCGGTCTTCTTCAGTCTCCCGTGGCAGGCGCACGGCAACCCCACCGCTGCCGAACGCACCAGCCAGCTCCATTTCGTCGTCATCCGTTTCGACCGCGAGTACGACGAACCGTCCGAGACGTTCCGCTTCCATCCCTGGCTGGATTTCGACGCGGCGGCAACACGGAGGTTGCGGCGGGTGCTCCTGAAGACCCATCGCCACACCTGGCGCGCGACGGCGAATCTGCAATGGCTGCTGCCGGCGACGGTGCGCGAACTCAAGGTGCCCGGCCCCGAACACGAGGCGCTGGCGAAGAGCCTGCTGCGCGGGGTGATCGTCGAGCTCGCCCGGTCTATCTTCGCTGGCGAGCCGGCCCGGCCGGAAACGCCCGATACGCTGCGGCGCGTCGCGCAGTTCGGCGAAGCACTGGTGCTGCGCTGCGGCGAGCCGTGGACGCTGGCGGAGATGGCGCACGCGTGCCGCCTGGGGCGGACCCAGTTCGGCGCGCTCTTCAAGAAGCGGTTCGGCGACAACCCGACGGTTTATCTGAACCGCGTGCGTATCGAGCGCGCAAAAAGGCTGCTCTTGACCACCAACGA
>CAYWFP010000004.1:41424-87609 GCA_964457365.1 uncultured Planctomycetaceae bacterium
TCGATCACACAGATCGCTCTGGCCTGCGGCTTTTCCTCGAGCCAGTACTTCGCCAACACCTTCAAGCGCTATGCCCGGATCAGCGCGCGGGACTATCGCAAGCGGCACGGCCGGAAGCGATGACACCTACACGCGTTTGAGCTTGGCCATGTCGAGATGCAAGAGCTTCGTTCCGCCGACGAAGAACTGCACCACCGCCTGCGTCGGGCTCGCCGAGAGCACCTTGCCGCGGCCGAAGGTGGCGTGTTCGACATGGTCCCCGGCCTTGAACGGCAGCGGCAGCTTTTCTTTCTTCTTCAGGCGCGGCGGCGGGGCGTCGTCGTGGAAGGGGACGATGTCGTCGCCGAGTTCGGCGAACGGTTCGTCCTCGTCCTCGGCTTCGGGCATGCCGTAACCGAGCGGGTCGGCGTGGTCCTCGCACTCGACGAGGTCGGTCGGCAACTCCCGCAGAAAGCGGCTCGACGCCGCCGGTTCGACCCGGCCGAAGGTCATGCGCTGGGCCGCGTGCGCCATGAAGAGCCGCCGCTGCGCCCGGGTGATGCCGACGTAGAAGAGCCGGCGCTCCTCCTCGCGCTCGGCGCTCATGCGCGCGTTGCTGTGCGGCAATAAACCTTCTTCGAGTCCGACGACGAAGACGACGGGGAACTCCAGCCCCTTGGCGCTGTGCAGCGTCATTAGCGAGAGCCGATCGGTGTCGGGTTCGTACATGTCGATATCCGCCACCAGCGCCACGTCCTCCAGGAACGCCGCCAGGTCCGCCTCCGGGTGCGCGGCCTCGAACTCGACCGCGCGCTGCAGCAGGCTCTCGAGGTTTTCCAGCCGCTCGTCCTCCTCCTCGCTCTCGAGTTGCGGGATCAGGCCCGAGTGCTCCAGCACGGTCTTGACGCAGATCCCGACCGGCGCCAGCGGCGCGCTGCGCAGATGCCGGCACCAGCGCGCGAAAGCCGCCAGCTTCTTGGTCACGCGTTTGCCGTAGATCTGCGCGAAATCCGGATCGCTCAGCAGCTCCAGCGGCGAGAGCGAGAGCGCCGCCGCGCGCTCCTCCAGGTACTCCAGCGTCTTCGGCCCGACCCCCGTCGGACGGCAACCGGCCATGCGCCGCAGCGCGACCGTATCGCGCGGATTGACCAGCGCCTTCAAATGCGCCAGGATATTCTTGATCTCCTTGCGGTCGTAGAAGCGCACCCCGCCGATGAGCTGGTACGGGAATCCCTCGTGCATCAACGCCTCCTCGAACGGCCGCGACTGCGCGTTGGTGCGGTAGAAGACCGCCATGCTCCCGAGCGCGTATCCTTCCGCGCGCAACGTCTCGATGCGCTCGCAGACCCACGCCGCTTCGCCACGGTCGTCCGGGAGCCGCGCCAGCACCGGCTGCTCATCGTCGGCGTTCTCGGTGAAGAGACTCTTCTCGATGCGGTCGTCGTTGTTGCGGATCAGTTCGTTCGCCATCTGCAGGATCGTCGGCGTCGAGCGGTAGTTCTGCTCGAGCCGGACGAGGCCGGCCTCGGGGAAATCCTTGCGGAACTCCATGATGTTGCGGTACTCCGCCCCGCGCCAACTGTAGATACTCTGGTCGGGATCGCCGGTGACGTGGACGTTGCCGGCTTCGTTGGCGAGCAGCCGCATCAGGCGATACTGCGTGTGGTTGGTGTCCTGGTACTCGTCGATGAGCAGGTATTGAAAACGTTCGTGGTAACGCTCCTTCAGGCCGGGCACCTTCTGCAGCAGCTTCACCGTAAGCACCAGCAGGTCGTCGAAGTCAGCCGCGTTCATCGCGCGCAGGCGCTTCTCGTACTCCGCGTACAGCGAAGCGATCACCTCGTCGTCCCAGCCGCCCTCGCCGAATTCGTCGGGCGCCACCAGGTCGCACTTGGCGCGGCTGATACGCGCGAGCACGCGGCGGGGCTTGAAACGCTTGTCGTCGACGCGGCGGGCCTTGATGCACTCCTTCATCAGCCCTTCCTGGTCGGTCGTGTCGTAGATGGTGAAACGGCCGTCGCGGCCCTCGCCCAGCGCGTCCAGGTCGTACCGGAGAAAGCGCGCGCACATGGAGTGGAACGTCCCGATCCAGCGCGGGGCGCAGCCGGTCAACGCCTCGACCCGGCGCTGCATCTCGCCGGCGGCCTTGTTCGTGAAAGTCATCGCCAGGATCGCGCGCGGGTGCGTGCCGTGGCGGATCAGGTTGGCGATGCGGCGGGTCACCACGCGCGTCTTGCCCGAACCGGCGCCGGCTACGACCAGCAGCGGCCCGTCGCGGTGGGCGACGGCCTGGGCTTGCGCGGGGGTGAGATCGTCCAGGATCGGATCGGCCATGATCAACCGGCCGGCTCGTCACCGGCGTCGTTCGTATTCGTCTCGGGGTCCGCGGCGGCCGGCGTATCCGCGTCTTCGTTTTCGACGGCGTGGTTGACTTCGTCGGTCACCTCGCGCATGCCCTGCTTGAACTCCACGAGACTGCGCCCGATCGACCGGGCGATGGACGGCAGCCGCTTGCCGAAGAGCAGCAGGCCGAGGATGGCGACGGCGATGATCTCGATCGGGCCGGGCGTCCACATGGCGGGGGTGAAAATGGAAAACATGGGCTCCTCTCCGGCGGCTGCTTCGGGCCGCCACACCGGTATTATAGATATTTCGCCCGCGGCGAACAAGCCCGTGTCCGCGGATCCGCGGCAAACTTCTCAACTCACCGCTTGGTCTTGAAGTTGAGCCTGGTCTGGCCCACCTGCTTGGCGATATCCAGCACGCCCACCAGCGCGCCCGAAGGCGCGTCGCGATCGGTCTTCAGGTGCAGCACCGGATCCTTGTGCTTCGCGCGCAACGCCTTCAGCCGCGCGGGGAACTGCTCCAGCGTCACCTTCTCGCGCTCGAGGTAGATCGTCCCGTCGTGGTGGATGACCAGTTCGATGGTCTTGACTTCCGGCACCTCCTCGCTGGCGCCCCTGGGCAGGTTGACCGAAACCCCGCCCTCGCGCTCGAACTTGGCCGAGAGCAAGACGAAGATGACCAGCAGGAACAGCACGTCGATGAGCGAGGTGATGTTGATCACCGGGCCGCGCGCGCGTCGTTTGAGAGCGAACTGCATGCCGCCGCCTCCGTTACACCCCGTCGCCGGCCGCCGGTTCCGCGCGCAGGCGCAGCATCAGGCGTACCGCGTAGCGCTCCATCTCCAGCGCCATGTCGTCCACCCGGCGCGAGAACCAGGTGAAGGCCACGTAGGCGGGGATGGCCACGATCAGACCGGCGATGGTGGTCACCAGCGCCTCGCTGATCCCGCCCGAGAGCGCCCCGGCCTCGCGCACGCCCACCGCGGCGATCTTGCGGAATACTTCGTACATGCCCAGCACCGTGCCCAGCAGACCCAGCAGCGGCGCGATGGCCGCGATGATCTCCAGCGCCAGCACCCCGCGCGAGATGTCGTGCGCCGCGCGCCGCCCGGCACTCTCCACCAGCGCCTCGGCCTCCTCCCGGCGGATCTGGCGGGTGACGATCACCGTCAGCAGTACCTCGGCGAAGGCCCCGCCAACCTGGCGGCAGGTAGCCACGGCCGCGTCGATGTCGCCACGCGGGCGCAGCGACTCCGCCAACTCCACCAGCGTCGCCGGCAGCATCACCCGCCGCCTCAGCATCAGCGCGCAGTAGATCGCGTAGCCCACCGTCGCCACCGAGAGGGCGATGATGACGTAGAGGATCACGCCGCCCTGCTCGAGCAGGGTCGCCACCGTCATCACCGGCAATTCCGCCGTTTCCGCCTCCATAAATACTCCTCGTTTCCCTGTCTCCCGCCGACGCCGGCTACGCCACGCCCGTACTCGCGACCAGCCTCTCCTTGAACCAGGCCGCCTCCGCGGCGATGTCGCGCGCGCCGATGATGGCGGTGCAGACGGCGACCGCGCGCGCGCCCGCGGCGATCACCTCCGGCAGCGTCCGACGATTGACCGCGCCAATACAGAAATACGGCAGCGCGTTCCATGCCGCCACCCAGCGAACGCAGTCGAGTCCCACAGGAGCCCTGTGCTTCTTGGTGTCGGTCGCGTATACCGGGCCCGCGCCGATATAGTCCGCGCCCTCGGAGAAGGCGCGCTCGGCCCATTCCCGTGCGGCGGTGCTGCGGCCGATAACGCGATCGCGCCCGACAAGCCGCCGCACGAGGTGTATGGGCAGGTCTCCCCACCCGGTATGCACCCCGTCGGCATCGACGAGATCCACCAGGTGCGCGCGGTCGTTCAAGAGGAACAGCGCTCCGCCTTCGCGGCAGATCGCGGCGAGTTCGCGCGCGCGCGCGTAGAAGGCGCCGTCCTCGAGTTCCTTCTCGCGCATCTGGATGATATCCGCCCCGCCGGCAACCGCCTCGCGCGTGACCGTCACCGCGTCGGCCGACGCGAGCGACTCGGTCACCAGGACATACAACCGCGCCTGCGCGAGCCGCGCGAACCGGTTCGCGGTCGATAAGGCCCGCGCTTCGATCTCGTAAACGGCGTAGCGCAGTTTCTCGAACCGCGCGGCCGCCTCGGTGTCGACGATCTTGCCGTACTCTTCCAGCGCGCGCAATGCTTCCGGCAACCGCTTCAGCGCCGCCCGGGCCACTGCCGCCTCGTCCGCGCGCGTCGCTTCGCCGTCCGTCGTCGCATCGGCGCCCGCATCGCCGGCGGTGTCGCGGAAATCCGCGCGCGTCATGCCTTCCGGCAGCGCCGCCGGCAGCATCTTCTCCGCCGCGACCAACTCGTGCCGCAGCTCTTTCAAGCGCCGGCAGAGAGCTGCGTCGTCGCGGACGAAGCGCGCGTATTCCTCGACCACGCGGAACGCTTCACGCGCGCGGTTTAGATTCGCGTCCAGAATGCGCCACGCGCCACGGTTCATGCCGGCTCCCGTGACGCGCCCGCGCGTTTCGTCCCCGCGAGATAGGGGTTCGTCGCCGCGTCGTTGTACATCTTGAACTGGCGGTACAGCTTCATCGTCTTGCGCCCGGCGAAGAGATCGTCCAGCAACTCCGCGAGCGCCCGGGTCAAGTCCGCTCGCTGCGCGGCCAGGATCGCGGCGCGCTCGCGGCAGCGCGCCCGGTGCGCCTCGTCGACGTCGGCGCGTTCGGCCTGGACGTTCATGTGAAAGACCTTCAGCGAGAGGATCGAGAGGCGGTCGATGATGCCGCCGGGCGTCTCGCTGTTCCAACGGGCCTGCGCGGGCGGTTCGGCCCCTGCTTCCAGCAACATCGCCGTCAAGGCGTTGTCGAGTTGCTCGATGTAATCGTTGCGCTCCTGGTTCAGCACGTCGATGCGGCGTTTCACCGCGGCAATGACCGTATCGCCGGCGGCGGGATCGCGCGCCTTGTCCTCCTCGTGCCACAGCAGGACGTTACGCTTGTGCTGCGCGAAGACGAGCGCGGCGAACGACTCCTTCGGCGCCTCCGCGGCGAAGATCGCCTCCGCGTTCTCGGGCGTGCCGTCGGACCCGTGCCAGCGTGTCGTCCACTCCGCCTGGACCCGCGCGAGCGCGTCGGCGTCAGGTCGATTCTTCCGCATGACCGTGATGCACATGTCGTTCTCCGAAACCGGTTCGTCGCGGATATTCAGTATAGCCAAATGGCCGCCACTATCAAGACGACGCGCACGCGTCGACATGCGCGGGTCGACGCTTGACTTCCCCATCGCGGCGTTCTATGATGAGGACATGTCGACACGCGTTGCTGTTCGGAAAAGAGGCTCATGAATCTCAACGACGAAGAACAGGCGGTCTACGAGCGAATCAAGACCTTCGCCGAAGAGAAAGGTTACGCGCTCAATCCGGACGGGGAGCTGGTCGAACGCGTCGTCCGCGGCCTGGTCAAGCGCAAGGAGAAGGCGGGCGAATACTACTGTCCCTGCCGCATGACGACGGGAAAACCCGAGGCGGACAGGAAGATCATCTGCCCCTGCGATTATCACGAAGAGGAACTGCGGGAGAAGGGCATCTGCCACTGCCGGCTGCTGATCGACCCGAACCATCCGGCCCAGGCTTCCGCATAGCGCGAAAGGGACGTCCGTGCCGCACAGACTGGCCATCCAGAAGCTCAAGAGCGATATCGTCGCCATGGGGGAGATGAGCGAGTACGCGCTCATGACCGCGATCATGAGTCTGCTCGACCGCGACACCGACCTGGCATGCTTCGTCCTGGACTACGACCGCGAGATCGACGAAATGGAGCTCAAGATCGACCGCGCCTGCTCTGACCTGCTGCACACCAATAACCTTACCCACGACGAGGTCGGCTTCGTCATGGCCGCGTCCAAGATCAACAACGACATCGAACGTATCGGCGACCTGGCGTGCGAGATCTGTCAACACGTGCTTTTTCTGGTACGCGAGCGCAGCGTGCTGGCGCAGGTGGTCGATTTCAACACGTTGGTCGAACAGGCCGGCGAGATGATCCGCGAGAGCATCAACGCGCTGATGGAGAGCGATACGCGCCTGGCCTGGAAGATCATCGACGAACGCCTCTGTGTCGACGAGGAGATGCTGCTGGTCTTCCGCGAGCTGATGGACATGATGCGCACCGACCAGCGTACCGTCGAACGCTGCTGTCATATCCTCTTCATCGTCAAGTCGTTGCGCCGCGTGGCCGACCTGGCCGCCAACATCGCCGAGGAGGTGGTCCTCGTCTCCGAGGGCGTGGTCATCCGCCACCACATCCGCGAGTTCCATCCCGTCGACCCGCTCCCGAGCGGCGAGGAGGAGCAGATCGAATCCGGCGTCATGGCCCAGCGCCGAAGCCGCGAAGAGTTGAAGCGGGAGGATTCCAAGACCCGCGTCATCTCGGTCAAGGACGTCGCCGCCGAGGCCGCCGACGGTCGCAGCAAGGCCGATAAGGCGCGCGAGAAACTGCTCAAGATGCGCGCCAAGAAGGCGCAACGGGCCTGACCGTGCCGGACCAACCGGACCAACCGGACGCATCGCCCCCTCCCGATCCGCTGCGACGCATGCTGCGCAAAGCTATCCGCTCGGCGCTGAAGCGCGCGCAGCGCAAAGCGCAGAAGCTAGAAACCGAACTGGCCGCCTGCGCCGAGGCCGAGATGCATCGCCAGGCGGGCGAATTGATCAAGGCCAACCTCGCCGCCGTAGAGCGCGGCATGGACTCCGTCACCCTCTCCGACCTTTTCCACCCTGGTGGCGAGCGCGTCATTGCGCTCGATCCTTGCCTCAAGCCGATGGACAATGCGCGTCGATACTTCAAGAGATATCGGAAGCTGACCCGTGGCGAAGAGCGCATCCGGAAACAGTTGACGCGCTGCGGGGAGAACCTTACAGCACTGGAAGACTTGCAGCAGCGCCTTGCCGCGTGGGAGGAAGAAACCGAGCCCGACGTATCGCTACCGCCAGAGCTGGCGGAAGAGGCCGAGCGCCTAGGCCTGCACCTTCCCGGCCTCGACGCCCAACCAGAGCCCAAGGCGGCCAAAGCGCCGCCGCGGGGCGTGCGGGTCTTCACCTCGCGCGACGGGATGACGATCTACGTCGGCAAGGGCGCGCGCGAGAACGACGAATTGACGCTGCGCATCGCACGTGGCAACGAATGGTGGTTTCACGTGCAGCAGTACCATGGCTCGCACGTCGTGGTCCGCGGCCGCTATCAGCCGGGAGGCGACGAGAAGGCGCCCGGCAAACGCGGGGCCAAGGAGAATCCGATGCCGCAGGAGACGCTGCTGGACGCGGCGCACTTGGCCGTTCACTTCAGCAAGGCCCGTGGCGCCACCCGCGCGGAAGTGACGTATACGCAGGCCAAGAACGTCCGGAAGCGCAGAAAATCGCCGCCGGGCCAGGTGATCGCGCAGAACGCCCGGACGCTGTCGCTGCGCGTGGAGGAGACCCGTCTGGCGAGGCTCCTGGGGCGGGAAGGATAAAATGATACGCATTGTATTACCTTCGTTGCTTGCCGCCATTGGCTGCGCGGGATGCTTCGGCCCCTTCGCGCGCGAGGCACAGAAGCCACAAGAAACCCTGCCGCCGGGCATCGTCGCCCCTGCGAACGCGAAAGATTCGCCCTTCAAGAACGCCGAACTCTGGAAACAAGCCGGCACGCAGAACGGCGAAGCGGTCGATCCGTTGTCGCTGCTGATGTCGAATCCCGAGAACGGACAAGACGAGAAGGCGGATGACGGGAAAGGCGAAAACGATAGCGCACCCCCGCGTGTTGCCGAATCGCGGCAGCGCTCGTTTTACCTCGAGGTCGACGGCGTCACCCCCGCCACCGGTCCGCGTGCCGAAGCCGAAGAAGCGCGCTTCAGACGGCTGCAGGAGCTCTATCGCGCACCCAGCCTCGCGGGATTGCCGCTCCTGGCGAGAACGGTACGCGCACCGCTGGACGGACTCTCGCCTCTGGCGGCGGCGGCGCTGGGGCGAATGCACGACTGCCGCGAAGCCGAGACGCTGCTGGTCGAGGCGACCGAGCACGCGCGCCCGGTAGTCCGACAGGCGGCGCTGGCGGGATTGCTGGAAATGAATTCGCCGCGCGCGAGAGAGATCTGTCGCTACCGCGCCCGCGAAGACACCAACAAGAATGTCCGCCTTACTGCGGTCTTGGGACTGGGGTTGCTGCAGGATCAGCCTTCGGCGGCGATGA
The DNA here is from genome assembly GCA_964457365.1 of uncultured Planctomycetaceae bacterium. Classification (GTDB taxonomy): domain Bacteria; phylum Planctomycetota; class SZUA-567; order SZUA-567; family SZUA-567; genus CAYWFP01. Next base: position 50,012 of record CAYWFP010000004.1, read on the forward strand.
TGGAGGCATACCTGACGACCCAGGATCCGGGCTTCGCCTTGGTGGCGGCGTGGGGGCTGGCCCGAATGGACGAGCCGGCCGGCTTCGACCATTTGCACAAGCTCGCGCTCGCGCGCGAACCGGGCGTGGCGCTGCGGGCGATGGCGGTGCTCCACCGGCTGCACGAACCGCGCAGCCTCCGCGTTCTCTTCAACTGCCTCTTCGACCGGCACGACCGGATCAAACAAGGCGCGCTCGAAATCATCGATTCCTTCGACGAGGAGACGGTGGACGAGGTGCTGCGGCAGATTCCGAACGACCGCGCGGTTCTGATGCGCCAGCGCCGACAGGTGATCCATGCCATTCAGGGCAAGGCGGAGTTCCCGGAGCTCTACCGCCATCTCATCACCTCCGGCGATTACGAGGATCGCTATCTCGGCGTGCTGGCAGTGGCCAAGACGAATCCGCCCGACGCGGTGGAGCTCCTGGTGCCGGCCGTGGCCGACTCACAGGCGCGCGTGCGTCACGCGACCCAGCAAGCGCTTGAACAACAGATCGAACGCCTCGGTCTCGCCCCCGCGCCGAAAGAACGCGATTCGGTTACAGCGTGGCGAAAATGGTGGTTCCGCCAGCACGAGTTGCTGGACACCCGACCGGGCAAGGCGCTGGTGCGATTGCCGGACGGGCGCAAGGCCGCGATGCGCAACTCCGCGCACCTGGCCTGGGGCGCGAAGGTGGTCAAGATCATCCCGGGAAACGCGGATCTCGTCGGCGCTTCCGTGACCGTGCACCTGCGCGGGCTGCCATACGTGATCCTCCCCGCGGCCCGGTAAGCCTCTTGCCTTTTTCTCTCCTCCAGCCTATACTGCGCTTCTTGCCGGAGGAACGCGTTGAAGCTATCCGACCTGTTGCACGCGGACCTGATCCTCTGTAACGCCGAGGCCGTCGGCTACGAAGAAGCGCGCGCCCGATCCCGAGGAATTGATCCGCCAAATCGCCGACAGCGACGTTTGCGTCGCCGACACCGTCACCGCCCAGGACATCATGCGCGCGGATCCGCCTCGCCTTCGCCTTCGGGACAAGATCCGCGATGCCATGGACATCGTCGTCAAGCACAAGACCAACCTCGTCCCCGTCGTCGTCGAGGAGGACCGCTACTTCGGCGGCGGCATGCGCTGGGGCGTGCCCTGCGCGCTCGGGTCGCTTCTCTTGGCGACCGGCTACGTACTGATGCTGGCGCACTGGGCGCAGAACGGGTAGACTGAGCGGGAAAACGTAAACGGGGGGACGGTATGCACGAAGACGAACTGCGCGCGGAAATGGTGCGCATCGCTCATTGCCTCTATGCCAAGAACCTAGTCGCCGGCTCCGACGGCAACATCAGCGCGCGCCTCAGTGACGGCACGCTCCTGACCACGCCCAGCGGCAAGAGCAAGGGCGATTTGACGCCGGACGACCTGGTCCGCACCGATGTCGACGGCAAGCCGCTCGGCGCGGGCAAGCCCTCGAGCGAGATCCGCATGCACCTGAAGGCTTATGCGCTCCGCCCCGACGTCATGGCCTGCGTTCACGCCCACCCGCCGATGACCGTGGCGCTCTCGCTCCTGGGAGACTTGTTGGCGCGGCCGGTGCTGCCGGAACTGCTGCTCTACCTCGGGCGCGTCGCCATCGCGCCTTACGCCACCCCGACCACCGCCGACGTCGCCGAAGCGGTCGCGCCGCTGGTCGACGAGCACGACGTCATCGTCCTGACCGGCCACGGTTCGGCCACGCTCGGCGGCTCGCTCTCCAAGGCCTACGTCAAGCTCGAAGCGCTCGAGCACGGCGCCAGGATCCTCCACGCGGTCCTGCAGGTGCAACCGCCGCCGGAGCTTTCCGCGGCCGAAGTGAAGCGCCTGCTGGGCATTCACGAAAGCGCCGTTCGCGAACCCCGACACTGCTGATCCGTCTCTCCTGCAGCTTGCTTTTCCCTTCGGCTTCGGATAGGTTTGTAGCGCTGATTCGGGTGAAAGGAAACGGTTCATGAGCGACAGCCGCAAGCGGATTCTCACCGGCGACCGGCCGACCGGCCGGCTGCACCTGGGGCACTACGTGGGCTCTCTCAAGGCGCGCGTGGCGCTGCAGGAGCAGTACGACACGATGCTGATCATCGCCGACCTGCACATGCTCACCACCAAGCCGACGCGCACGGACATCGACCGGATCGGCCAGAACGCGCGCGGCATGGTCCTCGACTACCTCGCCGCCGGCATCGACCCGGAGAAGACGGCGATCTACCTCCAGTCGGCCGTGCCGGCGGTCTACGAATTGAACCTGATCTTCGAGATGCTCATCACCGTCAACCGCCTCAATCGCGTTCCGAGCCTGAAGGAGATGGCCCGCGCGGCCAATCTCAGCGACGAGGAGATGCCCTTCGGCCTGCTGGGGTATCCGGTGCTGCAGGCGGCCGACATTCTCGGTCCCCGGGCACACCTGGTGCCCGTCGGCAAGGACAACGAATCGCACGTCGAGATCACCCGCGAGATCGCCCGCCGCTTCAACAACCTTTACGGCGAGGTTTTCCCGCTGCCGAAAGCGCTGGTCGGCGACGTCCCGACGCTCGTCGGCACCGACGGTCAGGGCAAGATGAGCAAGAGCATCGGCAACTGTATCTTCCTCGGCGACGACGAGGCGACAATCAACAAAAAGGTCCGCAAGATGTACACCGACCCCAACCGCGTCAGCGCCGATGTGCCGGGCACGGTCGAGGGCAACCCCGTCTTCGCCTATCACGACGCCTTCAACGACGCCGCGGAGGAGGTGGCGGATCTGAAGGAACGGTACCGCGCCGGCAAGGTCGGCGACGTCGAGTGCAAGGAGAAACTCGCGGCGGCGCTGAACCGCTTCCTCGCGCCGATGCGCGAACGCTATAAACAATACGAGGCCGAGCCGGGACTGGTCGACCAGATCATCGTCGACGGCACCGCCCGCGCGCGCGAGGTGTTCGGCGAAACGTTGCGCGAAGCCAAATCCGCGATGGGGCTGCGGAGCGTCTGGAACGCGATTGCGCGCAAAGCCGAGCAGCGCCGCAGGAAACTGGCCAGACAGGACACGGCATGACGTCCGAACCGACCTACGCCAGCCTGCGCGAAGGGTTCCGCCGCAAGCTCTTCGTCCCGGCGCTGCTGTTTCTGACCGTCTTCTGCACCGGCACCCTCGGCTACTACCTGATCGGCCAGATCACCGGCAATCCCGACGCGACGCTCCGGAACTGCATCTATCAGACCACCATCCTCCTCACCGGCGTAGGCTTCGCCGACGTGCTCAACTCGAATCAGTCGTGGCTGGGCTCGATCTTCACGGTGATGCTGGCGTTCTTCGGCCTGGTGACGCTGCTCTATATCGGCTCGACCTTGATCGCCTTCATCGTCGAAGGCGAGCTGTCGCATATTCTCGAACACAAACGCATGGCTGCGCGTATCGCCGCGCTGCGCGGGCACTTCATCGTCTGCGGCGGCGGCGAGACCGTCCGCCATATCGCCACGGAGTTCGCCGCTCGCGGGCGCGCATGCGTCGTCGTCGACGAGAACGCCGAGTTCCTCGAAGAACTCGGCGACGAGACCTGTGTCCTGGAGGGCGACGTCTCGCACGACGAGGTGTTGCGCAAAGCCGGCATCGACCGCGCCGCCGGCCTCGTTTCGGTCCTGCCGCAGGACAAGGACAACCTGCTCTGCATCATCACCGCGCGCCAGCTCAGCCCGGCGCTGCGCATCGTCAGCCGCTGCGTCGATCGGGAGAACGTCAAGAAGATGGCCCGCGCCGGGGCCGACTCGGTGGTGACGCACAACTTCATCAGCGGCCTGCGCCTCTTCAACGAAACCGCGCGCCCGGCGACGCTGGGATTTCTCGATACGCTGCTCTGGGACAGCGACGCCTACCGCTTCGCCGAGGCGACCATCCCGGCCGGGCACGAACTCCACGGCAAGAACCTGCGCGAGGCCCGGCTCCACCGCGTCGCCGACGTACACATCATCGCCGCGCGCGAGGCGAACCAGCCGCGCTACCTCTACAATCCGCACGTGGGCCTGGTGCTCGCGGAGAACATGCAGATCGTCTTCGTCGCGCTGCCGGAGGAGGTGGAGAAGCTACGCGCGTATCTGGGGAACTGATGAAGCGAACGGCCAGTATCCGAGCGGCGGTCGTCTGCAGCGGTCTGCTCCTGCTGGCGGCCGTCTCCCATGCCGAAGAAGGGCCTCCACGCGCGGTGAGTGTCGACGGCTCGCTCTCGCTGGTCCTGCCCGCAGGCTGGGATGCGGAAGAAAACCCCGATACCTTCGCCAAGGCGGTCCTGGTCGTCCGCAGCCCGCGGGAAACGCCCGACGATCCTTTCCGCGAGAACATCTGCGTGCACGCCGAAGCCCTGCCCAGGCGCGCGTCCTTCGCGCAGTACCTGCACAACACCAAGGCGCTTCTGGCACACACGCTGACCGATTACCGCCTGCTGGCGGAAATGCGGACCACCATCGGGGGACACAGGGCCTGCCGCCTGGTTTATGCCTTCAATGCCGACCATCAACGCAAGAACATCGTCTACCTGGTGAAACGCAGGAATACGGTCTACGTTCTTACCTGCTCTTCCGTGACATGCGGGTTCGAACGCTGGGAGCCCGTCATGAACAAGACGGTGGAAACGCTGCTGTTTCTGAAGTAGTTCACTCCAGCGCCGCGTCCAGCTCCCCTGCCAGTTCCTCCTGCTCGGGCCTCTCGTTCTCCGACCCGCCCTGCAGCGCCTCGCGCAACTCCTCGGCCAGATCGTCCGCTTCCGACGCCACCGCATCGTCGGCTTTCTTTTCGCGCGGCGCGAACTCCGTATCACCCGACTTGATCTCGAAGGTGCCGCGCCCTGCCAACACATCGGGGAATTCCTCCCGCAACCACGCCAGCGCCTCCGCATCCTCTCTCAGATAGGCGTCCAGGAACGCCGTCGATGTCTGCAGGATCAGGCTCTGCATCCAGTCGTCGCCCGCGCGCTTTCTCCGGAGCCGGCCGGAGAAGACCATGTGGTCGCCGCCGGCGAAGGTCAACAGGTACTGGTCCGCACCGCGGGCATGGTCGAACGGCACGCGCCGCTCGGCAGCGGTGGTGTCGTTGATCGGACTGGTGTCCTCCGTGCCGGTCATGTGCAGACACGGCACGCGCATGCGGCGGAACGCGGCTCTTCGCTGCGCCTCGTGCTCGGGCGCGGGCGCGCTCATCGGGATCGCCGCCTTGATCCGTTTGTCCGAGAGGTCCATGATCTCGTTGCCGTTAGGGCCGACGATCAACTCGCCGGCGACGATCAACGTCGTCCAGGCGCCGAAGGAATGGCCGGCCACGCCGATCCGCTCCAGATCCAGCCTCCCCTGGAACGGCGACGCTTCCGCGTTCAACCGGAGCATCTCGTCGAGAGCGAAGCCGACGTCCTTGGGGCGATGGAGCGCGTTGACCGGGTTGGCCGCGGCCTTGCGCATCGCCTGCATGAGTTGCGCCTTGTCGCCGGCGCCGCGCCAGACCGAATCGTCGGAGCCGAGGTGTTGCAGGTGGACCGAGACGTAGCCGTGGCCGGCCCAGTGGCGGCCGATATATTTATACCCTTCGCGCGTGCCGCCGAGGCCGTGGGAGAAGACCACGACCGGCAGCGCTTCGCCTTCTTCGGGATAGTAGATCTTCACCGGCACCTGTCGTTTGCGGGCGAGGTCGAACCACTCGTACCTGACCTTTATCACCGTATGCGGACCCGCCTCGGCCTTGTAGGACCGGGCATCTCCACCGCGAATAAATCCGGTCAGAAGCATAAGCGAGAAGAAGAACATTGGACAGGAACGCATGGCGATCTCCTATAGACGACAAGCAACCCTGTGAAGCGTTTTCCGCCACCCTGTGGCGAATCGCCTCAACCAACCTCTTCCTGCTACGCATACGCGTTGCGTTTCACCGGGGTTACAATCAATCCGCGTGCCGGTTTGAAAGCGATTCATCCCTTGCGCCACATCCGCCGGTACGCCTCCTCTAGCGAGCGGGCAAAACCTGCCGCATTCATCAGCGGCGACGCTTGCAGACGCGCGCGCATGGTTTCGCGGTACTCGTCCCGCCGGGCTTTGTCCTGCGCGAGGTCCCGGGCGAGGGCGACGAAGCCTTCGCGGTCCGGCGCCACCAGTTCGTCCAGACCGGCTTGTTGCAGCAGGCTCGCGCCCATGCGCGCCACGCGCGTGGTTCCCGCGAGCGTCAGGACCGGCACGCCCATGTAGAGCGCCTCGCAGGTCGTGGTGACGCCGTTGTAGGGAATGGTGTCGAGCGCGATGTCGACGTTTCCGTAGGCGAAGAGATGCGCGGCCTTCTCCGCCCGCGGCGCCAGCAACTCCAGCCGCTCGGCGCCGATGCCGCGGCGGGCGAACTGCTCCAGGACATAGCCTTTGCCGAGGCTGTCCAGCAGCGCCCGCGACTTCAAGCACAGCCGGCTTTCGGGCACGGCCCGGAGCACCTCGGCCCACACGTCCAGGCATGCCGGCGAGAGCTTGGTCAGGTTCCCGAAACAGCCGAACGCGATATGACCGCGCTCCCCCGGCGGCGCCACCGCCGGCGCGTCTGCGGGCGGGAGATAGCAGTGAAAGCCCCCCGGAAGACGGAGCAACGTCTCGGTGTAATGCGTCTCGGCTCCGGGCGGATCGGCCACCGCGTCGGTGAGCGAATAATCCATCGTGTCGAGCCCGGTCGTCGCCGGATACCCCAGCCAGGTCACCTGTACCGGCGCGCAGCGGCGGGCGAAGAGCAGCAGCCGGTTGCCGCGCGTATGCCCGGCCAGATCGACGAGGATGTCCACCTCGTCGGCCCGCATGCGCTCCGCGGCCGCGTCGTCCGAAAGGGGCGCGATATCGACGAAGCGGTCGCACAGTCCCTGCAGCCGCAGCGTCACCGCGTCGGCGAGCTGAACGTTGCCGTAGGCGATGACCTCGACCTGTTCGCGATCGTGCGCGCGCAGGAGAGGCTCGATGAAGTGCGCCACCGAATGCTCGCACAGATCCCCCGAGACATAGCCGATACGCAGGCGCCGGTCGGGATCGTTATCGAATATCGGTTTTCGCGAAGCCGGTGGCGGCGTGTGTTGCCGCGCCCAGTCGGCATGTTCCTCTTTCAATCCGGCCGGCTCGTCGCCGTGCCAGTAATGCCGTAGCAACAGGAGGTTCTGCCCGGCTTCCGCGCACGCGGGGTCGGCCGCGAGCGCCTGGCGGTAGCAGTCCTCGGCCTCGCGCACCTGCGCGGCGGTCTTGAGCGCGTTGCCGAGGTTGATCAGCGTATCGGCATGGCCGGGTCGCAGCGACAAGGCGCGCCGGGTGTGGCGGATCGATTCGCCGATGCGGTACATCGCCAGCAGCAGCTTGCCAAGGTTGTAATGCGCGTTGGCGTAATCCTCGCGCAACTCCAGCGCGCGGCGGAACGACGCCTCCGCGGCCGGGTAGTCGCCCATGTCCGCCAGCGCGTTGCCGCGGTTGTTCCAGGCCTCGTGATCCTGCGGCTGCAGGCGCAGCGCCTCGTCGTAGCAGCGCACCGCCTCGCGCGCCTCCCGCAGCGCCGCCCGGGCGCGGCCGAGGTTGTACCAGGCGTCGACGTACTCCGGCTGCGCCGCCAGCGCCTGCTCGAAGAACGCCACCGCCGCCTCCGCGCGCCCGAGTTCGGTCAAGGCCAGGCCGAGGTTGCTCAGGATCCCCGGCGTCGCCGCGCCGCGTTCGACCGTATAGGCCAGCGCCTTCGCCGCCGGCTCGTACAGCCCAGCCTGCAAGGCAGCCATGCCCAGCAGTTGCCACGCCTGGTGATTGTCCTTGTCGGCGTGGAGGACGTGTTCGTACAACTCGATGGCCGCGCGCAGTTCGCCGGCGTTGTGCTTGCGCCTGGCCTCCAGCAGTACCGCCGGGATATTCAGCGCGGGCTTCTTCGCCGCAGGCGTTGATGCCGGCCGGCGCGGCGGCGTGCCGCGACGGGCCTTCTTGTCGCGACGTTTCTTTCTGCGCTTGGCCATGAGAGAAGAGTCACCATTATCGAGAATCGACAATGTCTGCCCGGCCGATTTCGGTTGCCGAGTTCCGCGACGCGAACCGCCGGGTCGGTCCATTCGACTCGCCCGGGTTTTCAGACAGAACCAGAAGCAAAACTCGTCGTCACTCGTCCGCGGGCATACCCGTTCCGCCCTCGGCGTAGAGCACGCACTTGACGCGGCGGCCGGGCTCGGGCTCGCAGACCGGGATCTCGCCGTACTTGCAGATATCCGTGCAATGCGGACAGCGCGTGTGGAAGCGGCAGCCCGCGGGCGGCCTCGCGGCGCTGGGCACTTCGCCCTGCAGGATCTGCCGCTGCATGCGCCGCGTCGGATCCGGGATCGGGATGGCGCTCAGGAGCGCGCGGGTGTACGGGTGCAGCGGTTTCTCGAACAAGGCGTCGCACGGGGCTTCTTCCATCAGATGCCCGAGATACATGACCCCGACGACCTGGGCGATGTGGCGGACCACGGCCAGATCGTGCGCGATGAAGAGGTAGGCCGGGCCCAACTCCTCCTGGAGCTGCAGCAGCAGGTTGATGATCTGCGCCTGGATGGAGACGTCCAGGGCCGAGACGGCCTCGTCGCAGACGATGAAGTCCGGATCGAGCGCGATGGCGCGGGCGATACCGATACGCTGTCGCTGGCCGCCGGAGAATTCGTGCGGGTAACGGCTGGCGTAGGCGCCGTCGAGGCCGACGGTCTCCAGAAGATGCGCCGCCTTCTCGCGCTGTTCGGCTTCCGAGCCAACCTCGTGTACCACCAGGCCCTCGCCGACGATATTGCCGACGGTCATGCGCGGATTGAGGCTCGAGTACGGATCCTGGAAGATGATCTGCATGCGCCGACGGAACGCATGCAACTCGTCGGCGCCGAGGGTGGCGATGTCGCGCCCGTCGAAGAGGACCGCGCCGTCGGTGGGCTCCAGCAGGCGCAGGATGGTGCGCCCGGTAGTGGTCTTGCCGCAGCCGGACTCGCCCACCAGCGCGTAGGTCTGCCGCGCGGGAATATCGAAAGAGACGTCGTCGACGGCGTGGACGTGACCGACCACCGAGGCGAAGAGCCCCTTGCGGATGGGGAAGTGTTTGACGAGGTTGCGCACCGACAGGAGCGGCGCGGTCGCGGTGACGGTCATACCTTCTTCTCCACGTCGTGACAGGCCACCCAGCGGCCCGGGCGCTTCTCCTCCAGCGGCGGCTCGGTCTCGCGGCAGATCGGCATGGCCCGGCGGCAGCGCGGCGCGAACTTGCACCCCGGCGGCAGCGTGGTCGGGCGCGGCACCATGCCGGGAATGGTGTAGAGCTTGCGCCGCTCGCCGGTGAGCTGCGGCAGACTGCGGAAGAGATCGATGGTATAGGGGTGCAGCGGCTCGGCGTAGAGCGCGGCGGTGGTGGCCTTCTCGGCCACCGCGCCGGCGTACATGACGCAGACCTCGTGGGCGAGTTCGGCCACGACGCCCAGGTCGTGGGTGATGAAGAGCATGCTCATCCTGCGCTCGGCCTGGAGCCGCCGGAGCAGGTCCAGAATCTGCGCCTGCACCGTCACGTCCAGCGCGGTCGTCGGCTCGTCCGCGATCAGCAGCCGCGGCTGGCAGATCAGCGCCATGGCGATCATCGCCCGCTGCTTCATGCCCCCCGAGAGTTCGTGCGGATACTGCCGCAGGCGCAGCGACGGCTGGGCCATGCCGACGGCCTCGAGCATCTCCTCCGCGCGCGCGATCGCCTCGCGTGGGCCGATGCGCTCGTGCACCAGCAGGGCCTCGACGATCTGGTTGCCGATAGTGAAGACCGGGTTCAAGGCGGTCATCGGCTCCTGGAAGATCATGGCGATCTCGCGGCCGCGGACGCGGCGCATGGCCTCGCGCCCCAAGAGCAGCAGGTCGCGCTCGCCGAACTGGACGCTGCCGCTGGCGATGCGACCGGGCGGGGAGTCGACCAGGCCCATCACCGCGAGGCTGGTAACGCTCTTGCCGCAGCCGGATTCGCCCACCAGGCCCAGCGTCTTGCCTTCGGGAACGTCGAAAGAGACGCCGCGCACCGCGCGGGCCACGCGCTCGCCGGTGCCGAACTCGACCTGCAGGTTGCGCACCGACAGCAGCGTCCGGGTATCCGTGGCGGCGGTCATGCTATCTCCTCAAACGCGGATCGAGCGCGTCGCGCAACCCTTCGCCCACGAGGTTGTACGCGGTGACCGAGAGGAAGATGATCAATCCCGGAAACAACGCCAGCCACCAGTTGAGCCACGGCGCCTCGCGCGCCTGGTTCAGAAGCTGCCCCCACGTCGCCGTCGGCGGCGCTACGCCAAAGCCCAGGAACGAGAGCCCGCTCTCGGTCAGGATCGCCCCGGCGATGCCGAAGCTGATGCTGACCAGCACCGGCGCGATGGCGTTGGGGAGGATGTGGCGGAAGATGACGCGCCCGGAGCGCACCCCCAGCGCCTGCGCCGAGGCGACGTAGTCAAGCTTGCGCTGTTTGAGCACCTCGCCGCGGATGAGGCGCGCGATGCCGGTCCAGCCGGTGAACCCGATGACGAGCATGATGTTGAGGATCGAGCGTTTCTCCAGCATGGCCATGATCGTCAGGATGAGGAAGAACGAGGGGAAACAGATAATGATCTCGATGAAACGCGAGAGAGCGATATCCACCCAGCCGCCGAAATAGCCCGCGCAGGAGCCGATCATCACCCCGATGCAGGCGGCAATGCCGACGGAGATGAAGCCGACCGCCAGCGAGACCCGCCCGCCGTGGACGACGCGCGCGAGGACGTCGCGGCCGACGTTGTCGGTTCCCAGGAGGTGGAAGCCCGCGGCGTGGCGTTCGCGCTTGCGACGCTCGAAGACGCCCTTCTTGAGCGCGCGCGGGAAGAGCGCGTCCAGGGCGTAGCGGTTCATGCGCTCGCGCTCCAGGCCGGTCAGATCCGCGGCCGCTTTGTCCTTCCACTCCCACGCCTCGGGCGCCAGCCGCAGATCCTGCCACCCCGTCGGCGTGTAGAAGCGCGGTGCGCGCAACAACTCGTTCAGATCGTCCAGGATATGGCCGCGCGCCCGTGCGGCACTCGCGCGCTCGGCCTCCAGCCTCCGTTCGGCCTCCTCCCACGCCGTTTTCAGCGCCGGGGTGCGGACCAGCGCGCGACGATAGGCCAGCCGCGCCGCCTCCTCCTGCTTGCGCAATTCCCCGGGAACCAGGAGCGCTTCCGGGCGTTCATTGAGGATCTCCACCGAACGCGTGGAAAGGCTCTGCCAGACCTGTTGCCGTCGCGAATCGTCGCTGCTCTTGCACGCGCGCAATTCCTCGGCGAACCCCCGCCAGTCGGCGACGTGATCGTCGGTCAGGTCGGAGTCACTCGTCCACCACGACGGCGCGACCTTGGGCCCGAACCCGGTCTCGAAGGGTCCGTAGGGGATGAGCGGGAATACGCCCCAGCCCTCGCTCTCCTCCTCGAGGCGGCGGTAGGGCGTGGGGTCGTTGACCGCGTCGATCCAGAGAAACGGCTGGGCCACGAGCAGCGCCAGGATCAACACCGGCACCCATTCGCCGCGCGGGCGGATCATGCGCACGCCCGCGTAAAGGCCGAAGGCGACGCTCGGCAGCAGAATCAGCAGCACCACGACACGCCAGAGCACGCCGAAGACCGAGCCGGCCTGCCAGACCTTGACGATGTCCCATTGTGAAGCCGGCTGATCGAAGAGATTCAGGCCGAGGATGCTGTATAGCAGCCCCCAACACGCCAGCGCCGCCAGCGCGATACCGAGGCTCTGGCCGATGGAATCGGTGCGTTCGAGCCGGAACGACAGGTCCAGCGCCTTCTGCATCCGCAGCAGCAGCCACGCCAGCGGCAGGAAGAGCAGCGCGAAATTGAAGGCGATCTCGAGCGCGGCCTCGGTGCTCTCCTTGGGCGCGAAGAACTCGCGCAGGAGCGGAAAGCTGACCGCGCCGTCGGGAGCGAACCAGACCAGCGGCAGCCGGTGCGCCAGAAACGGCGCGAAAAAGGCCAGCAGGAAGAAGGCCGCGACCATGACCAGGCCGCCCACGGCCCAGCGGTTGGCCAGGAGCTGGCGCAGGACGATGGCGCTGTAGCTCGGAGAAGCGGGCGTCTCGTCAGTCAAAGGTGATCCTCGGGTCGGCCACGGCGTACAGGAGATCCGCCACCAGAACGCCCAGCAGCACCAGCAGCGCGCTCATGCCGAAGAGCGTCATCAACACCGGATAGTCGCGCGCGCTCAGCGCGGTCATGCTGAGCTGCCCCATGCCGGGGATACCGAAGAGGTACTCGATGATGATGCTCCCGGCGACGAGTCCGGGCAGGAGCCCGGCGAAGATGGTGATGAGCGGGATCAAGGAGTTCCGGAGCGCGTGCTTGAAGATGACGGAGAACTCGCCGACGCCCTTGGCGCGGGCGGTGCGGATGTAGTCCTGGTTGATCACCTCGAGCATGCCCACGCGCGCGTAGCGGCTCAGACCCGCGAAGCCGGCGTAGGCCATGCAGATCACCGGCAGCACGTAGTGCCGGGCCGTAGCCGCCAGATCCTCCCAGTAGGTCGCCGTGGCCGGCAGGTCCGGGCGGATGCCCTGAATGGGCCAGCCCGCGAGGAACTTGTGCGCCAGGATGATCAGCAGCAACCCCGCCCAGAAGCTGGGCATGCTGTAGAGCATGAAGAAGGACAGCGACGTCACGCGGTCGAAGACCGAGCCGCGGTTGACCGCGGAGTAGAAGCCCGCGGGGATGGCGATGATATAGATCAGCGCCACGGCCCAGAGATTGAGCTTGATGGTCACCGGCAGGCGCTCGCGGATCAGTTCCCAGACGGGGGTGTTGAGGCTGATGACGATGGAAACGCCGAAATCGCCGCGGGTGAGGATGCCGCCGAGCCAGTAGTAGTAGCCGATGTAGAACGGCTTGTCGAGGTGAAACTGCTTGCGGAAGACCTTGGCGAACTCCGACTCTTTCTTCTCGTCCATGGCCAGGCCACTCTCGCCCTCGCTGGTGGCCCCGGCGCCGAGGAAGCCGCCGCCCAGCGCGCGCGTGGGATCCCCGGGCGCCAGGCGCATCATCCCGTAGGAGACGAAGCTGATGATCAGCAGCGTCGGGATCATGAAGAGCACGCGCTTGAGGATATACGTCGACACGGCCGCTCCCTACTCGAAGGCCTTCTGCTCGTCGCGCGGCACCCAGTGCAGGTTGGCGTTCATCCCCAGCTTGTAGATGCGGACGTTGCGGTAGCGGCGGTGCTGGCCGACGAGGGCCATGTGCCGGAAGAGGAAGGCATAGGGCTGGTCGTCGTGGACGATCTCGTGGAATTTCTTGTAGATGGCGATACGTTTGTCGACGTCGGTGGTACGCCGGCCCTCTTCGATCAGCTTATCGGCCTCGGCGGAAGCGTAGCTGACGTGATTGCTCGAGCGCTCTACCTTGAGGTCGGCCTGCGAGCTGTGCCAGATCTGGCGCGGATCGCTCTCGATGCTGCCGCTCCAGAGCAGGGTGCAGGCGTCGTAGCTGCGCTCGTTGAGCATCTCGGTATAGACCGACCACTCGCTGGGCTTGATCTGCATGTCGATGCCGACCTTCTTCATGTCCTCCTGGATGATGGTGGCGTAGCGCTTCATGTCGTTGATCGAGGAGACGATGGCGAGGGTGAAGGCGAAGGGCTCGGGCGTGCCGTCGCCGTCGAGGTCCTTGTCGAGGATGTTGTCGCCGTCGCTGTCACGCCAGCCGGCCTCCTGCAGGAGCTTCTTCGCCGCCTCCAGGTCGAAGGGAATGGCCTCGATCTGGTGGTTGTAGTACGGGCTCTGCGGCACGAAGGGGCCGGTGATGACCTGTCCGAAGCCGTGGTAGACGTCCTCGAGGATGCGCTTGCGGTCGATGCAGTGGGTCAGCGCCCAGCGCACCTGTTTCTCCTTGAAGAGCGGCTTGCGCAGGTTCCAGCCGATGTAGCGCCAGGCATAGCTCGGGTACATGTATTTCTCGAATTCGTGCGTCGTCGGCGTCTCGCCCGCGCGCTTGCGTTCGTCGTAAGCCGCCGAATCCTCGATACAGGTATCGACGTCGGGGGTGACGGTGTAGAAGTCCTTGCCCGCGGTCTCGTAGATCCACTGCTCGGGCTGGAAGCCGATACGGTCGAGCTTGCCGCTCTTGAACTCCAGCAGGGCGATATTGGGTTCCTGGATCTCGCGAATGAGCAGATGCTTGATCGACGGCTTGGGACCGAAGAAACGCCCGAAGCGCTCCATGCGCAGGTCCTGTCCCTTGGTCCAGCGAACCAGGCGGTAGGCGCCGCAGCCGATCATGTGCTGGTTGCGCTTGGAGGTGATGAACTGCTCGGCGAACTCGTCGTCGCTCCAGTTCGGATCGGGCCGATAATAGTGCGCGGGCAGCGGCGAGAGCTGGAGGGTGATCTGATCGGCGAGGCTGTAGGGCTCGCGCCAGACCACGCGGAAGGTGTAGCGGTCGACCTTCTCGATGGTCTCGATGTCGATGATATAGTTGCGGATCGGGTCGGCCGGCACTTTCGGGTTCTGTACCGTCTCCCACCAGAAGACGAAGTCGTCGGCCGTCACCTCCTTCTCCGGTACCTTCTCGCCGGTGACGATGTCGGTGAAAGGGTGCCACAGGATGCCCTTGCGCAGGCGGATGGTATAGACCAGTCCGTCCTCGCTCTTGTGCCAGGAGGCGGCCATGCGCGGCACGAAGCGGCGCACGTCGATAAGGTCGCGCTCGCCGATCTGGTCGTTGCAGATCTGCCAGATGCTGCTGACGATGGCGGAATTGTTGACGATGTCGTTGAGATTGTTGCTGAAGGCGGAGGTATAGCTGATGCGGCGGCCGCCGTCCTCGGCCTCTGGATCGCGCTCGCCGTCCTGGGCGAAGAATCCGAACGGCTTCAGCGTTTCACCGCCGTCGAGCTGCCCCCCCTCGCCCGGCGTCGCGTTCGTCTCGGTTTGTTCCGACGCGTCGCTGCTTTGCCGCGCCTGGCGCAGAAGCTGCTCGAGCTTCTCCTCGAGCTCCGGGCTCAATCCGCTCGCGGACTGCTCCTCGAGTTCGCGGCCGAACCGGCTCACCGTACTCTCGAGACTCTGAAGCGCCTGCTCGGCGCTGGCGGCCTGACGCTTGTACTCGCTGGTGGCGTCGATGGCGAAATAGAGCCCGAAGATATTGACCACCAACAGCGCGGCCAGCAACAGCGGCACCGCGAACGACCGTTCGCCCATGTCGTTCTCCTCCTGCGAATCCGGCTCGACGGGGACGCCTCCGGCGGCGATCTAAGCGAAGGCGTCGACGAAATCAAAAGGAACGATTATGCCAGAGCACGACCGCTTTGGGTAGGACTTTTTGTTCCCGGTTCCTATTTTTCCTCTTCTTCGCGGCCGCGCTCCACCGCCGCCTGCAACTGGCGCACGCGCAGGCGCAGCTTCTCGATCTCGCGCGCCATCGAACGGTAGACCAGCAGGTCGTTGCGCTGCATCTTCACGCGCTCGATGCGCAGCAGCATCCAGCCGAAGAGCAGCAACAGCAGGCCGACGAGGTAGATATCGAAGCGGATCTTGTTGTAAAGGCCGACCGGCCAGCGCGGCGGCTCGGGGCGCTCGGCGCGGCTGCGCGGCTGGTAGGTGGCCCACGCGCGGTCGTTGGCCTCGTTCAGCAGACGTGGCAGTACCTTGTCGCCGAAGGCCTGGAACCCCAGGTCGGTGTGCACGTAATCGAGCTTGTCCCAGTAGAGAAACGCCGCGGCCAACACCAGGATCGCCAGGATCATGTACCGCCCCGCCGTCTGGTGAGCGCTCAGCCCCTCTTTGACGAACTCCTCGAGTTCGCGCGCCTCCTCGGGCGGGGCCTTGAGCATCTCGCGCTTCTGCGCACCCGGGGCGGGGGCGGCGGAGGAGGGTTCGGCGTTCGTCTTCCCGTTCGGATCGGCGGTCGGTTCGGCGGATTGCGGAGTGTCGGGCATTCATTTCTCCTCGGATTGAGCGGCGGACGAATCCGCGGCGACGGGAACGTCGTTGACGACAAGCCAGCTCTGGGGCGCCTGCGGACGCGCGGCGACGAGCTTGCCGTTGCGGTCGATGATGCGACTGAGGCCATAGCCGTTCCAGGTGGGCGTGTACGGATAGGCCCAGTTGGCCAGTACCAGATTGACCTCGAAATGCTTCATCCGCGGCTGGAAGTTGCGCACCAGCCACGCTTCGAAGTTCATGCCGTAGAGCGCCGCGCAGTGAAGAACGATGTCGACATTCTTCTCGGCCAGTTCCGGCAGTACCTTGTGCATGTCGTAGCTGATCATCACGCCCACGCGGCCGTACGGTGTCTCCGCGACCGGCGCGCCGGAATCGCCGGGCGTAGCCCAGGACGGGTCGCCGTGCGCCCAGAGGAAGCGTTTGCGGTAGCGCAGAATGATCTCGCCCGCCGGATTCAGCAGCGAAACGCTGTCGTAGTAGTTGCCGTCGGCCTTCTCGATATACGGCACGGTGAGATAGATCTTCAATTCCTGCGCCAGCGGGCGGAAGAAGCGGTAGCTCTCGCCGTCGTACGGCTCCGCGACCGTTGTGACGTCGAGATATTCCTTGAGCGCCTCTTCGTCCTCTTCGCCTGCCGGCAGCGGGCGCTGCGGATCGCGCCAGAAGACCCAGTTCTCCGCGTCGGCGTAGCCGGGGATGGCGCACTCGGGCAGGACGACGATTCTCGCGCCCAGCTTCGCCGCCTCGCGGATGTACGGCACCAGCCGCTCGCGGTTCTTCTCGGGCTTGCCCATCTCCGAGTAAAACTGCACCGCCGCCATCCGCAGATGCTCCGGCGCGGTCGGTTCGAGATCCACCTCCGGCATTTCCCGGTAATTCGGGTCCAACTCCCGCCGCAGGGCTTCCTCGCGCTCGGCCTCGACCATGTGCTCGCGGATGAATTGCATGTCCAGGTCTTCCTCGAGAACATACGATGCGGGCGCGGTCGTGGCCGGACGCGCCTTCACCGGATCGGGGAAGGTCGCCAGGCGCAGCAGCACCAGCAGCGGCAACACGATCCAGAGCAGGCGAAACGAAAGCGGGTGGCAGTCGCCGCCGAGGGCGAGCGCGACCTCGGCGGGGCGTTCCAGCGGATCCAGACGTACCGCTACCGGGCGCAAACCCATATCGCGAATTCCTCCGCGGCGGAAAATCGGCAAGAAAATCCTTGCCGGTTATAACGCCGTCACCACACGCTTGTTCGACCAAAACCGGATTGCCGCTGGTTTCCGCCGTGAATTGATCTGCCAGGATCGCCGCAGGCCTGAAGACCACGCATGAATTCTCTACAAGAATTTCGTGGGATTCGTGTCAATTCCACAACTGCTGCGACACGCGGCAAAATACCCACGTCCAGATGCCTATTGTTCCCACGCAGACACGCCCTGTCAAGAGCGCGGCCGATCTCTGTGGATATCCGCCCGCGGTTGACCGATAAAGATGAAAGCGTCGCGCTGCAGGCGGCAAATAGATGTCGTGAAGGTCTGCCTGGAGGAGGCGGACGGGGGGGTAAACTGTGGATAACCCGCGGATAAGTCGCGCCGGCGTGCTTGACAGATCGGGGACGGCAACCTACAATCTTGTCGCTGCTGAACTTACGGGAATTTTCGCACGCAAGGGCAGCATGCGCACGCAAGCGGCGGCGAAAGGGGCGCCGGGCTTGCGATGCACTGGCGGAAATCGTTATAATCCCCTCAGGCCGCGGGCAATTCGGTGCGCGGCCGATGCATCCGTATCCGACGCTTTGCTCGAGCGGCAAAGCGTCCGCGAGGGTATGGCCGTGCCGCAGGTGCAACTCATCGTGGAAGCCGGCGAACTCAAGGGCCGGCGCTTCGATATCGTCGACGGCGCGTCGTTGACGCTCGGGCGGAGTATCCAGAGCGACATCCAGATCCCCGACCAGGGTATCTCGCGCGCGCATTGCCGTATCGAGAACCTGCCCGAAGGCGTGATGCTGCACGATCTGAACTCCAGCAACGGCACGCTGGTCAACGACGAACCGATCACCACCCAACCCCTCAGGGATGGCGACCTCATCCGCATCGGCGACAGCATGCTGCGTTGCGCCCTCGCCGGCACGTCCGCCCCCGAGGAACACGAAACCGCCACCGGCACCGCCGCGGGACTGGGCATCGACGCGACGGTGAACTTCGTGCGCAACCCCGTCTCGGCCGCCGCCGAGGTGCTGCGCCAGAAGTACGACGTCAGCCAAGGGCCGCTGAAGACGGTCACCGGCGACAGCCCGGAATTGAACAAGCTGCGCACCCGGCTCAACGCCATCTGTTCGCTCGCCAGCCGCATCTACAGCGAATCGACGATCAAGCGCATCCTGCGCCTCGCCAGCGACACCGTGCTCGACCTGGCCAACGCCGACCGCGGCGCGGTGCTGCTGATCGACGGGAACGGCGAGCCCAAGCCCATCGTCTCGCGCCACAACGATCCGACGCTGGCCAACGAGGAGTTCCGCATCAGCTACACCGTCGTCAACGAGACGATCCAGACCGGCGACTCGGTCATCACCGCCGACGCGGCTTCGGACGACCGCTTCAAGGAAGGCCAGTCGATCGTCATGCAGAATATCCAGAGCGTCATGAGCGTGCCGCTGATGACCCAGCAGAAGGTGATCGGCGCAATGTACGTCGACTGCACCAGCGGCGGTACCGTCTTCACCGAGCAGGACCTGGCGATCATGGCCGCGGTCGGCCACCAGGCCGCCGTGGCGGTGGAGCGTGCGCGGCTGGTCGCGGACCTGGAGTTGCTCTTCTTCGGCTCGATGCACGCCATCGTCGCCTCCATCGAGGCCAAGGACACCTACACCAAGGGCCACAGCGAACGGGTCACCTGTTTCAGCCTGATGATCGCCGACGAGATGGGCCTGAGCGAAGAGCAGCGTCTGATCATCGAACTCGGCGGGCTCATGCACGACGTGGGCAAGATCGGCGTGCCCGAGGCGGTGCTCTGCAGCAAGAACCGCCTGAGCGAGGAAGAGTTCGCCCTCATCAAGGAACACCCCGCCCGCGGCGCGACCATCGTTCAGAACATGCCCGAGATCGACCGCATCGTCTCGATGAGGGGAATCGTCGAGGCCGTGCGCCATCATCACGAGAAATTCGACGGCAGCGGGTACCCCGACGGACTCGCCGGCGAGGGCATTCCGCTGCCGGCACGCATTCTGGCCGTGGCCGACACCTTCGACGCCATCACCAGCAACCGCACCTACCGCAAGGGACGCGACGCCGAGAAGGCGATGGAGATCCTGCGCGAATGCGCCGGCACCCAGGTCGATTCGCAGGCGCTGGCGGCGTTCGAGGCGGTGCACCTCCGCGGCGACACCGCGCGCCCCGAAGAGGTGGCCGCGCGCATGCGCCTGGATCCGTACCTGCTCAAGCAGAGCACGGCGGTGGCCGTGGCTACGTGAACGAGGAGAAGAAGCGCTCATGAATCCGATTCCGCGCGGCATACTCGCAACCTTCATGGCCTTGCTGGCGCTGAGTCTTCCCGCCGCATTCGCGGGCGAGGACGCCGGCGGCGACATGGGCGGCTTCGGCGCGCTGATGGGGCAGGACCTGGCGCTCGACGGCGGCATCCTCGACTTCATCGAGGAGAAGGGCGCAGTCGTCGTCCGCAATTACGCCACCCTCACCGTCCAGGGCCGCAAGATCCGCGCGCGCAACCTGATCTTCTACCGCGACACCCGCCGCATCTACGCCGAGGGCGACGTCACGCTGCAGGATCCGTCGGGCAGCTTCGTCCGCTGCGACAAGCTCTTCATCGACATCACCAACTGGCACGGCCGCGCCGAGAACGTCCACATCCGCGGCCGCCGACCGGGGATGAAGACCCCCTCCCCGCTGCGCACCAGCGTCACCGACGTCCGGCCCGGCGCCTCGCGCAACCGCGGCGTCTTCGAAGGGCTGCAAGGAACGGAGATGCCCAACCAGATGAACGCGCACGTGGTGGACCTGCGCGTGCTGAGCCGCGACCATCTCGTCGGCCGCCACGTCATGGTCACCCCGTCGAACTTCGCCCGCCCGCACTGGCACATCGCCTCGCGCGACGTGAACTTCCGCCGCGACGAGAAGGTCGAGAGCTGGCACAACGTCGTCAAGATCGGGCGCGTGCCGATCTTCTACTTCCCTTACATCATCAAGGACCTGCGATACGAATGGCCCTGGGTGCGTGTCCGCGGCGGGGAAAGCAGCGACTGGGGCTTCTACTCGCAATGGACGTGGGGCTTCGACCTCAACCCCAAGGCGCAGAACTGGCTGCGCCTGGAGAAGCTCTTCATCGATACCGACTGGTACCAGAAGCGCGGCTATCCTCTCGGCGCGGAGTTGACCTACCGCACCGGACACAAGGGCAGCAAGGGCAAGATCGACGGCTTCTGGGTCTACGAGACGACCAGCAAGGACGACGACGAGGACCGCGCGCACGACGACGTCCACTTCCCCGGCAAGATCTACGGCAGCCACAAGGGCTACGAGGAGGCGCTCTACCGCCACGAGCACCGCGGCACCGTGGAGTGGTGGCACCGGCAGATCTTCAACGACAAGTTCGACCTGCGGCTGCAGGCACACTGGATGTCCGACCGCGATTTCTACGAGGAATACTTCCCCAACCAGTGGCGCGAGGACGGGGAGAAGAATACCAACGCCAGCCTGCGCTGGATCAGCGAGAACTGGAAGACCGAATTGGTGGCGCAGAAACGGCTCCACGACTGGGAGAGCAAGACCGAGTACCTGCCGGAATGGCGTTTCAACCTCCCGGGGTTGCGTCTCGTCAACAAGCCGTGGCTGCCGCTCTACGTCCGCTCCGACGTACGCGCGGGCCTGCTGAAGAGACGCTCGGACAAGATGCTCAATTACCACCACCTCGATATCCTGGAGCCGCATCACCACCGCGTCCGCCGCGACGGTACCAGCCCGGAGGTGCTGCGCCTGCACCAGGAGACGGCCGCCTATGTCCCGATCAAGGCCGGACCGTGGACGCTCCAGCCCTACGGCGGCTACCGCACGACCTTCTACAGCGACACCTACAAGGGCGGCTACAAGAACGACGACGACCCGGATCTCAACCACGCGCTGATCTGGGGCGCGGACCTCTCCAGCCGCTTCTACGGCTTCTACAAGGAGAAGAAGCGCCGCCACGTGGTCGAACCGGTGGTCCGCTTCATCGCCCAGGAACGCCCCTCGATCCAGCCCGAGCACCTCTACGACTTCGACGAGGTGGACAACTTCCACAAAAGCCGGCTGCTGCTCTTCGAGCTCAACCAGCGTATCCAGGACAAGCGGCCCGACCGCCTCGGCCGGCTGCGCAAGGTCGATATGCTGACGCTCGATCTGCGCATGGGTTACCAGTTCGTCGAATCAGAAGCCGACCGCGTCAACGGCGGCGACCAGTTCACCGACATCGAAATCGACATGGCCTGGCGCCCGACCGACAACCTGACCTTCTTCGCCGGCGGCGCGTTCGACCCGTACGACGGCGAGTTCAACACCGCGCGCGGCGGCGGCGACTGGCGTTTCATGCGCCGCTTCCGCGTCTACGCCAACACCTACTACCGCCGCGGGCAGGAGAACAGCCTCGGCAACAAGACGCCCGACTCGCTGGTCACCAGCGCCGCGGTGCGCACCATGCTCTGGAACGAACACAGCAACTACCAGCTCGAATACGCCGTCAGCTACGAACACATGGGCAGCGACGACGGCGTTCGCGGTGCCGACGGTGTCGTCCGCGGCGGCATCGACAGCGGCGTCAAGGAGCAGAGCATCGCCCTCATCCGCGACCTGGACACCTTCGAACTCGAGGTGCGCTTCTCGATCGACCACGACAACGACTACAGCGTCTGGGTCAATCTCGTTCCCAAGGGCTGGGTCGGCATCGACCGCGGCGACTCGATCGACACCCCGGCCGTCCGCGAAGCCGAAGGCGGGCGTTACAACCGGCCGACGCTGGTCACGGAAGAGGAGGAAATTCCGGAAATCGAGCGCGAGATCGACGAGGATTATCGCCAACGCGTTATCGAATCCCAGGAACTGGATATGGAGACCGGCCCGCCCAGGCCGCTCTTCGGAAATTGAATCGCCGAATGCATTGCTGCAGCCGGCGGCCTCCGGGTCGCCGGTTTTTCATGCCGTCTCGATCCGGGTGCCGCCGCTACTTGGTCAAGCCCGAGTGCTTGAGCAACTGCTGGTGGAATTCGTGCAGCGGATCGACGCTTTTGGCGCGCCCGAAGAGCTTCACCGCCTGCTGGCTCCCGCGCGCGTAATGGTAGAGCGCCACCACCACTTCCCCGGGCGGGTCGCCTTTTTCGCGGCCGCGGTTCAACCACTTGATCAAATCGTCGTCGACGATGGAGTCGATGCGACGCGTTTTCGGGAATCCGTCGGCGAAGAGCTCGACCTTGCCGTCGCGGACGCGGACGGCCCGGCCGCTGACCGTCTTGCCGGAGACGAGCGCGAGCTCCACATCATCGTCTTCGGACTTGAGCCCTTTCTCGAACAGGGCCTCGAACTGCATCAAGGCGGAGACGTCTGCCAAGCAATTCTTTCCGAACGGTCGCAATTCGGGATTGTTCTCGCTCCCGGCGAGCTTCTTCGCCATCTCGCGGGCGAGTTCCAGGTTTTGTTCCGCGAGCGCGCCGCGGTAATGCTCGAGAAAGTTATCGCGCACGCGGACGAGTTCGCGCTGGCGGGCCTCGCGCTGGAGTTGCTGCTCGAGGCGGCTCTCCTCTTCTTCGCGTTTCTTGCGCTCGCGTTCGATGCGGGCGAAGAGGTCGATCTGCTGCTGAGCCTGCTTGGCGCCCTTGGTATCGGGCAAGTCCTTGACCAACTGTTTCATCCCCCGGAGGAAGGCCGCGGCGTCGCTCTGCAGGCGCATGACCTTCTCCAGCGCCGCCATGGAATCCCTGTCGCGCTCGGCCTGTTCGCGCTTTCGGCGCTCCTCGGCGCGGCGGCGTTCCTCGGCGCGACGTTGCGCCTCCGCCTCGCGATAGGCCTTCAGCTCCTGCGCGCCCAACTCCGCCTCGGGGGTGTCCTCGTACCGCTCGGTCAACCGTTGCAGAAGTCGCCTCCGCTCGTCCTCCGTATCGGCGAGCATGGCCGTCTGGTATAGCCGCGCCGCCTCCTGGTGACGCACCGGCACCGCGTCGAGCATGGTCAACCGCTTCGGCTGCGGACCGACGACCGCCGCCGGCAGTGACGCGAAGGCCGACGGGTCCGGTTCCGGCCCGTCGCCGGAGCTGATAAAAGAGACCACCAGCACCGCCAACAGCATCCCCGCGGCCATCGCCGCCGCCCCCACCACCCGCGGCCGGTGATGCAGCGGCACCGCTGCGGCGGAGGCGTTGGTCAGGCTGGCGTCGCTGGTATCGGGCGTCAGCGTCTCTTGGATCTCGTACGGATCGGGTTCCGAACCGCCGGCCCCACTGGGCGGAGTATCGCTCTCGGGGTATTCGTCCGACAACGCGGCGACGGCTTTCTCGGCGTGGGCGCCGCAGGCGTCGAGCGCCTGGAGCAGCTCGTCGGGGTTCTGGTACCGCTCTGCCGGATCCTTCTGCATCATCTTCATGCAGACCTTCGCGACGCTCTCGGAGATCTCCTTGTGCTTCTTGCGCGGATCCGACGGGGGGCCTTCGATGTGTTGCCGCAACACCGCCGAGAGACTCTTGCCCTTGTACGGCGGAGTGCCGACGAGCATGTGATAGAATGTCGCGCCGAGGGAGTAGACGTCGCTACGGATATCGATCTCGCCCGTGCCGGCGGCTTGCTCGGGGGAGATATAGTTGGGCGTACCCATGATCTGGCCTTCCATGGTCAACCCGGCTTCGCCCAGATCGTCGGCGAACTTCACCAGGCCGTAATCGGCCAGCTTCACCTTGCCCTCGCGGGTGATCATGATATTGTCCGGCTTGATGTCGCGGTGGACGATGCCGCGCTCGTGAGCGTGCTGCAGCGCGGCCGCGATCTGCCGGGTGACGTCGATGGCCCGTCGCTCGCCGAAGTGTTCGCGCCTCTTCAACACCCGCGCGACACTCTTGCCGAAGACGAACTCCATGACGAAGAAATGCAGATCTCCCGCCGCGCCCTCGTCATAGCCCTTGACGATATGCGGCGAATCGAGTTCGATAGCCACTTTGGCCTCGCGGTGGAAGCGATCCATGAAGACCTTGCTGGCGGTCAGCGTGTCGGAGAGCACCTTGATGGCCACGGTCTTGCGGCTGGTCAGGTGAATGGCCTTGTATACCTCGCCCATCCCCCCCTTGCCCAGTTTCTGTACGATTTCGTACCCCGGGACGAGCGCAGCGACCTTCTCCCCCTGCTCGGTCAGGACCTGCCCCACCTGGTTGCTGGACATGTAGCCCTTCTCGAGCAGGATGTCGCCGAGGCGGGATTTGCGCCCGGCCTCGTGATGAAGCTTGAGGACATCGAGTGCGGACTTGAGCTGATTGGGCGTGATAAAGCTTTTCTCGACAGCGATCTCGCCGAAGGGCCGCTGCTTTTCGTTTTTACCCTTGCGCGTGGGGGTACCCGGCGCCTGCAGCACGGTGCCGCAGTGAGTGCAACTGAAATACTTGCCCGCGGTGAAGCTGGAAGTATCGTACTTCGCCTTGCACTGGTGGCAGATTACAATGAAGCTTTTGTCGACTTTTGCCACAACTGTCCCTATCGACTACAGCATGCGCCTGCGAACATGATCGGGGTACGGCCTTAAAAACCTCTTGCCGCTTAAGGTGTTATAAAATATTCTTGCTATCGACAAGCCCTCAGATTACCCTTGGTTCATGTACCTGTCAAGACAAAGCAACCATCGTACCGGGGTTTATTTTTTGCTTACTTTCAGCGTTAACAGAACGGGAAACGTTACGTTCCGTGACATTATTATTATGAATCTATTGCTTGCCGGGTATTCTCTTTGTCATCTGCAGCGGGGTAACTCATGATGTCTTGCCATCGATCCGGTGTTTGCGTTCTGTTGCTGCTAGCAGGCAGTGTCGGGCTGGCCGACGCCCAGGAGCCGCAACAGGTCTTGCGACACGCCATCCTCGTCCATGTCAACGACAAGAAGATCACCCAACAGGACCTGAACGAGATGGGCGAGTTCCTCTTCGAGCGTTTCTATCCGCACA
The DNA here is from genome assembly GCA_964457365.1 of uncultured Planctomycetaceae bacterium. Classification (GTDB taxonomy): domain Bacteria; phylum Planctomycetota; class SZUA-567; order SZUA-567; family SZUA-567; genus CAYWFP01. Next base: position 75,153 of record CAYWFP010000004.1, read on the forward strand.
GCAATATCGCTGAACTTCCGCCTCACGAACACGAAATACTCAGCGATACGGCGATGCGCGAACTGATTCTGATCCATCTGGTAAACCGCGAATCGAGACGCTTGACCGATGCTTACGAGGAAGAAGACAATCCGCGCAAGAAGATGCGCATGACCAAGGTCGAGGCGAGCTACGAGGACGTTCTGAAACGCATGCGCAACGTCGGGATCGACCCGGTGCGCGCGCCGAAGATCGCCCGCACGTACTATCGCTCGCAGGTGCTGATGGACAAGATTCTCATCGCCCGCGGCCACGTGATCAATCAGCCGTCCCCGCGCCAGATCCGCGAATACTGGAAAGCGCACAAACACGACCAGTTCATTACCAAGCGGCACGTCAAGGTGCGGCATATTTTTCTCGACGCCAAAATCGAAGACCGCAAAGCGGTCAAGAAGCGCCTCCAGATCATCCGGGAGCCGCTGGAGAAGAAGAGCGGCGAGGCGCTGAGTCAATCCTTCGCCAAAGCAGCCCGCGAATTCTCGCAGGGGCCTTTCCGCGCCAACGGCGGCTTGATCGAACTCGGGCCGGGGGGATGGATGATCCAGGGATTCGAATACAAGAACAAGGAAGGGCACTCGCTCTTTCCCAAAGACGTGATCGAGGGCATCGACAAGATGCGCGTCGTCGGCGAGCTCTCGCCTATCGTTTCCAGCGAGCGAGGCTTCCACCTCTTTCTGCTCGAGGACGCCAAGGGCGGCGAACAGATCCCCTTCAGCAAGGCCCAGACCATGATCGAGCGCTATCTCCAGCAGAGCAAGCGCACCAAGATAATGCGCGCCTGGCTGAAGGGAACGCTCGAAACCAGCAATATCCTGTGGCATGACGGCACCCGGTTCCCCAAGGAAGAGGTGTTGCCGCCGGAAGTGCAGATGGGCGATGTGGTGAACGAACTCGCAAACTGACCGCGCGGTTGGAAACCGGAGCGGCGGGAGCCATGATGCAAGGCCACAGCGATTCTCGAGCCCCGGCGCGGACGGATCCGCAAACACCGGTGCGCTGCCCCCTCTGCGGGCACCGGTTCGCGCCCGGCGATATCGGCGGCAGCGTCTACTGCACCAAATGCGGCCGGCAATTCTATCCCTACAGTTTCATGGAAGACACCGTGGCGCTGGGGCTCGAAGGCGACGGCGGGGAAAGCGTCGCCCCAGCCCCGTCGGCGGAGGCGCCGCCGGCGCAGGAAGCGAACCCGCTGGGCACGCGCTTCGGCGATTACGAGATCCTCGAGGAGGTGGCCCGGGGCGGCATGGGCGTGATCTACCGCGCGCGGCACCGGGTATTGAAACGGGTCGTCGCGCTGAAGGTCCTGCGCGCCCGGGAAGGCGCTACCGACGAGGACATCGAACGCTTCATGCGCGAGGCCAAGGCGGCCGCGAGCCTGCAGCATCCGAACATCGTGCCCATCCACGAACTCGACGTCTTCAAAGGCCAGCACTTCTTCACCATGGACTTCATCGAGGGCGTCCCGCTCGACCGACTCCTCGAGCAGGGCCCGCTCGCCCCGCATCGCGCGTGCGATCTGATCGCCCGGGTCGCGCGGGCGGTCCACTACGCCCATACCCACGGCATCATCCACCGCGATATCAAACCCGCCAATATCATCCTCGACAACGGCGAGCGGCCGATGATCACCGACTTCGGCCTCGCGGTCAACCTCTCCGGGGACGAGCAGACCCAGCGCATGACCCGCACCGGCGCGGTCATGGGCACGCTGCCGTATATCCCGCCCGAGCAGGCCGGCGGCAAGATCGAGGAGGTCGGTCCGCGCAGCGACGTCTATGCACTCGGCGCGGTCTTCTACGAGATGTTGACCGGGCGACCGCCCTTCATCGGCGAGACGCAGTTCGAACTCTTGCGCCGGATCATCCACCAGGATCCGTTGCCCCCGCGCTCCCTGAATCCGCGCATCCATCCCGACGTCCAGACCATCTGCATGAAATGCCTGGACAAGCAGAGCCAGCGCCGTTACGCCGACGCCGAAGCGCTGGCCGAAGATTGCGAGGCGTTTATTCAAGGCGAAATGATCCAGGCCCGACCCGCGACGCTTCTCTATCGTCTTCGCCGTCGGATCGAAACGCGACCGGCACTCTTTGGGCTCTGCGCCTCGGTGGTGGTGCTGGGATTGGCGCTGCTGGTCCATATGCGTCTGGCCACGCGGGAGAAGGAGCAGATGGAGCGCGTCCTGCAGGAGACGGGCGACAAGGCCGAGCGGGTCAAACAGGAGAAGCAGGAGATCGAGGCCCGCGTCAGCCGCAACTGGCGGCGCGAATTCGCCTGCGACTTCAAAGACAATTTCCCCGCGACGATTTCCTGGCACAACGCGCGCAATACCAACCGGGGCTGGTTCGACCGTGACCGCGCCGTCGTGGACCGCAAAGCGGGACAGATGATCCTTGAGGGCACCGATAAGAGCGATCTCGAACGCGCGGTCTTCGGCTTTCCCATGCAGCTGCCGTTCGACTATCGCTTGGAACTGCGCGTGCACCTGCCGGAGAACGATCCGGCGACGTTGCAGCTTTTGAGCGGCATCGGCCAGAACTACCTCGTCCGCCCCACCTCCCGCATCGTCTGGTTGGGTGTCCCCGGCAGCCCGGGCGCACGCATCCTGCGCAACCAGACCACTGTCGCCGAAAACAGCGGCTTCGTCCTGACGCCGGGAAGAACGCACCGGGTGGAACTCGTCCGGCGCATGGAGGAGCCGCTGCTCTCGGTCAGCGTCGATGGCGAGACCGTACTCGAGGACGCCGCCGCCTACGATACCGCCGATGCCGCGGCGACGCACCTGGGCCTCTCCGCGCACGACGGCAACCTGGTGTTGCTGGAAGCGAACCTCTACGTCCTGGGGTTGAGCCGCGAGATGATCAGCACCCTGCTGGAGGTAGGCGACAGCCTGGTCGTGCAGAAGGAACGCGCCCTGGCGCAGAAGCTCTACGAACGGGTTCTGCGCGAGAAGACCCAGCGCGCGGTTCATCTGCGCGCCTACTCCGGTTTCGTCCACGCCTTCTCCCGGTCTCCGCGCAAGCTCGAAGAGTCCTGTCGCAACCTTATCGCCAGCATCCGTACCAACAAGAGCCGCAGCGTCGAGGCCGGCGAACTGGAGTATCTGCTGGGGCTGGCCTACGCCGCGTTGAACGACGAGAAGGCGCTCTATTTCTATCAGCAGGCGTTCGAGGCGGCCAAGCCCGGCGTCACCGACGTCTTCGAAAACGAAGAGACGCGCGTCATCGGCCCCTTCGAAGGACGCGGCGGCTTGCTGAAAACCCATCCGCCCGAACACGACTTCAATCTCGACGCCGTTTATACGGGGAAGGCGGGCGAGGTACGCTGGCGTCCCGAGGACGAACCCGACGAGTACGGGCGCGTCTACCTCGCGCCCAACCCCCCGTCCTACTCCACCTGGTACATCCGCCGCGTCTACACCACCGCGCATGCGCTCCGGCTGGCGCTGCAGGCGCGCAGCGACGACGGCTTGATCGTCTGGGTCAACGGCGAGAAAGCTCTCGAGCGCAACGAGAAACGCAGCCTCGACGAGGAACACGTCACCATCCCGGTCAATTTCGTCAAGGGGCGGAACGTGGTGCTGCTCAAGGTCCACAACATGCACGGCCAGGCCGGCTATCAGCTCACCGCCAAGGCGCTGGAGGTACCGCCGCAGCTCATCGGCGCCTACGGTCTGCTGGCGCGACTCGAATCGGCTCTGATGCAATTGAATCTGCACGACCCGACCGGCGCACGCGGCCTTCTCTCGACCATGCTGCAGGACAGCTCGATGGAGATCCTCGCCACCCGCTTCCGCGCCGAAGTGCGCGCGCGCGGCGTGACCGCGAAGGTGCTCGAGCACGTTGACCGGCTGCTCGCCACCGAACGGGGCGTCGCGCACGCGTGGGTGTTGCTGGAGGCCATGCGCGTGCTGGATCCCGCCGCCGGACGCAAACTGGCGCTGCGTTATCACAAACTCGCCGAGGTCGAGACCGGCGCGGAACGACCCGCCGAGGCCGAGGAAGCGCTCAAGCAGGCGGCGCTGCTGGCGCCGGAGTGGCACCTGCCGCGTTTCGATCGGGCGGTGCTGCTTTACCGTACCGAGCGCACGGAGGAAGCCGAGCAGCAGTTCCTTGACGCCACCGAGGCGCTGCCCGACTCGCTGGAGCTGCAACTCAGCATCGCCGGCTTCTACCTCCACGACGAGAGTCCGGCCCGGCCCGCGCAGGCCCTGCCGGCGACGTCGGCGGCGGTGAAACTGAGCGAAGGACAGAGCCCCGAAGCGCTGACGCTGCATGCCGAGGCGCTCTACGCCACCGGCCGCTACGGCGAGGCGCTCGAGGCGATCGAAGCCGCCGTGGCGCTGGAGACGAACGCCGAGCGCGAAGCGCTCCGCCGGTCGATCCGATCCGTTCTGAACATGACGATCGTGCCGGCCGCCGCCGAAGGAGAATGAATGCGCCTCCCGCCGTGTCGCAATCTCGTGGCTTGTGCCATCGGCCTCCTCCTGACCGCGCCTCTGGGCGCGCGGGAAACGTATCCTTTCTCCTATCCGCCGCTGGCGGCGCTTACGGCGAAGAACGTAACGGAACTGAATAAAATCGGCAAGCGCGATCCGTGGCCGTTGCTGCTGCCGATGAGCATCGCCAACGGCTGGCAAGACGTCCCCTTTCTCGGCAAGCTTCCGCCAGTGGAGTTCCTCGCCTTTTTGGAGGAAGCGGGGGCAAGCGACCTGCGCTTTCTGCTGCTGCCGGCGACGCAACCGGCCGCGCCGCCGCGGGCACTTCTGACGTTCCGCGCGGCGCTCGCAGGCGAGACCGACCTGCAGCAGATACTCAAACGGCTGGGCGTCGACGCCGAGAACGTCGCGCTCCATATCGTCGACGATACGGTCCGGCTCGGCGACAGCAAAGCCACGCTGGAAGGATTCGACACGGCGGAGCCGCTGTCGCCGAGCGAAATGGCGTTCCCGTGGCGCAAGTCGCTGGACAAAATGTACGCATGTCGCCAGGACGGCCTGACCGCGTGGGTCAATCTCGAATGGCTCAACAGCCTGCTGGCGATCCACGAGAAGACGCGGCTGGACCTGCGGGGCGAACTCAGGCGGACGGACCTGCCGTTCCCGCAGACGGCGGTGCTGCACGCCGGCGCCACGGAGCGGGCGACGCGCCTGAGCCTCGCGCTGCATTTCGATCCCGACCGCTTCGGTTTTCCGCCGGTTTCGAGCGCGGATACCGAGAAGCCGGCAACACCGCTGTCGGCAGGATTCACCGAGGGCGCGGCGTTCTCCGTATCGCTGGATCTGGAAGGACTGAAACTCGCTCCGCCGGCGGAGCTGGAAGCTGCGGGCACCGGGAAAACGCCCTTGCCGACGCTCTGGACCACGGCGCTCAGGCTGACGGCGACGGGCGGAACGGAACTGGCGCACGATCTGGCGATTCAGGAGGAAATGCTCAAGCTGCTCACGGGCGTCGGCGTCGAACGCGATCTCCTGGCCTACTTGGGCGATCGGTTGGCGCTCAGTGTCTATCCGCAGAGGGACGGACCCGGCATCCGTCTCGGGGCCGTAGCCCGCGTCACCCGTCCCGAGGCGCTGAAGCGCGAACTGCGCCGCTCGCTGGCGTGGGCGGCGTTCTTCGCCAAGACCCGAGATGCGCCGCTGGTCTTCAAACAGGTCGAGGTGATGGGGTTGGAAGCGGCATGGAGCCTGGAACGGGAAGGCGAAAACAGAGGACGGCACTGGCTGCTGCTGACCAACCGGCATCTGGCATATATCCAGGTCGATCCGCAATTCCACGTGCAACTCAATACCGACGTGCGTTTCCTGCAAACTCTCTTCAGTCCGGGCGGAGCCGGTGACGGCGGCGGTAGCGGGACCCTCTGCCGCTGGACGTACCGGCCCGGGGCCGATCTCGACCGGGAGCTTGGGCGTTCGCTGCCGATGGCCAGCTTCCTGCTGGGCTATCTCGCGCCCGAATTCGGCGAGATCGTAGCCGCCGATCATACGTTGACGATCACAATCAACGGCGAGTCCGCGCCGCTGGCCACGGCGATGGCGCTGGCTGCCGGTTCGCAGAAGGTGAAGAAGTTCCTCGCTCGACAGCGCGACAGCAGCAACGCCGTCTTCGCCGTCGAGTGGCTTCGGCGGATCTTGTGGGCGCAGCAGATCTACCGCAACCAGGGGTTCGGCAGGCTCAACGGTCGCGACGCGGCGTTCGCCCCGACGTTGCCGGCGCTGCTGCAGGACCGGGGCGAGGACGACGAACCGCTGGCGGGCTATTATACCGATCTCTTCGACCCGCCGGAGGAGCAGCGGCTCGGGCAGTTCGTTCCGTTCATCGCTTTTGTCGAACACGTCGCCGGCGGCGGCCAGGCGTTCGGCTATCGTTTTCTCCAGCCGCGCTTTCGCGGCGAAACCGCGATCGATCCCGCGCACACCTGGGCGCTTCTGGCCGTGCCGATCCACCCGCGGGTCGGGCCGGTGCTGCTGATCCTGCACGACGGCGAATTGTGGCAGCGGCCCTTGCCGCCGGAGAAGACGACGCTCGCTTCCTGGGAACGCCTGCCCGCGAACCTGGAAGCGGCGGGATGGAGACGGCGCTGATCCTGCGTGAAGCCGTAGAGGCTTACTGCCGGCTCGAACGAGACATCGGCCGGCACATGACTGCATGGTGCGCGCCGGTCTGCGCACGCTGCCCGACGCCGTGCTGCCGCGCGGAAATCTGTGAGGAAACCCGCCGAAGCGCATGGCTGATCCGCATCCGCCGCCATAGCGCGCCGCGCCTTCGCCATACCGACAGGGGATGGCTGGGGCGGGGCGGGTGCCGCTTGCCCGCGGGCCGCCCGCCGGTCTGCTACGAGTATTTCTGCGCAACGTTGCTCGCTGGCTGCACGGAAGAGAAGAAAGCCGCGCTTTCCCGTCTGGGCAAACTCGTCTCCGCGGCGGGTTTTCGTGCGCTGGGACAGCGCCACCTGGTCGAATTGAACGAGGCGGACTTGCAGCGCGTCAAACCCGAGCGCCTGCTGCGGCGCATCCGGCGAGCGCGGGAAGAATTCGCCGATCTCATCCCGGCTCTTCCGCACGCCTTCGCGCCCCGGGAAACGAAATCGTCGACACGGCGAAAGAAAGTCGTCCGAAACCGAAAGAAGTCATAGGGACTTCCCGAACCCGCAGCCTGATTGCCACGATCCCATGCATGAGTCGCCCGACCAGTCGCAACTCGTCGTCACCCACATCTGCGAGGCCTGCCTCGGGGGCGTGGCGCGTCAGTTGCGCCTGGCCGCACGGACGCTCCCCGCCGGCGGCATCCTGCCACGTTTCATCCTGAGCACCCGTCGCGGGCCTGCGTCCGTCCGTCTGGCTGATGATCTGCGCGGGGAAGGCCGGCCGGTCGACGAGGTGCCGATGCGACGCAGCATTTGCCCGTTGCGAGATCTGATCCACCTGCTGAAGATCCGGCGGATCCTGCGCTCGACCCGCCCGGCACTGGTGCATACGCACTCCTCCAAAGCCGGCATACTCGGGCGCTTCGCCGCGCATATGCTCGGCATCCCGTGCGTGCATACGCCGCATGTCTTCGCCTTCGAATGGCAGCACGGCGGGGTCATGGGCCGGCTCTATCGCATGCTCGAACGCCGGGCGGCGCGCTGGTGCGAAGCGCTGGTGATGCTCTCGGATCTGCAAAACGAATTCGCGCTGCTGGAAGGGGTCGGCACGCTCGAACAGCGTGCGGTCGTTCCCAACGGCGTCGATCCCGCCGCCTTCGTTCCACCGACGCCACAGCAACGACAAGCCGCGCGGGCATGTTTCGGCGTCGGCGAAAACGTGCCGCTGATCGGCTGCGCCGGACGCATGGCGCCGCAGAAGGGCATCGACCGCCTCCTGCGCGCGGCTTCGAGTCTGCGCCAGCAGGAGCGCGAAACGGAATTTCTCGTCGCCGGCACCGGCGAATTACTGGCGTCGCACCGCGCGCTGGCCGAACGGCTGGACTTGACGAAAGCCGTCCGCTTCTGTGAGGAGGTGGACGATATGCAGCGGCTCTACCACGCCCTGGACGTCTTCGTCCTGCCGAGTCTCTGGGAAGGAATGCCGTATACCGTTCTCGAAGCGCAGAGTTGCGGCGTGCCGGTTGTCGCCAGTCGGACCTGCGGATCGGCTTCGATTATCGAGGACGAGGTTTCGGGCCTCCTGGTCGAGATCGGTGACGAGCGTCAACTGATGCAGGCGATGCTGCGGCTGCTGCGCGAACCGCAACTGGCCGAACGCCTGGGCGCATGGGGACGGGCCAATGTCGAGCGCTATTTCACCCTCGAGCAGTGGAGTCGGTCGCTGACGCGGCTTTATCGATGGTTGCACGCGCGCGCGCATTGATATGCAACACCTTGACTCGCCTACGCTTAAACGTGATAATACAGCCCATCTCAGCATGTCGCCGCCGCGCAGCCGCATGACATGCCAGTACCCGGATATCGACAGTGGCCTATCGTGACCTTCCGCCCCGGACGTGCGTATGACCGAGAACGAGCGCCATCAAGAACAGGTCAAGGCCGCCCTGGATCAGATCAAGTCGTTCCAGAAACGCGCCAGCCGTAAATGGACCCTGGATATCCCCGTATGGCGACTGACCATCGAAGGGCTCTTTGTCTTCTTCATCGCCTTCCTCGTTGGACTGGGCTTGGCGGTCATCTTCGAACTGCTGACCCATTGGGCCTGAAACGGCCGCGCTTCACCCCCTCCATATCCATCACAACTTATTTCGTAATAAGAAGTTAGAATTACCAAATCCGGCCTTCTAATCATTTTCTAAATTTCTCTTAACAATTTAATCTGTTAATGTTAAAGCGTTTGTCGTTGGTAAATGGTTTGTTCGAGGGCGGTATGGCAAAGAAGAAGGATCTTGCCGCGCTGACAGATTTCGTCGCCACGCAGGTGGTCGGCTTCGCCAAGCTGGTGATGAAACGCTACAAGGCGGTGCGCAAGCAGGCCACGATCGAGGCCACGCATGATATCAGCACCTCTCTGCGACGGCTGATGGCCGCGGATATCGTGCTGCGGGAGTTGTACGACTGCAAAATCCTCAAGCCCAAGCAGAGCGGGCTGAAACAGTTCCGCAAAACCCTCGGCGTACTGCGCGATGCGCAGGAGATCCGGCGGAAGTGGGAGGCGTTTCCCTATACCAACGACTTCGCCCGCGCCTTCTCCCAGCATCTGGCGAAGGAGGAGGAGAAGGCGATGGCGGCGTTTCTCAAAGCGCTCGAGACGTTCGATCTCTCCATCGTCGAGCCCTTGACAAGGAAGACGCAAGTCAAGAAGCGGCTGCGCAAGGAACCGGTGCTGACGGTCAAGACGCTGCAGCGGATCCTGCTGCAGCGCGTGCTCGACCTTGCGCCCGAGGCTATCGCCGGCCGCGACGACGTAGCGCTGCACAGCATGCGCGTGCGCTACAAGCATTACCGCTACACCATCGAACTGCTCTCGCCCGACATCACCCACGCCTCGCCCAAGCGCCTGAAATACCTCAAGAGTCTGCAGGACGCGATGGGCGAGGCGCACGACTATGCCGTCCTGGAAGAGCGCCTGCTCGCCTTCGCCGAGACCTGCATCGCCCGCGGCGGCAAGATCTGCCACAGCGCCGTCCGTCATCGCCGGCGCGAATCCCACACCCAGACGCGGCAATACGTTCACGAGGAACTGCGCAAGATCGCCGCCGCCGAATGCGTCAGCTTCCCCTGAAGACCCGTGAAATAGCTATTTCGACGCGAAGCGGCTTTGCCGCGTGAGTGGGCGTGCGGCGTTTGCCGTAGTCACCCGCGCCTGCCCCAAGTGCCACGGCCGGCAGACCGCCGACTGGCTCAGGAAGCGCGAAGCCGAGATGCTGCCCTGCGACTACTTCCACGTCGTGGCCACCGTGCCCGGAGAATTGAGAACGCTTTTCCTGCGGCACCAGAAGATCCTCTACGGCCTGCTGATGAAGACGGCCGACGACGCCGTGCGCGACCTCGCAGGCGAGAGGCGCTACGTCGGCGCGGAGGTGGGCATCCTGGCGGTCCTGCACACGTGGACGGGAGAACTGCATCATCATCCCCACGTCCACATGCTCGTCACCGGCGGCGGGGTGAGCGCGGACGGCACGCGCTGGCACGAGGCGCCCTCAGGATTTCTCGTGCCGGTCAATAGCCTCCGGGGGCATCGACGCGCACAACGGGGGCGTTTGGCCCAAGCCGCCATTCCCGCGGTGCGCGTGATTGCTCTGCGGCACGACCCCGGTGGCGCCGGCGCCGCGAGGAACGGCTTCGGCGCATCAATACGCATGCGGCGATGTCCGCGCGCGCGGGGTGGCGTATGGCTTGCGCTGACCTCCTTAAACGTTCTGGCCACGCAGTAGGGCGTCATCGGCGCGAATCGATCCGAATCCGAGCCACGCCGCGCCGCGAACGCTCCTCCCCGCCATCCGCGCTCCGTTCAATACGCTTTTCCCCATCGGCTCCGCGACGGGAAAAACCATAGCTATTCTGATGACGCCGGGGTTCATGTCTCTGGCGAGAATCCGGCGTCCGGAAGGACTGCGCCACGTCCCTCCCGGCGAGCTTGGCAAGGCGATCGGACTCGATCGCGTCCCGGAAGCCCGAACCATGCGGGAGAAGATTGCGCGTATGGCGGAAAGCGGCACACCGGAAGCATGGATGAAAGAACTTTCGAGCCAATGGATGGAAGACGACCCTCAAGAGGCATCCCTGCCCGTTCTCGAAGTCCGACGACCGCCCGGATTCTGGAATACATGCGCAAGAACCGCATCTTCCGCCCGCGGGCGATGTATACCGGTTCGTTCGACAACGCATACACCCCACTCGAAGACCGCGGAAAGAAAACCGGGAAATCCTGATTCTTCATGCTTGTCCCGAATGCCGAAAGTCCGTGCGGTTGCACGGGCTTTTTCACTTCTCGCTTTGATCGAGACCTGAAGGTATAGTGTAGCGGCTCACGGTTGACGCGAGAAGGGTCGTGCCGATGTATTCGTCGGGGCGAGAACGCTTGGGATCGACGTTACTGCTGGTGCTGCTGCTGGCGGCGGTCGCGTTGGCGAGTCTCCACGGCTCCAATGAAGAAGGTTATCTATTCTTCCATATCCTGGTGGAAGTTTTCAGTATTGTCGTCGCTTGCGGAATATTCATCGTCTCCTGGCACAGCCGTCGCATTCTCGATAATCCCTACTTCCTGTTCATCGGCATCGCCTACCTTTTCGTGGCCTTCCTGGATCTATGCCATACAATTACATACGAAAACATGGGGGTTTATTTGCGGGTGTCACCCGCGGTGAATCCGCTTGGCGATCCGGCGATCGAATTCTGGATCGCCGCGCGCTATAGCTCAGTGCAAAAAAACTGCAACATATCATTGAAGTGAGGCAAGCAAATCTGTAGACTTGTCTTCATGGAAAAGAATTACTCGACCTATGAAGTGCGTCTCAGGGCAATCCGCGCTTTGCTGAGCGGCATGTCGGTTTCCGATGTGGCTCAGGCCTATCAGACGAATAGAACTACAGTCTATCGCTGGCGGAAACGATATGAGGCGGAAGCCGAGGCCGGGCTGATACGGCGTTCAGGCAGTGGGCGTCCGCGGGTTCTCGCGCAGTTGGATCGGGAAAGACTAACGAGGCTTGTACTGAGTTCCGCTTTGGATCATGGATATGAAAGCGATTTATGGACCTGCGGGCGTATCCAGGAAACGGTTCGCAGCGAGTTCAATACGGATATCTCGCGATGGACGATCTGGCGGCGGCTGCGTGAGTCGGAATTGACGTACCAGAAGCCGGAGAGGCGTTACATTGAAGCGAGCGAAGAAGAACGAAGGCACTGGCGGCGCTACGAGGTTCCGAAAATCCGCAAGACAGTCAAGAAACACAATGCCATCTTGTATTTTCAGGATGAATCGAACATATCGTTGACTGCGATTCTGGGCAAAACATGGGCCCCGCGCGGTAAGAAAGCGGTAGCGGAAGTGACGGGTAAGCGCGGTGGAGTTTCCGCCATGTCGGCAATCAGCGGCGTTGGGCGACTGATTTTCAAACTACATGAAAAACGGATTGCTTCCGATGAGGTCATAGCATTTCTGCAACAGATGCTCAAGCATCACGGCCGACGGCATCTGGTTGTTGTTATGGATCAAGCCCCTCCCCATACGTCCAAGAAAACGCGTACGTTTGCGGAAAGCCAAAAACGATTACACGTATTCTATTTGCCAAAGTATTCCCCCGACTGGAATCCGGATGAGAAGCTTTGGAACCACCTGAAGCATCAGGAGCTCAAGGGGCATCGAGCAAAAACAAAAGAAGATCTACGCGAACTTGCCCGACAGAAGCTCGAACATCTTTCATCGTCACCTAAAAAATTGCGCGGCATATTTTTTCGCTGCTGTGTTGCAGATTTATTGCACTGAGCTATA
>CAYWFP010000005.1:0-35063 GCA_964457365.1 uncultured Planctomycetaceae bacterium
CGGCATCAACTCGACCAATTCCTCCAGGCCGCCATCGTCCGATCCGCCGGATGCGTCCAGGAAGCCCTCGCGCAGGAAGAGGAAAAAGCGCGGCGCGAAAATAGGCCACAAGCCGCATCTGAAAGAGATGATCCCGCCCGAGCGGGTAACGCGGTCTATCGAGATCGAACCCGAGATCTGTCCCGACTGCGGCGGCGAGCATTTTTCCGAGAGCGGCGAGAAGCCCGTGCGCGACCAGTTCATCGACGTGCCGCCGGTCGATGGCGCGGGCCACATCCTCCTTGCGGATGGCGGCGGAGGGCAGGTATTCGACAGGCCGTCCGAGACGCTCGGCCTCGGCGAGGGAGGCTTTCTTGAGGCGTTTGGTCATGGCCTGGGCGCGGTCGCCGAATTCCTTGAGGAGAATCCCGGCGAGGCTCAGAAACGCGGCGAGCCCTTCGGCATAGCAGAGCATGCGCAGGTTTCCGCGAAAGACGAGGCGGTCGAATCCCGAGATCGTGCAGTCGATGTCGTCGGCGTACTTGGTTACGAAAGCATCCATGGGCGTCCTCCGAAAAAGAGAAAGTCGGGCTCAACCTTTCTAATTTCCGGATGCGACGCCCTTTCTTCAACCCTTTTGGTTGCGGCCGAAGGCCGCGCTAGGACATAACACACATGTTGTGCGGCAAATTGTGATATTTGCCCAGACTATATCGCGACATCCAGGCAAAGCACCACAAAAGTAAAATTGTATTAATATTTAGTAATCCAGGTTGACATCCGTGTTTTTTGTGGTTAAGTGCAGATGACGAGCAATTGCGGAGAAAGGAGTGGCATGCCGTACAAGCATTGCCGATTCGTCGCTTCCCGCCCCGCCTGGTTCGTGACCTTGCTCCGGGCGTTGCGGGGGCCGGTACCGGTGCCGGTGCGGCCACGCAGCCGTCGCGCCCGCACGGGCTGAGGAGTTTTCCATGACGCAACCGGAAGCCGGCCGCATCGCCGTGATCGAGCCTGACGAGGGCGTCTCGACGGAACTGATCCAGGCCTTCGGTGCGCTCGGCTGGGCTGCCAAGGCCTATCCGACCTTCGCCGCTGCGACCGGAGCCGGCGACTCCTGCTAGTTGCTGATTCTCGGGCACACAGGCGCGGACTGGCTCGAGGCGCTGGATCGGTTCGCCGCGGCCTCCACGCGGCAGTGCGCGTGCCTGTTGATTTGCGAACCGGCCGACTTCGAGCGTGTCATCCAGGCCGCCTGCCGGCCGGTGGTCGACTGTCGGTTGCGCGGGCCCGGGCTGGTCGAGCAGGTGCTCGAGCGCAGCATGCTGATCATGCGCACGCTCGCGGCCGCCGCGGTGCCGGCCTCAGACCCGCACGTGCGCGAGGAGCTTTACGAGACGCGCATGCGGCAAACGCTCGGGCACATGGCCCGGCGCATGAGCGAGCAGTTCACCAACCTCCTCGGCGGCATCATCGGCTACGCCGACCTGCAACGCGAAGCCCTGCCGCCCGAGAGCCGCGGCCGCCAGTATGCCGAGGGCATCAAAGAGACGGCGATGTACGCGGCGGACCTGCTGAAACAGGCGCTGAAGCATACCGAACGCTTCCATCGCCATCTCGAGACGGTGGCGGTCGACCGGATGCTGCGCGAGATCGAGGAGCTTCTGGGCAGCGCCCTGGGGCCCGAGACGCCGCTGCAACTCGTGCTGCAGGCCAAGAGCGCGACGGTCCACGGCGATCCGCGGGCGCTGCAGGGGGCGGTCTGGACGCTCTGCCTGCACCTGCGCCAGTCGTTCGCGCGCGAGGGGCGCTTGGCGATCCGCACGCAATTGGCGGTGCTCGACGACGTCCAGTGCGCCTCCTACCCCGACGAACTCGAGCCCGGCTCGTACGTCATGATCACCATTGCGCGCGAAAGCGAGGATTTTCCCGGCGTGCTGGAGCCGGCCGAGGGCGAGGAGGGCGAGGACTACGACCTTTTCAGCGTCTACGGCTGCCTGCGACACCACCACGGCACCGTCGTGCCGGTGTGTCATGGGAATGCTTCCGGCGGTTTCCGCGTGCTGCTGCCGCTGGTGAGCGAGGCGGAGGAGCTCGATGCAAACACGGCGCCGGTGCGGCGCATCCTGATCGTCGATCCGGACACGGCCGCGCGCGACATTCTCTGCGAAGGCATCGAGCAGACCGACTTCGACGTCCTCGCCTGCGGCAGCGGCGCCGACGCGGTGCGCGCCTTCCGCGAGCATCACGAGGAGATCGAGCTGATGCTGATCGAGCGCGAGCTGCCGGACACCGCCGGCGCGGATCTCTGTCACGCCCTGCATGCGATCGACCCCCGCGTGCGCGCCGTCTATATCGGGCATGAGGGATCGCCGGCGCCGGGGGCATGGCAATACGCACGCGGCGCGGCCGTGCTTGTCAAGCCGTTTCTCGTCGCCGACGTCGCCCGCCTCATCCGGCGGACCATCAGCCGCTCGTAATCTCCATGGCGCCGGTCGTCTGCTTCGTTGATCGCTTCTGTTCGCGGGCCGGCAACGAATAAACGCCCGGCGCCTGCCGGCCCGGGCGTTCGCGATGATTCCGTTTCGCGCTGGCTACCGCGTCACTTCCTTCGGCAGCGTCGGCGTTCCGCGCGCGCTGCGCTTGTTCGCGGGCACCTCGAAGCGGAAGAAAAATCCCCACCCGCGCCCCTCGTCCGGGTCGAAGGCGACAAGGATCTCGTGGTCGCCTTTGCTCAGCTTGACCGACGCGCTCGACCGCGTCGGCTTGGCCGGGTTCGCGCGCTCGGGCTCACAGAGCGCGCACGCGCCGTCGATGAAGACCTTCGCACCGCCGTCGTGCCCCAGCAGCAAGTTCCACGTCCCGGCCTTGGGCGCGCGCGCCTTGGTCTTGAAGAACACATACCCCTTTTGGTGCTTGGGCATCCCGTGCATGTTGATGAAGCCACGCCCCTCGGCGGCGATGCGCTTCCATCCCAGCCGGGTCTTTGTCGGATATTCGACGTCTTCGAGCGGCCCCTTCGCGGGCTGCGGCGCGCTGATCCGCCAGTTCTCGAAGAAGTCCGAGCGGAACTGGCCGTTCTTCCCGCCCTTCCAGGCCGAGACGGGCTTCGTCTCGGTATACTTCGGCAGGTACTTGCCGTGCGCCTTGATCAGCTCGTCGCAGAGGCTGCGGATCTTGTCGATCGGGATCTCCGCGGCCGTGTGCGGGTCCATCATCGCCGCCTGGTAGACGTAGTCCTTCCGCTTCGTCAGCGCCGCCTCGACGGCCAGGATCTGCGGGTTGACGTTGGTGCGGTTCATGGCCGCGCACTGCTCCGGCAAATCGCCGACATGGACCGGCTGCACCCCGGTGCGGTCCGCCAGGCACGTCACCTCCACGACGGCTTTTTCCGGCAGATTGGTGATCAGGCCACTGTTGAGCACGTTGCCGCCGAAGCGGAACGGCACGTCGGTCTCCATCGCCTCCATGATGTACGAGCCGTACTCGTGGCTGCGGGTATGGCCGAGGTTCGGGTTCCTGACCAGCTCCTTGCTCCGCTTCTGCCAGCCCTTGATCTGGGCCACGCAGCGGCGGGGGTACTCGTCGAGCGGGATGGCGAACTTCTCGATCAGCTCGGGATACTGGCTCTTGATGAAGTAGGGCATGTACTCGGCGTTGTGCTCGGAACTCTCGGTGATGTAGTAGCCGAAATGGAGCATGAGGTAATGGCGGAGGATATTCGGATAGGGCTTGCCGCCCTTGCGCCAGGCCTTCTCGATCATCTCGGCCGCACGCTTCTTGATCTCCGGGTAGAGATCGATCCCGCCGTCGGCGACCTCCAGCAGCCACGCCTGGTGGTTGATGCCCGCGACCTTCCACTGCAGGTCCTCGACCATCTCCCACAACCCGGTCTCCAGCAGGATCGAGTAGGCGCAGCCCTGGACGGAGTGGCAGAGTCCGACGTAATTGATATTGCTGCCGCGCAGCATCGCCTGCGAGAGCATGGCCATGGGGTTGGTGTAGTTGAGCATCCACGCATCGGGGCAGACGTCCTCCATGTCCCTGGCGAAGTCGAGCATGACCGGGATCGTCCTGAGCGCGCGGAAGATGCCGCCGATGCCGAGGGTGTCGGCGATGGTCTGGCGCAGGCCGTATTTCTTGGGAATCTCGAAATCCGTGACCGTGCAGGGCTTGTAGCCCCCGACCTGGACGGCGTTGACGACGTAGTCGGCACCCTTGAGCGCCGCGCGGCGGTTCTTCATGCCGAGGTAGCTGCGGATGCGCGCGCGCGCCTTGTTGGTGTTCTTGTTGAGCGTCTCGAGCATGAGTTGCGACTCGCGCAAGCGCTTGCCGTCGATGTCGTAAAGCGCGATGTCGCTATCCTGGAGCGCCGGCGTGAGCATGCAGTCGCCGAGAACGTTCTTGGCGAAGACCGAGCTGCCCGCTCCCATGAACGTGATCTTGGGCATTGCGTTCCTTTCTCCGTTATCTTTTTGTGTCGAATAAACAATTCAGCGGAAATGAATTCTAGCGTTAAATTATCGGTTGCAAACCACCTTTTCATGACTTATCATACCTATTTGTGATGCATAAAAACGGCAACCAGTCCGCTATCGCGCACGCGTGGTCCGTCCGGTTCCAGACGCTCAAGCCCCTGCCGGCGCTGCCGCAGGCGCAGGTGTTGGCCGGCGAGCGGATCGCCTCGACGCGGTATCATCACCAAGGGCGCTATCGCCAGCACGAGCGGCACTGCATCTTCAAGTATACCCTGAGCGGCCGCGGCGTCTTCCGCGACGATCGGGGCGAGTATGCCGTGCCCGCGGGCTCGGGCTTTCTCTGCGAGATCCGCGATCCGGCGACGGCCTACTACTATCCCCACGATGCGGGCGAACCGTGGCACTTCGTCTATCTCTCCTTTGTCGGCGCGACCGCGGTCGCCATGGTCCGCGATCTGCTGCAACGCTGGGGGCCGGTATACCGCCTGCCGCCGGACGACCCGGTATTGCGGCGCTGGTTGAGCTATCGTACCCGGGACGGCGAGGTGGTCGACCTGACGCCGGCGCTCGGCGCGGACCTGGTCACCTCGCTGCTGTACCGGCTCGCCGAAGCGCGCGTGCGCAGCGAGAGCGACGCGCCCGCAAGTACGCTCGTGCGCGAAGCCCTGCAACTCGCCCGCCGCCACTGGCGGGACAACCTCAACGCCACCGACCTGGCCGCGCGCCTCGGCGTCTCGCGCGAACACCTCGGCCGCACCTTCCGCGAACAGACCGGCACCACGCCGTACCGCTATATCCTGCGCCAGCGCATGCTGCAGGCCGCGCGACTGCTGAAGGAGACCCGCCTCTCGACCAAAGCGGTCGCGGCCGAACTCGGCTACGACACGCCCGCGCATTTCAACCGCGCCTTCACCCGCGTCATGGATATGCCGCCCGGGCTGTTCCGCGAAGTCGGGACCGTGCCGCCGGCCTGACGGGTTTTTGTCCGCCCCACTGTCCGTTTAAACAATTTCTAACAGAATCATCCGCCACTATTGCGATAAATACCGGATAAATAAAAAATCCGGCGAACTTCTTGACATCGACAACAATCGGAGTATGTTTAAGTGGACATTTACGAACAGAGGGAGAGTTATGCGCAAGTTGGCCGAAGAACGCTGCGAGCAGATTCTCGAGCACGTCCGGGCGACCGGCAGCGCGACGGTGGCCGGGCTGGCCATCGACTGCGACGTCAGTGACATGACCATCCGCAGGGATCTCGAGCATCTCGAAGCGTTGGGGCTGGTCCGCCGCGTACACGGCGGGGCCATCCCCGTCGAGAGCGCGCGTTTCGGCGACCGGCTGACGACCAACGCCCCGGCGAAGAAATCGGCCGCGCATAAACTGCTATCGTACGTCCCGCGCACCGGGACGATCTACGTCGATGGCAGCACAACCATGATGCAGCTCATCGAGCACTTGCCGCCCTCGGGCTGCCTGATCGCGGCGACGAACAACATCGAGGCGTTCCGGCGGCTCGGCGCGGTGCCGGGCGTGGAGGCGCTCCTCATCGGCGGACGCCTCGATACGCGCACGGACAACATGGTCGGCACGCTCTCGCTCAAGAGCCTGGAGGCGCTGGCCTTCGAGGCGGCGTTCTTCTCCTGCTGGGGGCTCTCCGCCAGGACCGGGCCGATGGAGGTGACGCTCGAGGACGCGGCGGTGAAGCAGTGCGTCGCCGACCGCGCGCAGGCGGTCTGCCTCGCCGTCGACGACTCGAAGTTCGACCGTTTCGCCGGGGGCACCTGGCGCCCCGACGCGCAACGCGCCACGCTGGCGACCAATCTCAAACCCCACGAGCAGGCGCTGGACCCGTTCCGCCAGCGCTTCGCGGCGATCCTGTAGAGGAGAACGACATGGCCACCCCCGTGCAGATGCCCAAGCAAGGCAACACCGTAGAGGAGTGCCTGCTGGTCGAATGGAAGGTGAACGAAGGCGACGCCGTTGCCGCCGGCGATATCCTCTGCGCCATCGAGACCGACAAGGCCAGCTTCGAGGTCGAGGCGCCCGCGGCCGGCACGCTGCTGAAGCGGTTCGCCGCCGAAGGCGACCTGGTGCCGGTTTTGACCCATGTCTGCGTCATCGGCGAGGCGGGCGAGGATGTCGACGCCTTCGCCCCCGACGTCGCCGCCGGTCCCGCGGCCTCCCCCTCCCCTGCTCCGGCCGGGGAGGCCCCGACGCTCGCGCCCGTTTCCTCCCCACCCCCTTCCTCGCAACCGGTTGCCGCGCCACCCGGCAGTGCCGCGGAGTCGGCGCCGGACTCCAGCGTCGCGGTTTTCCGCGTCAGCCCGCGCGCGCGGCACGCGTCCGAGCGCCTCGGCGTGGACCTGACGCATATCGCCGGCAGCGGTCCGCAGGGGCGCATTACCAGCCGCGACGTCGAGGCGTCCGCCCCGACGCTGACGCCGCTGGCGCAGAGGAAAGCCTCGACCGGGCTCGTTCCCGGCGGCGCCACGGGCCTCGGCGGGCGCGTGCGCGGGCAGGACCTGGTCATGCCGAGCGAGACGCCTGCGCCGGTCGCGGTCACGCCTGTCGAACCGGCCGTGGTGCCGTATCGTGGGATTCGCAAGCTGATCGGCGAGCGCATGCACGCCTCGCTTCGGCAGCACGCGCAGTTGACCCTGAGCGCCAGCGCCGACGCGGGGGCGCTCCTGGCGTATCGGCAACAGGTCAAACAGGCCGCCGACGCGCTGGACCTGCCGAACATCACCCTCGGCGACATGATCGCCTACGCCGCGATTCGCACGCTGAAACGGTTCCCGGAGCTCAACGCGGTGCTGGACGCGGAGAACGAGCGGATCCTGCAGTACCCGTACGTCAACTTTGCCATCGCCGTGGACACCGACCGCGGTTTGATGGTGCCGGTGATCGAGCATGCCGACGCGCTCTCGCTCGCGGACCTCTCGCGCGCGATCCTGGACGCGGCGGCCCTGTGCCGCGGCGGCGGGATCGACCCCGACCGCCTCGCCGGCGGGACGTTCACCCTGACGAATCTCGGCAATCTCGGAATCGAGAGTTTCACGCCGGTGCTGAACGCGCCGCAGGCGGCGATTCTGGGCGTCTGCGCGATTCGACAGGTGCCGGTGCCCGCCGAGGAACGCGGTTTCCGCTTCGTGCCGCGGATGGGCTTGAGCCTGACCATCGATCACCGGACCGTCGACGGCGCGCCGGCCGCGCGTTACCTGCAGGCGTTGAGCGAAGCGCTCGGGCGGTTCGATCTGCTGCTGGCGCAGTAACGGGAGAAAGGCATGTACGACCTGATTATTATCGGCTCCGGTCCCGCCGGCTATGTCGCCGCCGAACGCGCGGGCGAGATGGGCAAGAAGGCGCTCCTGATCGAGAAGGCGCCGCACCTGGGAGGCGTCTGCCTCAACTCCGGCTGCATCCCGACCAAGAGCATGCTCTACGCGGCCAAACTGTACGAGCACGCCCGCCACGGCGAGGCCTTCGGGGTGACCGCGAAGGAAGTTCGCTTCGATTACGCCGCGGTCAAGGCGCGGACCGAGGGCGTGCAGGAGAAGCTGCGCGGCGGCATCCGCGGCCTGATGAAGAAGCGCAAGGTCGACGTCGTCGCCGGCGCGGCGACGATCCGCTCGCGCACGCAGGTCGAGGTGAACGGCGAGGTATACGAGGGCGAGAACCTGCTGATCTGCACCGGCAGCGACGCTTTCGTCCCGCCCATCGACGGGCTGCGCGACAATCCGCAGGTCGTCACGCATGTCGGCTTGCTGCGGCAGGAGACGATGCCGCGGCGGCTGTGCATCATCGGCGGCGGTGTCATCGGGGTGGAGTTCGCCTCGCTCTACGCCATGACCGGGCGCGAGGTGACGGTGATCGAGATGCTGCCGCATATCTGCGGCCCCGTGGACGAGGAACTCTCCAGGACGCTCCGCAAGGCGCTGGAGAAGCGCGGCGTGCGCTTTCACCTGCAGGCCACCTGCAAACGCGTCGACGGCGCCACCGTGGTCTTCGACGACAAGAAAGGCGCCGAGCAGACGGTGGAGGCGGACCTGGTGCTCGTGGCCACCGGGCGCGCGGTGAACACCGCCGGCATCGGGCTGGAGGCGATCAACGTCGAATTCGACAAGGGCGGCATCAAGGTCGACGAGCGCGCGCGCACCAACGTGCCGGGCGTCTACGCCGCGGGCGACGTCACCGGGCGCTGGCAACTGGCGCACTTCGCCTCCCGCCAGGCCACCGTCGCGGTGCACGACATGTTCGGCCGCCCCGACATCTGCCGCGAGGACGCGGTGCCGTCGGTGGTCTATACCGATCCGGAGATCGCCTCCGTCGGCCTGACCGAGGCGCAGGCCCGGGAACGCGGCATCGAGGTCCGGACCGCCAAGTTCCCGCTCCAGGCCAACGGGCGGTTCCTGGCCGAGACCGAGGGGGTGCGGGGCGTGGTCAAGGTGGTCGCCGGCAGGGAGCACGGCGAAATCCTGGGCGTGCACCTGATCGGGCCGGGCGTTTCGGAGATGATCGCCGCCGCGGCGGTGATGATCGAGACGGAGTTCTGCGCGGACGACGTGCAGGAGCTGATCTTCCCGCACCCGACCGTCGGCGAGGCGATACGCGACGCGATGTTCGGAATTTGACGAGAAAACGTCGGGTTGCGCTACGCCAACCCGACCTACGCTGACCGCTTGCGAAGAGAGGAACACCATGGTCAAGGAACTGACGGTCGCGCCCGAGGACGTGCGCAAGAGCTTCACCCTCAACGTGCCGGAGATTCCCTGCTGCACCTACGCGACGCCGCTGGCGGAGGCGACGGGCATGGTGCCGGCGGCGGACATGCTGCGCATGCACCGCGATATGTGCGTGCTGCGCGAGTTCGAGACCATGCTCGACAAGGTCAAGAAGGAGGGCGCGTACAACAACGTCGAGTACAAGCACCGCGGCCCCGCGCACCTCTCGATCGGGCAGGAGTCGCTGGCGGTCGGGCAGGCGTATACGCTGACGCCGGACGACCTGTCCTTCGGCTCGCACCGCAGTCACAGCGAGATCCTCGCGCGCGGCCTGCGCACCATCGAGACGCTGGAGGAGGGCGCGCTGCTAAGGACCATGCGCGACTACCTCGGCGGCGAAACGCTCAAGCGCGTCGAGAACGACGCCCGGGGCGATACGTGCAGCCTGGCGGTGGACTTCTTCCTCTACGGCACGCTCGCGGAGATCTTCGCCCGCTCGACGGGCTGGAACAAGGGCCTCGGCGGCTCGATGCACGCGTTCTTTCCCCCCTTCGGCATCTACCCGAACAACGCCATCGTCGGCGGCTCCGGGGACATCAGCGTCGGCGCGGCGCTGTTCAAGAAGGTCAACCGCCGCGGCGGCCTGGTCATCGCCAACATCGGCGACGCGTCGATGGGCTGCGGCCCGGTCTGGGAGGGGCTCTGCTTCGCGACGATGGACCAGTACAGGGAGCTCTGGGAGGAGAGCCACCGGGGGGGGCTCCCGTTCATCCTGAATATCGTCAACAACCAGTACGGCATGGGCGGACAGACCGTCGGCGAAACCATGGGCTACAAGGTCGCCGCCCGCATCGGCGCGGGGCTGAACCCGGAGGCGATGCACGCCGAACGCGTCGACGGCTACAACCCGCTCGCCATCGTCGAGGCGTATAACCGCAAGCGCGGCATCATCGCCGAAGGGCGCGGGCCGGTGCTGCTGGAGACGATCACCTACCGCTTCTCGGGGCACTCGCCGAGTGACGCGAGCAGCTACCGTACCAAGGAGGAGCTCGACGCCTGGCAGGCGCAGGACGCGATCCTCAGCTTCGCGGAGGAACTGATGCGCGCGGGGCTGGCGGGCAAGGACGAGATCGAGCAGAACTGGGCCTTCGCCCGCGAGCGCGTCTTCAAGGCCTACCAGAAGGCGATCGACCCGCAGGTCTCGCCGTATCTGGACCCGGCGACGACGCCGTGCATCGAGGAGGTGATGTTCTCCAACCGGGAGAAGCGCGGGTACTGCGAGCGCGCGCCGGAGGTGAAGCTGCCGAAGGCGGAGAACCCGCAGGTGCAGCGCCTGGCCCGGAAGAGCCGCTTCGGCAAGGACGCGCAGGGCAACGTCCTCAGCGGCATGAAGACGCTGGCACTGAAGGAGGCGCTCTTCGAGGCGATCCTCGACGCGTTCCACGAGGATCCGACGCTCTGCGCCTGGGGCGAAGAGAACCGCGACTGGGGCGGCGCCTTCGCGGTCTACCGCGGGCTGACCGAGTCGTTGCCCTATCACCGGCTCTTCAACAGTCCCATCAGCGAGGGCGCCATCGTCGGCGCTGGCGTGGGCTACGCGCTCTCCGGGGGGCGCGCGCTGATCGAGATCATGTACTGCGACTTTCTGGGCCGCTGCGGGGACGAGCTGTTCAACCAGATGGCCAAGTGGCAGGCGATGAGCGCGGGGATCCTGGAGATGCCGGTGGTGATGCGCGTCTCGGTCGGGAGCAAATACGGCGCGCAGCATTCGCAGGACTGGACGAGCATGTGCGCGCACGTGCCGGGGCTGAAGGTCGTCTTCCCGGCCACGCCCTACGACGCGAAGGGGATGATGACCACGGCGCTTCGGGGGACCGACCCGGTGGTCTTCTTCGAGAGCCAGCGGCTGTACGACACGCCCGAGCTCTTCCAGGAAGGGGGCGTGCCGCAGGAGAGCTACGCGATTCCCTTCGGCGAACCGGCGATCCGCCGCGCGGGCAAAGACCTGACCATCGCCACCATCGGCGCCACGCTCTACCGCGCGCTCGAGGCCGCGGAGATATTGCAGAGCCGGTACCATCTCTCGGCGGAGGTCGTCGACTTGCGTTCAATCACCCCGCTCGATTACACCATGTTGATCGAGTCGGTGAAGAAGACCGGCAACCTGCTGCTGAGTTCCGATGCGTGCGAGCGCGGCTCGTTCCTGCACACGGTGGCGACAAACGTGCAGAACCTGGCGTTCGACTACCTCGACGCGCCGGTGGTGGTCGTCGGTTCCAGGAACTGGATCACCCCCGCGGCCGAGCAGGAGGACGCGTTCTTCCCGCAGCCTCACTGGATCGTCGACGCGGTGCACGAGCGCCTCCGGCCGCTTGCCGGTCACGTCGTCGAGACCAACTGGACCGACGGGGAGTTGCTGCGGTTGAACCGGCTGGGGGTGTAGCTCAGCGCGCGGCGCGACCGGCCTCGATCACGGGGGCGAGCTCCTCGGCGACGATCGCGCCGACCTTCTCCACGCCCTCGTTGCCGAAGTGGATCAGATCGCGGTAGTAGCGCGAGTCCCTGGGCATCCGGGCCGCCAGGTCGATCAGCGCCGCGCGGTGCGTCTTCGCCACCGACCGGGTCACGTCGTTGTAGAGTTCCAGCACGAGCCAGGAGTCGGCGCCGCAGCCTTCCACCCCGCCGAAACCGAGCGAGTTCTTGGTGTGGACGATATGTCCGTCGAGTTTGCCCGAACTCCGGTTGTCGAACTCGTAGCGCGCGCAGGTCGGCAGCAGAATCTCGTTGCCCCGCAGACGCAGGCCCAATGGGTTGTGAATCCGCAGAATCCCTTCCGCCAGGACCAGCGCCAGAAGACACCCCAGCCCCAGCGCGAGGAGACGTCGAAGCCAGGGGCGCGGCCGGATTGCACCCGTTTTCCCTTGGTTGCGGCACATGGCGGATTTTATACCGATATATGCGGCGCGACGCCACAAGAATCAAAACGCCACTGCATTGACACGCTCCGCTTAATCAAGAGCAATCGTTGTGCGAAAAAATTCAAAAATCCTCGGATAATCTTTTAGTCTATTTATGGCTTAATGTTATGCGACGAAGTATACTGAAGTTGGAGGAAATAAAAGGTAAACATTCTGTCATTGGCGACGTATATATAAATAGAGACGAGAATACATATTATGCACACGGGAGGGAACATCATGATGACGCCGAAGCAGGAGCGGATTGCGGCGCTGGAGCTGATCGTCATTATCGGGTTTTTGCTGCTCTTGGCGTGGGCCGCTTCACAACACTATGTCCGGCATAACTTTAAAGTTGCCGAGACCAAGACCGCCAGCTATCGCTGACCATACCGAGCGCGTGGCGCAGAAGCCGCGGGGGCCTGCGAGGGCCTATTGCGTTTACCACGCAAAGCGTGTAGAGTAAATCAGTGACCGAGAGGGTTGGGGGGAATATCGCAAGGAGCCCCTCTCATGTCGCTGTCGACCATGAGCTTGACGCCTGACCAAATCCAGACATGGTTGCCGGAAGAGGCCCCGCAGAAGCTGGATTCGCTGTATGTGCGCGCCGACGAGACGCGCCGTCTTCATGTCGGCGACGAAGTGCATCTGCGCGGCCTGATCGAGTTCTCCAATCACTGCCGGCGCCGCTGCGGCTATTGCGGGCTGCGCCGCGACAACACGGCGGTGACGCGCTACCGCATGAGCCGCGAGGAGATCCTCGCCTGCGCGGAAGCCGCCGCCGCCTTCGGCTACGGCACGGTCGTGCTGCAGTCGGGCGAGGACCCCGGCGTCACGACCGAGTGGATGGAGGGACTGATCCGCGCGATCAAGAAGAACACGCCGCTGGCGATCACGCTCAGTCTGGGCGAGCGCGGCGACGATGAGCTTAGCCGCTGGCGCGAAGCCGGCGCCGACCGGTACCTGCTGCGCTTCGAGACGTCGAACCGGGAACTCTACGAGCGCATCCACCCGTCACTTCCCGGCACGTCGAGCGACCGCGTCGCCATCCTCAAGGTTCTGCGCGAACTGGGGTACGAGGTCGGCAGCGGGGTGATGATCGGCATCCCCGGCCAGAGTTACACCGATCTGGCGCGCGATATCGAGCTCTTCGGGGAACTGGACCTGGACATGATCGGCGTCGGACCGTATATCGCCCATCCGGGGACGCCGCTGGGAACGGAAGGCGAGGGTCCGCTCGCTCCCGGCGAACAGGTACCGAACACCGAGGAGATGGCATACAAGGTGATCGCGCTCGCGCGCCTGGCCTGCCCCGAGGCCAACATCCCCAGCACTACCGCCATCGCCACGCTGAACAAGGCGCAGGGGCGCGAACTGGGGCTCTGCCGCGGCGCCAACGTGGTCATGCCCAACGTGACGCCGCGGAGATACCGCGCGCTGTACGAGATCTACCCGGCCAAGGCCTGTCTGGACGAGACCGCCGAAGAGTGCCGCAGTTGCATGCGCGGGCGCATCCACGCCATCGGCCGCACCGTCGCGCAGGGCCAGGGCGCCTCGCCGAACTGGCGGAAGCGGTCCTCATCGTGAACCACGCCGAGTGCGCCGCGTTTCATCTCGCCACGCGCGTGGCGGTATGCTAGAATGAAACCAGGGAGAAGGGACAGCCGGAGACATAGCATGGACACACAGGACGCGCTGCCGCCGATCCAATACGGCCGCAACGCCGTCGACTTCATCGACGACGCGAAGCTGCACGCGCTGATCGACGCGCCCGCGCCGGAACTTGCCGGGATCGAAGCGATCATCGCCAAGAGCCTGGAGAAGCAGCCGCTCAGCGTCGAGGAGACCGCCGCGCTCCTGAACGCGCGCACGGCGCCGGAACTGAAGGAGAAGGTCTTCCAGACCGCGCACACGCTGAAGGATACCGTCTACGGCAACCGCGTGGTCCTCTTCGCCCCGCTCTATATCGGCAACCTCTGCGTCAACGACTGCAGTTACTGCGGCTTCAAGCTGAGCAACCCCGAGGCTCACCGCCGCACGCTCAGCCAGGAGGAGGTGCGCCAGCAGGTCATGTCCCTGGAGAAGCAGGGGCACAAGCGGCTGATCATCGTCTTCGGCGAACATCCGCGGTATGACGCGGAGTTCATCGCCGAGACGGTGCGGACGATCTACGACACCAAGGTCGAGCACGGCGAGATCCGCCGGCTTAACATCAACGCCGCGCCGCTGGACGTGGCGGGCTACCGCCTGGTCAAGGAGGCCGGCATCGGCACCTACCAGATCTTCCAAGAGACCTATCACAAGGAGACCTTCGCCCGCGTCCATCCGCCGAAAACCCGTAAGGGCGACTTCCTCTGGCGCCTCGACGGGCTCAGCCGCGCGATGGAGGCCGGCTGCGACGACGTCGGCGTGGGCGCCCTGTGCGGGCTCTACGACTGGCGCTTCGAGGTGCTCGGCCTCGTGGAACACTCGCTGTTTCTGCAGAAGCATTACGGCGTAGGACCGCACACGATCAGCTTTCCGCGCCTGCGCCCCGCGCACGGGGTGCACTTCAACGAGGAGTACTTCGTCAGCGACGACGACTTCCAGTTCCTCATCGCCGTGCTGCGCCTGGCCGTACCGTATACCGGCCTCATCTGCACCGCGCGCGAGCCCGCGTGGCTGCGCAAGATCGTCACCGGCTTCGGCGTCTCGCAGATCGACGCGGGTAGCCGCATCGAGATCGGCGGCTATACCGAGGCCGGAGACGCACAGGTGATGGAGAAGGAGCAGTTCAGCCTCGGCGACATCCGCAGCCTCGAGGAAGTGATGCGCGAGCTCCTGGAGACCGGCTATATCCCGAGCTTCTGCACCGCCTGCTACCGCCTCGGGCGCACGGGCGAGCATTTCATGGAGTTCGCCATCCCCGGCTTTATCAAACGCTTCTGCACGCCCAACGCCCTCACCACGCTGCAGGAATACCTCGTCGACTTCGCCAGCGAGGAAACGCGCGCGGTCGGCGAGAAGGCGATCCGGGAGGAGCTGGAGAAGACGCCCGACTCGGAGATGAAGACCGAACTGATCGAGCGCCTCGAGCAGATCCGCACCACCGAGGCGCGGGATCTGTACTTCTGAGCCGCAGAATCGGGTTTGCGGACGGTCGACCATTGTTCATACTGCGGGCAAGGAGGCCGATTATGCGCAAGACGCTTTGCAGGCACGCCAACAGCGACGCCCTGGTGATCGACATCACCCTCCGCGTGGCGACCGGGAGTGCCGAGAAAGAGGAGATCGCCCCGTTCTTCCGCCGCAGGGAAACCGCATGACGACACGCACCGAACACGATCTCCTGGGCGAGATGGCGCTTCCGGCCGACGCGCTGTACGGCATCCATGCCGCGCGCGCGGTGGAGAACTTCCCCCTTTCGGGCAGGCGCGTGCATCCGGCGCTGATCCGGGCCTACGGCGCGGTCAAACTCGCCTGCGCCACGGCGAATCACGAACTGGGATATCTCAACGGTCCCGTCTTCGAGGCGGTCGCGCGCGCCTGCCGCGAGATGGACGAAGGCATGCTCGGCGACCATGTCGTCGTCGACGCGCTGCAGGGCGGCGCGGGCACGTCCACGAACATGAACGTCAACGAAGTTCTCGCCAACCGCGCGCTGCAGATCCTGGGCGAAGCGGCCGGCAGCTACGGTATCGTCTCGCCGCACGAGCACCTGAACCTGCACCAGTCGACCAACGACACCTACCCCACCGCGCTGAAGGTGGCGGCGGTGCGGGAGCTGCGCCAGCTCGAACCGGCTGTGGTGGCGCTGATGGAGGCGTTCCAGGAGAAGGAGAAGCAGTTCTCCGACGTGGTCAAGGTCGCCCGGACGCAGCTCCAGGACGCGGTACTGATCACTCTCGGGCGGGAGATGAGCGCCTACGCCGAGGCGTTCGCGCGCGACCGCTGGCGTATCTACAAGAGCGAGGAGCGCCTGCGGCAGGTCAACCTCGGCGGCACCGCCATCGGTACGGGGCTCCTGGCGCCGCGCAAATACATCTTCCGCGTCGTCGAGGACCTGCGCGCCATAACCGGGCTCGGGCTCGCGCGCGCGGAGAACCTGGTCGAGGCGACGCAGAACAACGACGCCTTCGTCGAGGCCAGCGGCATCCTCAAGACCTGCGCGAGCAACCTGCTCAAAATCGCCTCCGATCTGCGCCTGCTCTCCTCGGGCCCGGAGGCCGGCTTCAACGAGATCCGCCTCCCCGCGCGCCAGGCGGGAAGCTCAATCATGCCCGGCAAGGTCAACCCGGTCATCCCCGAGGCGGTGACGCAGGCGGCGCTGAGCGTCATCGGCAACGACAACACCCTCGCCCTGTCCTGCGGCATGGGCAACCTCGAGCTGAACGCCTTCCTGCCGCTGGTGGCCGACTGCCTGCTCACCAGCATCGACCTGCTGCGCAACGCCTGCGCCATCCTGCGCCGACACTGCGTCGAAGGGCTCGAAGCCGACCGGGAGCGCTGCGCGCGTCACGTCAACGAAGCCACCGCCTGCCTGACCGCGCTGGTGGAACCGCTGGGATACGAGAAGGCGGAAGCCATCGCCAAGCGCGCGGCCGCGGACGGCAGGAGCGTGCGGGAGGTCGTGCTGGCGGAGGGGCTCCTCACCGCCGAGGAGTTCGACCGGCTCATCAGCCCCGAGCGGGTCAATATGCTCGGCTCGCGGGAGACGACGTAGCATGCAGAAAACCCCGAAAAGTTTGCGCCTGCACATCGGCCTCTTCGGCCGCCGCAACGTCGGCAAATCGTCGCTGCTGAACGCGCTGCTGCGGCAGTCGGTGAGCATCGTCTCCGAGACCGCCGGCACGACGACCGACCCGGTGGAAAAACCGATGGAGATGCTGCCGCTGGGGCCGGTACTCTTCATCGACACCGCAGGCATCGACGACGTGGGCGACCTGGGGGAGCTCCGCGTCGGCAAGACCCGGCAGGTCTTCGACCGCGCCGACATCGGCGTGCTGGTGACCGTCGCCGGCGAGTGGACCGACTTCGAGCGGCAGATCATCGACGAATTGAGAAGCCGCGAGATTCCGGCCATCGTCGTCTTCAACAAGTGCGACAAAGGCGTTCCCGACGCGGCGCGCGTGCAATCGCTCGATGACGAAAAGGCCGCCACGGTCCGCACCGCGGCGACGCGGGGCGAAGGGATTCTCGATCTGCGGCAGGCGCTGCTGAAGGCCGCGCCGGAGGAGTACCTGAACAATCCGACGATCCTCGGGGATCTGCTGTCCGCGGGGGAGCTGGCTGTGCTGGTGGTCCCCATCGATATGGAGGCGCCCAAGGGGAGGCTGATCCTCCCGCAGGTGCAGTCGATCCGCGACATCCTCGACAACGACGCCTACTGCATGGTCGTGAAGGAGCGCGAGCTCCGCGACGCGCTGGAGCGGCTCAAGCGCCCGCCGGCGCTGGTAGTGACCGACTCGCAGGCCTTCCTGAAAGTCGGCGCGGACACGCCGCCGGCGATTCCGATGACGAGCTTCTCCATCCTCTTCGCGCGTTTCAAGGGCGAACTGACCGCCTTCGTCCGCGGGGCCAGGGCGATCGAGACGCTCAAGAGCGGCGACAAGGTGCTGATCGCCGAGGCGTGCAGCCACCACCCCATCGGCGAGGATATCGGCCGGGTGAAGATTCCGCGCTGGCTGCGGCAGTACGCCGGCGGCGAGCTCGATATCGTCCATGTCCAGGGGCACGACTTTCCCGACGATCTCGCGCCGTACGCGCTGGTTATCCACTGCGGAGCGTGCATGTGGAACCGGCGGGAGATGCTCTCGCGGATCCTGCAGTGCCGGCGGCAGAACATTCCGATCACCAACTACGGCGTGGCGATCAGCTACACCCTCGGCATCTGCGAACGCGCGCTCGCGCCGTTCCCGGCGGCGCTGGCGGCATTGAAAGAAACGTGATTTTTCGCGAACCTTTCCCACCCCCCCATCGTTTGCACGCATATGGACGAAGCGCCGTGGGAACCGCGCAAACCCCATTCCTACCTCGGCTTCCTGCTGGAGATGCTGGCGGGCGGAGCGGTCGTTTTCGCTCTCAGCGGCGGCTTCGGCCTGCTGGTGCCGCCGATCGAGAACCTCTACGCCATATGCGATCAATACCTCTTTCAGAGCCTGCGGCTGCTTCTGATCTGCCTCTTCGGCGGGTTTCTGCTGCTGGGCGTAATGATGCGGTTGCGGCACGGGCGTTACTGCCGTCTCAAGCGTGTCGCGGCGATGCTCGTGCTCGCGGTCTTCCTCGCCACCGGGATCAACCTCGCGCTGCGGCATGATCCGTTTTTCGCCAAACTGAACTGGCGGGTGCGCCCGACGGTACGGCCGGAGTTCAAGGGCGATCCGTATATTTATCTCACCGAGATGGAGTTCGTCGAGGTGCAGCATCGCTCGGTGCACGCGGGCACCTTCGACTGGTAGCTCAGGCCTTGAAGCCCTTGGCCGACTGGCTCGCGAGGCGCAGTTGCTTCTTGACGTCCTCGGTGAGACCGATGAACTCCGCGCCGACGCGGTAGCCTTTCTTGAGCTGCGTGCAGTTGGCAACGCGCACCGGAAAGGACCGCTTCTCCTGCAGCGACAGCCGTTCCACCAGGTCCGCCGACTCGAGCACGACGATGGCGTCACGCCGCAACGGAAAGGGCGCGCGGAAGCTGATGCCCGTCTCCGAGACGTCCATGATGGAGAAGAAGAGCTCGCCCTCGACGGCCAGGTCGGGCACGCGTTTGGCGCGTTCCTCGGTCTGCTCGCGGAAGCGCTCGATGATGCTGTTGATCTTCAGCACCAGCCGGCCGATCTCGACGGGCTTGACGCAGTAGTCGACGGCACCGGCCTTGATGGCGGCGAGGACATCCTCCTTCTGCGTCTTGGAGGAGATCATCAGCACCGGCGGGGCGTCGGCCCAGAGCTTCATTTCGCGGAGGATCTCGATGCCGTCGAGCTTTGGCAGCACCCAGTCCAGGAGCACCAGTACGACGTCGGAATTCCTACGCAGCAGTTCCAGCCCGGCCTCGCCGTCACCCGCGCAGATCGCCTCGTAACCGAAACGCGGGAGCATGCGCGTCAGCAGCATGCGTAGCCGCGCGTCGTCGTCGATCAGCGCCACCTTCATGCGCGGCTCGCTGTCGTTCTTGATCAGGTTCTGCTCAACCACCATTGCCGTCTCCGCGAAGGATTCATTAAAGCGATGCGTGGACCGCAGGTCAATGCCGTAGCCGAAGACGATGCATCGGCCGCATAACAAACGATCCCCGCCACGGAGACGGGGATCGCGAAGCGGCTGGATTGCCTGTGTTCAGAATGCTTGAAGTTGTCGGCAGAGATCGTCCATATCGGTCTCCTCGATTTCCTCGCGGCTGACGACCGGCATGGCCTTGAACTTGCGGAATTCATCGGCGCTGGTAAATTCGACGAACTCGAGATACGTGAAGGCCAAGGGGCCGGGTACGCTGTCAATGTATTCGCGCAGGCGCTCGCCGGCGCGTTCGAGCCGGCTTTTGCCGTCGTCGTTGGTCTTGGCGGCGCGGTTGATGCGGCGGGCCACGTCGCGGAGATTGTTGGCGCTGTCGCGGAAGCGACGGGCCAGTTCGTCGAGAAGTTCCTGTTTCCTGCGTTCGCGCTCGTTCATCGGGGCACCCTCCATCAGTACCGCGCTGTCGTGTCACTTTGAATTATCGGTGGAGGTTCAACAACGCTTTACGACAAAATCCGCGCCGTTCGGAAGGTTGTGGACAACCGGCACGGAGGGCCCGATAACCTCGATGCGGCCGTCCGCTTTTGCCCGGTTTCCGGTTATTCGGAGGGGACAATTATTCGTCTTCGTCGCGATCTGCCGGCAGCGCAGCGAAACGGCCGAAGGAATTGTATCCCGGCGGCCGCCGCGACGCGTTATCGAGAATGCGGTCGTACTCGTCCTGGTCGGGCGGCATGTCGCAGCACGTGCCGATGGCCTGCAGGACCTTGATCCAGGTCCAGATCCCGATGACGATCGTGGCGAAGACGAACACGCCCACGACTCGCGCGTCGGCGCGCAGTTCCATCTGCGCGTATCCCTGCAGGCCGCCCAGGACTTCGTAGACGAGCGCCAAGATGACGAGAAAGAAGAAGACCGCGTTGAGGAAGAGGAACAGGCGTTCGATGTCGCGCAGCTGCC
Organism: uncultured Planctomycetaceae bacterium; assembly: GCA_964457365.1. Lineage (GTDB taxonomy): Bacteria > Planctomycetota > SZUA-567 > SZUA-567 > SZUA-567 > CAYWFP01. Next base: position 20,302 of record CAYWFP010000005.1, read on the forward strand.
GGCGCAGGAGTTCCTCGCCGGTGACGCGCCATACCGCCAGCAGCAGCACGTAGACCGTGGCGCAGACGGCCGGCACCGTCAGCGCCGCGACGAAGACGAAGAGCGCCGCGAGCAGGCGCTGGCCGAAGGGGCCGCCGAAGCTCAACCCGGCCCATCCGCCCCAGAAGAACGGGAAGCCCAGAACCTGAAGGCCGTTGTTGAGATACAGAAGCCACAGGCCGCGGATCGGCGTCCGGCCGTAGGCTTCGTCGAAGCGCCGCTGCCAGGCGACCGCCTTGGCGGTGATAAACGCCCACAGGATCGCCAGCGGGAGCCAGAGGAGCGGCATGCAGACGAACCAGAGCAGCGGCATCAGCGCCGTCCAAACGGCCAGGCACCACCAGGCGAACTGGAGCAGGTTGAAGAGTTGCGCCTTGGCGCCGGCGGCGTCGATGCGCCGACGCTCGGCGCGGCGTTCGCCATCGTTCTGCCAGCTGGCCTGGGTCCACATGCCCTGCCTCCGCGACGGTCAGAAGTCCTCGGGGGCGTCCCCGGACGTTTTCGCAGACAGCGCCTGCGTCGCCTTGCCCTCGACGATGCGGTCGTAATCCTCGTCGGTGTAGGGACGGACACGCCGGCTGCGCGCGAGATAGGCCTGGACCTTGAACCAGAGCAGGAGCGCGAAGACCGGCAGGATGAGCAGAAAAATCACGACGATCGTCGTCCCCGTTTCGGCGTTGTCGAACACGGCCGTCTCGAATCGATTCAGAAAATCGAAGGCGAGGAGGGACGCGCAGAAGAACGCCAGCAGAAGGTTGACGGCGAAGAAGAGGCGTTCGATGGTACGCAGGCGGCGGCGGAACTCCTCCTCGCCGGTGATGCGCCAGATCGCCTGCAGCAGTATATAGATCGAGACGCTGAGAAAGGGAAAATGCAGCGCGAGGCATACGAGGCCAAAGACGTTGAGAATCATCGAGACGACCGCGGGAAGCAGCGGGGCGCAGAGGAGGCCGACGACGAGAAAGCCGAGGCCGCCGAGGAAGACGAAGAAGGTCAGCGACAATACCCACGCGTTGCGGATCGGCTCCGCGCCGTATGCCTGCCGGTAAAGCCGCCGCCACTTCGACGCCCGGGTGACGAGGCGATACCAGAAGAGCGCCATCAGCGGCCAGATGATCGGCGAGCAGAAGAGCGCCGCAACGAGCGCGCCCCAGACGACCTGCACGGCATCGAAGAGGTTATCCTGCGCGCCGGCGGCAGCCCGGCGCATCTTCCCCACGCGGCGTTGCTCATTCGTATCGTCGATATCGTCGGTCGCGGGCACGAGTTCGCTCCGACAGGCGGCGTTACAGGTAATCCTCGCCGCGCAGGGCGCAGAACTCGCCGCACATCGAGCAGACGTCGTCTGACGAGGGCAGCGCCTGCTCGCGCGAGGCGGCCGCGAGTTGCGGGTCGATGGCCAGCTTCAGCACCGTCTCCCAGTCGCGGGCCTTGCGGGCACGGCTGAGCGCGTCGTCCCAGTCGCGTGCGCCGGGGATGCCGTTGGCGATATCCGCGGCGTGCGCGGCGATGCGCGCGGCGATGACGCCCTCGCGGACGTCCTGCTCCTCGGGCAGGCGCAGGTGCTCGGCCGGGGTAACGTAGCAGAGGAAGTTCGCCCCGTGCATGGCCGCCAGCGCTCCGCCGATGGCGCAGCCGATGTGATCGTAACCCGGCGCGACGTCGGTGACCAGCGGGCCGAGAACGTAGAACGGCGCGCCGTCGCAGGCGGTCTTCTCCATGCGCATCTGCGCGGCCACTTCGTGCAGGGGCACGTGCCCGGGGCCTTCGATAATGACCTGCACGCCGCGAGCGCGCGCCCGGCGGGCGAGTTCGCCCAGGGTGTAGAGTTCCTCTAGTTGCGCGCGGTCGCCCGCGTCGGCGAGCGCTCCGGGGCGCAAGGCGTCGCCGAGGCTGAGCGTGCAGTCGGTCTCGCGGCAGAGGTCGATCACCTCGTCGAAGCGGGTGTAGAGCGGATTCTCTGCGGCATTGGCGACCATCCAGTTGGCCAGCAGGGATCCGCCGCGGCTGACGATGCCGCAGACGCGCGGCCGCTGTCTCAGGGATTCGATGGCGCGGAGGGTGATGCCGCAGTGGACGGTGATGAAGTCGACGCCGTCGCGGACGTGCAGGCGCACGGCCTCGAGCATATCGGCCTCGGTCATCTTCCGGAACGCTTCGCCGCGGGCGATGGCCATGTGTCCGGCCTCGTACATCGGCACGCTGCCGAGGGCCACGGGACACGCCGCGCGGATGCGGCGGCGGATCTCGCGCAGGTCGCCGCCGGTGGAGAGGTCCATCACCGCATCGGCGCCGGCGTCGAGCGCGGCGGCGAGCTTGCGCAACTCGCGGGGGATATCGCAGCGGTCGGGAGAGGTGCCGATATTGGCGTTGACCTTGACCCGCAGACCGTCGCCGACGGCGCAGGGCTTTCCGTCCGAACGTTCCGCGGCCACGGCCACGACCGCCGTCCCGGCGGCGATGCGCCGGCGCAAGATGTCGGCGTCGATTTTCTCGGCGGCGGCGGCGGCGGTGATGCGCGGATCGTCCCGCCCGGCGCGCGCCTGTTCCAGCAACGTCATGCAGAGCTCCATAAAAGCGGCCGGCGCCGGACCTCACCCCTCGAAGCGCCATTCCCTGTCGTGCCGGCCGTTCTCTTCCTGATAGCGGTTGAAGATGTCACGGTAACTGTCGTCGGTGTGGTCGCTCGGATCGAGGTTCAACTCCCGCAACACCGCCGCGATGGCGTTCTCCTCCGGCGCCTCGATCTCGAGGTAACACCCCACCTGCGGCAGCTCGTCGACACAGATCTCGCAGACGCCGTAATGCCAATGCTGGCGTCGCTTCTCGTAATACCAGTCGAGGCGGTAGCCGAGGCCGTCAAGAATCGCCGCGGCGGCCCGCACGCTCCCGACCTCGGTTTCGATCTCCTCGAGATGCTTGAAACGCCCCCCGCCGGCCGGCCGCTTCAGCGTCAGTATTCCCCTCTCGGCGTCATCGAGCGCCCGCAGGCGCAGCAACGACCGCGCGGCGTAGACGGCCTGGTCCGACGTGTCGAAGGTCCAGTTGCGCTCCATCGTCACCGGCGACTCCCGGGCGCCGCGTTCACGAAGGCGTTGCAGCAACGTCCCCCGGTCGGCGATGGGCAGCTTGCACTCGATCTCGGTCGTCATCGCAGCAACTTCGAGACAGCTTTGAACGTATCGGTTCCGGCGACTTTGAGCCATTCGAAACAGGCGCTCTCGCTGCAATTGATTACGACGCCCTCCCCGCGCATCCGCTCCAGCGCGAAGAGGCGGTTGGCCGCGGCGCGGCTGCCGACGGCGTCGGCGGCGACGTGAACCTGCAACCCCTGGTCGATCAGGTCCAGCGCCGTCTGCTGGACGCAGACGTGGGTCTCGATGCCGCAGAGCAGGACTTGCTCGCGCCCGCACTCCTCCACCGCGTCGAGGAACGCATCGTCGCCGCAGCAGGAGAAGCAGGTCTTCTGAAAGAAACGCGCACGCCTCAGCAGCGGCCGCAACGCCGCGACCGTCGGGCCGAGGCCCTTGGGATACTGCTCGGTCACGAAGACCGGGATATCAAGCATGCCGGCGGCTTCGACGAGAATGCGGCTTCGCGCCGACACGTTCTCGTGCGCGTCGATCACCGGCAGGAGCTTCTCCTGGATATCGACGACGACCAGCAGCGTCTGCTCGCAACGCAACAGCGATTCGTGGCTCATGGCGAACTCCCACAAGCGGCCATTTCGCGAAACGACTCCAGTATATCCGACCACCCGTCGCGGGCAACGAAAAACGGAAACGCCGGCATGTCGCGGCAGGGGAAAGCGCTTCAGCAGGCCGGGAATTCCGGCAATGTCACGTTCTGCAGGAAGAGTCCGAGCGTATGGAGCGCGTCGGTGAGGCGATCATAATCGATCGGCTTGATCAGGTATTGGCTGCAGCCGAGATTGTAGCACTGCTCGATCTCGCGCGGATCGTCGGAGGTGGTGAGCATGATCACCGGAAGCAGCCGCAGCTTGGGGTGGTCCTTGATCCGGCGCAGCACTTCGATGCCGTCGATGTCGGGCATGTTGATGTCCAGCAGGACGATATACTCCGTATGCGGCGCGGCGCTCTCTTCGGCCTGGCCCAGAAGAAACGCCAGGATCGCCTCGCCGGTGGCGAAATGCCGTCTCGGATAGTCCAGGCCGGCGCGCTCGAACGCGCGCTCGATCAACTCGACATGGCCTTCGTCGTCTTCGGCGATCAGGATAACGCGGCTTCCGGTCAAGGCTGTCTCCTTCGTGCGGCAGTACGCTGACGCGATCCCCCAGTGAAGCTAAGGGAATTATCGGCAGACCCGCGCGCGAACTTGAAGCATACGGACCGAACGTTTTTTATGCGCATGCGGCATGGATGTTACTCCGCCTTTGTCTGGACCGAATCGCTCGCCGGCACCAGCGGCAGGGAGACGAAGAACCGGCTGCCCCGCCCTTCCTCGGATTCGACCCAGATGCGCCCGCGGAGCCGGTGCAGGATGCGCACGCAGATGGTCAGTCCGAGCCCATCGCCGGCGGAGCCGGGTGGCGCGGCGCCGCGTTCGAACATGCCGAAGACGCGCTGTTGCATCGATTCGGGAATGCCGCGGCCGTTGTCGGCGACGGTGCAGACCACCTCGTTGTTCTCGACGACGCCGGTGACATCGATCCGCGGCGGCCGCTCCGGAGAGCGGTACTTGATGCCGTTGTCCACGAGATTGGTGAAGACCTGCCCGACCAGGGTCGGATCTCCCAGGCAGGAGGGCAGTTCGCCGACATGGAAATCCACCCCTTCCTGCTTGAGCTTGTAGTGGCTCGTTTCGGCTACTTCCTGCAGCAGCGCGTTCATATCGATGGCCTTGATGCTCAGGCTTTCGCGCCCGAGTCGCGAGAGGCGCAACAAGCCTTCCAGAAGCGCGCTCATCTTCTCGACGCCGCCGATGACGAAGCGCAGGGCCTTGGGCATGTCCTCGACGCAGATCTCGCGGATACGGCCGTGCGCGGGGCATTCGCGCTGCGACGACCGGGCGAGGTCGCCGGCCTCCTCGACCATGTGTTGCAACTCGCGCGAGAAGCCGTGGACATTGACCAGGGGGGAGCGGAGGTCGTGGCTGATGGTATAGATGATCCCCTCGAGTTCGTTGTTCTTCTTGCCCAATTCGATATTGAGCCGCTCGCGCTCTTGCTGGTGCTGCTTGCGCGTGGAGATGTCGCGGACACTGTAGCGCACGCCCGCCGGTCGGCCGGTATCGGCGAAGATGGGCTGCCAGGCGAGCGAGCCCCAGGCGTACGCCCCGTCCTTGCGGCGATAGCGGAACTCCTCGTCGCCGCAGCTGGCCTGGGTTGAATCGCCGGAGAAGACCGGCGCGAGGCGGTCGCGGTCCTTCGGGTGCAGCAGCGGGAGCGGAAAGTCCGGCATGGCCAGGCACTCCTCGACGGTGTATCCGGTCATGCGCTCGACCGCCGGGTTGACCCAGCAGAGCCGTCCTTGCGGATCGTTCCAGCTCTCCCAGTCGTGGGTGTAATGGGCGATGGCACGGAAACGCTCCTCGTTGTCGCGCAGAGCTTTCTCTGCGCGGCGCCGGGCGCCGATGTTCGTCAGCAGCATCGCGATCACGCCGATCAGGATCAGGAAAGCGACAGCGATCACGTGGACCATGCGCTTGTGCGTCTGGTAGAAGGAGTACGGCGCGTTGATGACCACGCTGCCGGCGGGAAGATCCGCGCGCGAGAGGCCGAAGCGCCGAATCTCGTTGTAGTCGAAGGCCACCATCGTCTTGCCGCGCGCAACCGGGATGCCGTCGGCGTCCTCGCCGCGGAGGATGCGGATGCCGAGCATGGCCGCTTCCTGGCCCTGCTGGTAGCCGTCCAGCAGGCGCCCGCCCATGACGCCGTGGCCGATATAGAAGCTCCACAACCCGTAGATCGGCACTGGGCAGCGGTCGCGGATCAGGGCGCTGATGTCCTCGTAGCTGTAGATCGTCCCGTCGGGCGCGCGGTTGTACGAGGCGATCAGCAGGATGTCGCGCGCCGGGTCGAGGTCGGTGATCTCGACGTGCATCTCTTCGACGGACTTGTTTTGCAGCCAGTTCAGCGTGATCGCACGAGGGAGCTGGTCACGACTGGCCTCGAGACCTTTGCGGATCTGGCGGCTGGTCAGCGTGTCGTCGAGAATGACGGTGGCGCGGTTGCAGCGCGGATGCAGCTTCAGCGCCTGGCGCAGCGTGCCGACGATATCGACGTCCTCGGCGACGCCGGTGATGCCTTTTTGCCCCGCGCGCAAGGACTCGGTGTAACCGTTGACGCCGCAGAAGACGAGGGGGACTCCGGGCCAGATTTCGCGGCGGTGGCGCAGCACGAAGTCGAGCGCGCCGTTGTCGGAGACGAAGAGAAGCGCGATGGGCATATCGGCGTATTTGTGCTTCAACTGGTCGTGAAGCAGCGCCAGGCTCTCGGCGTCGGGATGGCGCTTATAGTCCATGTACTCGGTCATCAGGTCGATCGCGCCCTCGGCATACGGCCGCTTGGCGAACTCGTCACGGATGCCGCGGTCGATCTGGTTGGTCCAGGTGAAGCCGTGATGGTAGGAATGGATAATCAGCGCCCGGCGGCGGGTTTCCTCCGCCCGGGCGGAATGACCGGCCAGCATGCCGATAACCACCAGCATCGTCACCATGTTCCGGAGCCATGGCATCGCGGTCGCCTTCTCCTCGGGCGGCATGTCAAAATATCGCGCACACGAAAGGTAAAATTATAACATATCCCCTCCCCTCGTCAATCTTCGGAAAAGCCGTGAGCAATTCGTACGCGAGGGGGAAAATTCTCCCGGTAACCAAAAACACACTTGGCGAAAAGGCGCAAATCATTACATTTCATTCTGTTCGCGGCCGCGATGGCGCGGTCTGTCCGGAGAAAGAGCAGGAAGGAGTTCCAGCATGATCAATTACAAGGATCTGGGCCTGATGAACACGCGCCCCATGTTCGCCGCGGCGGTCGACGGCGGTTTCGCGGTGCCGGCCTACAACTTCAACAACATGGAGCAGATGCAGGCGATAATCCAGGCCTGCTGCGAGACAGAGAGCCCGGTGATCCTGCAGGTTTCCAGCGGTGCGCGCAAGTACGCCAACCAGACGCTGCTGCGCTACATGGCCCAGGGCGCGACCGAGTACGCCAAGGAGCTCACCGGCGGCAAGGGCATCCCCATCGCGCTCCACCTCGACCACGGCAGCGACTTCGAGCTTTGCAAGAGCTGCATCGAATACGGCTTCTCCAGCGTCATGATCGATGGCTCGCATCACCCATACGACCAGAACGTCGAGGAGACGAAGAAGGTGGTCGAGTTCGCCCACCAGCACGACGTCACCGTCGAGGGCGAGCTCGGCGTCCTGGCCGGCGTCGAGGACGACGTCAAGGCCGAGGAGCACGTCTTCACCCAGCCCGAGGAAGTGGTAGACTTCACCCAGAAGACCGGCGTCGACAGCCTCGCCATCGCCATCGGCACCAGCCACGGCGCCTACAAGTTCAAGCCCGGGCAGGATCCGAAGATCCGCCTCGACATCCTGCACGAGATCGAGAAGCGCATCCCCGGCTTCTCCATCGTCCTGCACGGCTCCTCCTCGGTGCCGCAGGACCTGGTCGCGACGATCAACAAGTACGGCGGCAAGATGCAGGACGCCATCGGCATCGGCGAGGGCCAGCTCCGCGAAGCCGCCCGCAGCGCCGTATGCAAAATCAACATCGACTCCGACGGCCGCCTGGCCATGACCGCCGCCATTCGCGAGGTCTTCGCCAACAAGCCCGAGGAGTTCGACCCGCGCAAGTACCTCGGCCCCGCGCGCGAGGCGCTGAAGGAACTCTACATCCACAAGATCAAGAACGTCCTCGGCAGCGACGGCAAGGCCGAGATGATCTTCCAGAAGGCCGGCGGCCAGGGCTGCGGCGGCGGGTGCTGCTGCGGAAGCTGACTGTCTCGCCGAGCAAGACGATATTCCGCAGGGGCCGGTTCGCCGGTCCCTGCGTTTTTTCAGGTTAAGTCGAGCCAATCGCAACAGATGGTTACCGCGCCTTGAAGCACCCTTCCACGTGGTCGTCGACCATGCCGATCCCTTGCATGTAACTGTAGCAGACGGTAGGGCCGACGAAGGCGAAGTCGCGCTTCTTGAGATCCCTGCTCATCGCCTCGGATTCCTTCGAGGTCGCCGGCATCCTGCGCCAGTTTTTCAGCCGCCGTTTGCGTGTCAGGGTCACGCCGCCGGTGAATTGCCAGATGTACCTGTCGAACGACCCGAACTCGTTCTGCACGCGCAGGAAAGCTTGCGCGTTTCGAACCGCCGCGTCGATCTTGCGCCGGTTGCGGATGATGCCGGCGTCGTTCATCAAGCGCTTCTTCTCGCGCACACCGTAGCGGGCGATGCGTGCGACGTCCCAGCCGTCGAAAGCGACGCGGAAGTTCTCCCGCTTTTTGATAATGGCGAGCCAGCTCAGCCCCGCCTGCATGAACTCCAGGACCAACATCTCGAACTGCTTGCGATCGTCATGGACGGGAACGCACCACTCGTCGTCGTGGTAGGCGACGTAATCCGGGTCGCTCCCGACCCAGCCGCAGCGCGCGCGGTCGGTGACCAGAAGGGCCGGCACGGTTACGAGCCGCCGTCGGGATCGGACTCGTCCGGCGCCTCGGCGGGAGCGGCGTTCTCCGGACTCTCCGCGGGCGTATCGGACGGAGGGCGCGGGGTGCCGTCTGGGAAGTAGTTCTCGGCAACCTTCTTGCGGTGCTCGGCTTCTTCCAGACGGATGATGCGCGTGGTGCGGCCGATGCGCGGCGCCGGCGTCTTCTTGCCCTGGGTATGGATCTCCGCGCGCAGGCGCTGGAAGGCTTCGCCGAATTCGTCGAACTTCTCGCCCAGGTAGAGACGCTGCGCCTGCTTGTCGTCGATGAGTTCCTCCGGTGTGCCGTGCTTCAGCACGCGCCCGTCGTGGATGATGTAGACGCGATCAGCGATGGTGAAGGTCTCGAAGACATTGTGGTCTGTCAAGAGGATGCTCATCCCGCGGACGCGCAGGCTCGAGACGATCTTCTGGATGTCCGCGCAGGCTTTCGGGTCGACGCCGCTGAACGGCTCGTCCAGGAGCATGATCTCGGGGTTGGTCACCAGCGCGCGGCTGATCTCCAGTCGCCGACGCTCGCCCCCCGAGAGCGTCCGCGCCAGGCTCTGCGAGAGGCGCGAGAGGCCCAGGTCGGAGAGCAACTCCGCCAGGCGTTCGCGCCGTTCGCGGCGGCTCATCTCGCGCTGGGTCTCGAGGATGGCCGTGATATTGTCCTCGACGGTCATATCGCGGAAGATCGACGGCTCCTGCGAGAGATACCCCATGCCGCGGCGGGCACGCTGGTACATCGGCAGCGCCGAGATGTCCTCGCCGGCGAGCTTGACTTCCCCCGCCTCGGACTTGATCATGCCGATGACCATGCGGAACGTGGTGGTCTTGCCCGCGCCGTTGGGCCCGAGCAGCCCCACGATCTCCGCGCGCCCCACGTGCAGGTCCACGCCGTCGACGACGCGACGGCCGCCATAGGTCTTCTGCAGGCCCCTGACTTCCAGTAGCGGCATGGCTTTCTCCCGATAGGCGTACGGTTATTCTCTGGTGTCGCGATTTTACAGCTCTCCCGCGCGAAATAAAGCGTTTTCGCGGAAATCACTCGATCAGGCGCAGCCGGTGCGGCGGCCACCAGATCAGATGTGCCGGGCCGCGGAGCTTGGCATGCGGCACCTCGCCCCAGTCGCGCGAATCGAAGGACGCGGGGCAATTGTCGCCGAAGAAGAGGTAACCGTTCTTGACGGCATAACGCGTGCCGGAACCGAAAATGGTCGTCTCCGGATCGCCATGCTTATTGAATTTATCGGTATAGTAATAGATGTCCCGGCCGATCTCGATGTCGTCGAGTTCCACCTCGCCTTCGGCGAAGAGGTGGATCCCGGTCTTGAGCGGGTCGTCCTGCGGGCGCGGAAAGAGGCCGGCGATGTCCCGGTCCAGAACCAGCTCGCCGTCGACGCGGAGGCGGAGATGCCCGTCGACGTGGGCGAACGCCAGCCGATACCACCGTCCCGGCACCAGCGCCTTGTCGAGCGTGCACTCCGGCAGCGGCTTGCCGTGTTCGAGCACGCGCACGGTGCCCTTCTCGCCGGGGCGGAACTCGGCCTGATAGAGGCGATTCCGGTAGTCCTCCCGGCGGGGACAGTCGAGAATTTCCAGCCGCAGCCGATCGCCGGCTTTGAGTTGCGCGCGCACGCTCACGCGCAGGTCGGGGACGAAATGCCACGGATCATTGCGCTGCGCCCCGGGGCCATCGCCCTGTTTTATTCGGTCGTAATCCCGGTCGTCGCTGTAGCCATTCTCCCAGAAGCGTCTCGCGACGCGCTGTCCGTAAACGGGATAGCCGCTGCGCTTGCCGTATTCGACGACGTCGCGCTCGGTGAGGTAGCGGCCGCAGCACGGACAGTGCGCTACGATCTTCGGCGAGTCAACGGTTTGCCGCCACTCCCCGTTGCAGCCGTCCTCGGGACAGCGAAACGTCACCACCTGCCGGCGGACGTAGCGGTCGGGAATGCCTTTCAGTTCGCCGAAGCGCGTCTGCGATCGGAACGCGATCAACGCCGGCGCGCCGGGCTCGCTGCGCAGTGTCCGCGCCGGGCTCACCCGCCAGCGGCCGGACTCGATCGTCCAGTAATAGCCGAATTCCTTGTCGTCGATCTCGGCGAAATCCTCGCGATACACGGGGATCCAGATGCCCTGCTGCAGACCGGGCGGCTTGACCAGCGGCGCCTCCGCGTCGACCGGTTGCCCCGACGCGGCGTGTTCGAGATACAGGTCTCCGCGCATTACGCGAAGGGTCTCTCCCGGCAAGGCCACGCAACGCTTGATGAAGTTGTCGCCGCGGAAGTCGACCAGCCCCGCGGTGTCTTCGCGCAACGCGACCAGTTTCCGGGCCTCCTCGAACGGAAAGAGAAAGACCACCACGTCCCAGCGGTTCGGCTCGACGCCGAAGCGGTAGCGGAGCTTGGTGCTGAAGATCCGGTCTCCTCCCCATGTGCGGCCGTGGAGCGTCGGCTCCATGCTCCCGGAGGGAATCAGATAGACATCGGCGGCGAATTTCTTGATCAGGATCGCCAACACCACGGCCACGGCCAGGCAGAGCAGGATATCGCTCAGCTTCTCCGGCTCCTTCCGCTTCTCGTCCTTCGTGGTCTTGCTATTCTTCTTGTCCGCTTTTCCCATTATCGTCCTTCGTCTTCGCCGCCCGTCTCCGGCGGCATCTCGCTGGTATCGTCCCCGTCGAGCGACTCGACCGCTCCGCAGGCGAGCAGCGCCGCGCGTGCGGCGGCCTGTTCGGCCGCTTTCTTGGTCCGTCCGCGCCCGCGGCCGATCTCGCGCTCGTCCTCGTAGGCCACGACGTCGAACTCCTTGGCGTGATCGGGGCCGGATTCGTCCGCCACCTCGTAGTGCGGAATCGCGCGGCCGTCGCGTTGCATCCACTCCTGCAGCAGCGACTTGTAGTTCCGGTTCGGCGGCTCCTCGCGCACTTCGGCCAGTTCCTCCGCGAGTTGCGCGAGAATGAATCCGCGCGCGGCGTCGAAGCCGCCGTCGAGGTAGATCGCCGCCACCAGCGCCTCGAAGGTGTTGGCGTAGAGCGAGAGCGGCAGCTCCTCGCGCGTCGAGATGCCCCGCCCCAGAAACAGGTACGGGCGCACGCCGAGACGGTTGGCGGCAAGTGCGAGCGTTCGCGTACAGACCACGGCGCTCTTCATCTCGGTAAGCTCCCCCTCGCGCGAGGAAGGCGAGTGGCGGAAAAGATACTCCGAGACGACGAGGTCGAGGATCGCGTCCCCGAAGAACTCCAACCGCTCGTTGTCGCAGTGGCGCAGACTCGTGCTGCTGGCATGCGTCAGCGCCCGGCGCAACAGGTCCGCGTCGTCGAAAGCGTAGTCGATCGTCTCCTCGAGCGTCTCCAGACGCGCGCGTTCTTCCGGGCTCAACCGCGGGCAGGCCGACATGTCCATGACAGTTCCGCCGGCGGACCGCGGCGGGAGGCATTCCGATATGCACCCCGGCGCAATCCGCAGAATCGTCTCGAATCGATTATACGCAACCCCGGCGTCGGATCAACCATCGGCGGATTCTTGGTAATAGGCGCACCCCCGCCGCAGGCGGCACTTCTCGCAGAGAGGATTGCGGGCCTTGCAGACCTGCCGGCCGTGGACGATGATCCGGTGCGAGAAGGTCGACCAGTCCGCGGGCGCAAACAAATCCTTCAAGGCGTGCTCGATCTTGTCCGGGGCGTTCAACTCGTGCAGCCCAAGCCGCCAGCTGACGCGAATGCAATGGGTGTCGACCATGATGCCGGGTTTGTCGAAGGCGTTGACCAGAACGCAGTTGGCGGTCTTGCGCCCGACGCCCGGCAACATCACCAAAGCCTCGATATCCTCGGGCACTTCGCCGCCGAAGTCGCGCACCAGCGCCTTGGACGCGGCGATCTTCTCGTTTTCGACCGTGGCGAGAAAGTTCTGACGGATCCTGCCCAGATCCCGCGCGTCCGCACTCCCGCCCTTCGCTTCTTCCGCTTCCACGCTCATTCGCTTCCCTCCCCCGAAAAAAAGTCAGCCCCGGACCACGACGTTGACCATGCGCCCGGGCACGACCACGACCTTGGCGATCTCCTTGCCTTCGGTGTATGCCCGCACCCGCTCGTCCACGAGCGCTTCCTTCTCCAGCATCTCCGGCGGCATGTCGGCGTAAACGTTCAACTTCGCACGCAGCTTGCCGTTGATCTGCACGGGAATCTCGACGAATTTTTCGCGCGCAACCTCCTCGTCGGCGACCGGCCAGCCGATGGTGAAGACGCTCTCATCGTGCCCCAGCCGCGCCCACAGCTCCTCCGAGAGATGCGGGACGATGGGACAGAGAATGCGCACCGCCGTCTCCAGCGTCTCACGCAACACCGCCGGGTTGACCGGGCCCTTGAAGCTCCGGACCATGTTCAGCAATTCGTTGCAGCGCGCGATGGCGGTGTTGAAGGCGAAGCCGCCCTCGATGGCCTCGGTGACCTTCTGGATGCACTGGTGCGTCTTGCGGCGGAGATTCTCGTTCTTGCGATTCAAGTGCGAGCCGATGGCCTCGTCCACGGGCGCGACCTTCTCCAGGCTGTCGGTGACGAGTTGCCAGAGACGGTTGACGGTGCGCCAGGCGCCCTGGATGCCTTCCTCGGCCCAGATCTGCATGCGGTCCGGCGGTGCGTCGCTGAGCATGTACAGCCGCACGGTATCGGCGCCGAAGCGGTCGAACATGGCGTCGGGATCGACGATGTTGAGCTTGGTCTTGGAGATCTTGGTCATCTCCGCGCGCACCTCGGTCCCGCCGCACTGCTTGCACTTGAGGGGGCTCTTCTTCGGCGTCTCGTCGAACTCGACCTCGCTCTCGGGAAGCCACTTGCAGGCCGGGCAGAAGTAGGCGGTCTTGCAGACCATGCCCTGGCAGAAGAGGCGCGCGAACGGCTCGTCGAAGTCCACCAGTCCCAGATCGTGCAGCACCATGGTGAAGAAACGCGCGTAGATCAGGTGCATCGTCGCGTGCTCGATGCCGCCGATGTACTGATTCACCGGCAGCCACTTCTTCACCGGTTCCGACGAGAACGGCGCCGCGTCGTTCTGCGGGTCGCAGTAGCGCAGGAAGTACCACGACGAGTCGAAAAAGGTGTCCATGGTGTCGGTCTCGCGCCGGGCGGCCTTGCCGCATGTCGGGCAGGTGCATTTCACGAAGCTCTCGCTCGTCGCCAGCGGGTTGCCCGAGCCGGTGAACGCCACGTCGGTCGGCAGCGTCACCGGCAACTGCTCTTCAGGAACCGGCACGGTGCCGCAGTGATCGCAGTAGACCACCGGGATCGGCGTGCCCCAGTAGCGCTGGCGCGAGATCAGCCAGTCGCGCAGACGGTAGTTGATCGTGCCCTCGCCGTGGCCGTTCTCCTCGAGCCACCGGACGATGTCGGGCATCGACTCGAGGTTATGCTTGCCGTCGAACGGGCCGCTGCGAACCATCCGCCCCGGATCGACATAGGCTTCTCTCATCGCCTCCGGTTCGAGCGTCTGCCCCTCGGGCTGGATGACGACTTTGATCGGGATCTCGTACTTGCGGGCGAACTCGAAGTCGCGCTGGTCGTGCGCCGGGACCGACATCACCGCGCCGGTGCCGTAGCTCATCAAGGCGAAGTTGGCCACCCACAGGGGCACCGACTCGCCGTTGACCGGGTTGACGACGCGGAAGCCGGTGAAGACGCCCTCCTTCTCGCGCTCGCCCATCTCCCGCTCGGCGGCGCTGACCATGCGCATGCGCCGTACCGCCGGCATGACGCGCTCTTCGTGCCCGGTGTCGGCGACGAGTTTCTCGATCAGCGGGTGCTCGGGCGCGAGCACCATGAAGGTCACGCCCCACAAGGTATCCGGGCGGGTGGTGAAGACCGGCACGGGATCGCCGGTTTCCCGAACGGCGAAGAGCACCTTCGCTCCTTCGCTGCGGCCGATCCACTCCTGCTGCTGGGCGATGACCGCGTCGGGCCAGTGCCCCTTCAGTTGCTCGTGTCCGTCCAGCAGGCGCTGGGCGTATTCGCTCATTTTGAGGAACCACTGCGACATCTCCTTCTGGTTCACCTCCGAGCCGCAGCGCTCGCAATGGC
>CAYWFP010000005.1:35073-81502 GCA_964457365.1 uncultured Planctomycetaceae bacterium
GGCCGCTGCCGAGCACCTGCTCGTTGGCCAGCACGGTCTGGCAGGAGTCGCACCAGTTCACCGGCGCGGTCTTCTTCACCGCCAGGCCCTTCTCCAGGAACTTCAGGAAGAACCACTGGTTCCACCGGTAGTAGTCCTCCCGGCTGGTGGCTACCTCGCGCGACCAGTCGTAGCCCCAGCCCGCACGCGCCATCTGCTCGGTCATGCGCGCGATGTTTTTCTCGGTGAACTCGTGCGGGTGCGTGCCGGTGCGGATGGCGGCGTTCTCCGCCGGCAGGCCGAAGCTGTCCCACCCCATCGGCGAGAGCACGTCGAAGCCGCGCAGGAGTTTGTAACGCACCACCACGTCGCCGATGGTGTAGTTGATGACGTGGCCCATGTGCAGCACGCCCGAGGGGTACGGGTACATCGTCAGGACGTAGCATGTTGGCTTGCCGGCGTTGAAGCCGGTGCGGAAGAGCCCCATCTCCTCCCACTTGTCCTGCCACTTCTTCTCGATGGCGATAAAGTCGTAGTCTTTCTCTGGCATTCCTGTTCGCTCCTGCGACGTCAATATCGTGACACGTATTTTGCGTTGAGGATCAGCGTATTATGCACAAATCGTCGCGAGGCGCAATCATTGGGAGAATACTCGTCGCGCCTTTATCCGTACCAGAAATAGTGGAAGTCACTGAAGAGATTGACGAAATACCGTATCAAGGCAATCCCCATAACGACGGCGACGAACAGGCCGAGACCGCAGATCGATCCAAAAACAGCCGCTTGCCCATAGCGCCGCCACGGTTCTCGGCGCAGCGCGCCGCGAAAGGAACGGCGGCATTTCCCGCAGACGCGGGTGATACCGTAATACCCCCCCGTTCCCAGCAGCAGAACGGTGCCCCACAGAATCGCCATCAGGTAGACCGCATCCGTCAAGTCGAAGCTCTGTGTCATGGCCCTCCCGCACCTCCCCATACAGCTCAGCGCAACGGGAACCAGCCCAGCGACCACCCCGCGACGACGTACACCATCACGACTATCCGCGTGGACACGAGCACGAGGACCGCAACCGCCAAGCCGTAGAGCGGCGCGAAGAAGGCCGCCTGCAGATAGCGCCACCATGGCACAAGCCGCAAATCGCCCCGCGGATTGCGTCGGCAGTCCGCGCAGATACGGGCCGCACCGAAGTAGCACCCGCTGGCGAAGACGAGAGCCAACAACCAGATTCCGGCCGTGGTGATCAGTGAATGCAGAAAGGACGAGACCACTTGCGTCCCTCGGGAACAATCTTCACCCGTCTCAGGCGAACATAAGGAGCGGCACCAGCAGCATCACACCCAGTACGATAATGGCGGCAATACCCCCGAGGATACCGAAGCAGAAGGCGAGGGCATACCGAAACGCTGGCGAGCGGCGCAGATGCCCCTCCGACACCTCACGGCATATCCGGCAGACCGAAGCGACCGCCAAGTAGAAACCGGTCACAAAGGCAAGCCCCACCAAGCCGGTTGCGTCAATGACCACGTGCGTCATTATTTGCCGTCTCTATGCACCCGCCACGTCTACACCAACCGCGGCCCAGGCCGCTCCCGGTCGTCGAAACCGCCGTGGCCGGTGTGCTTCAGCAGCAGCTCGCGGTTGGGGTCGCCCGCCAGGAAGAGCGTCTGCGTCGGGAAGGCGAACTCGATGCCCTCGGCGTTGAAACGCTTGAGGATCTCGAAGTTGACCCACTCGGCATGGGCCATGTAATCCCAATACTCCGGCGGGTGATACCAGTAGATGACGAAGATGTTGAGGCTGCAGTCGTTGAAGTTGTTGAAGTAGACCCGCGGCGGGAACTCCGGATCCATGCCCTCGTGGTTGTCCAGCACCTCCTTGACGATCTGCACCGCGCGCTCGACTTTCTCGGCGGGCGTGTCGTAGGTGACGCCGATGTCCATAAGCCGGCGGATGTACGGACGGCGGCCGATGTTGTGGATCACGCTGTCGGCGGCGCTCATGTTCGGGATGGAGACGACGTGTCCGTCGAGGCGGCGGAGCTTGGTCGAGCGCAAGCCCACCTCCTCCACGACGCCGTCGTGCCCCTCGAAGACGATGCGCTCACCGATCTGGAACGGCTTGTCCAGCACGATCATGATGAAGCCGAAGAAGTTCTTCAGCGTATCCTGCGCGGCCAGGGCGAAGGCCAAGCCGCCGAGGCCGAGGCCGGCGAGGATAGTGGTGATAGGCTGCCCGGAGAAACTCTGGTAGATGTGCAGCCCGGCGATGACGACCACGAGCACCCGCAAGGCTTTCCGGAGAATCGGAACGAGCATGTCGTCGAGTTTGGTCTCGGTAGTGGCGGCATACTGCATCAGGTAATACTCGATGACCTCGACGAAGTCGTAGATGAAGACGGCCAGCGAGAGGCTCATCAAGAGTTCGGCCAGCCAGATCGCGCCCGGCGCGTGCGCGGGCAGCAACACCGGGCCGATCAGGCGGATCGCGACGGCCCAGACGAGCACCCACAAGGGTCGCCGCAACGCGCGGATGGTCATGCCGATAAAGCTCTTCTTCTCCGGCGACTCCACCTCCTCCGCGGCCCCCGGCTCCACCGCCTCTGTTTTCAACTTCTCCTTCTTCGCCTCGTCCTTCCGGTCGGAGATCTTGCGGATGTAGTAGGCGATGACCGTGTTGAGCGCCATTGCCGCCACGGCGATGAGGAAGGCGACGACCAGGCGCCAGACGTGGTAACCGAAGATATCGTAGGTCGCCAGGGAATGCAGCCACGTCGGCAGCCACTCCAGCGCCTCGCGATTGGTGATAACCTCGGTCGCCGCGGCGGCATCCCCTGCCGGTTCGCCCGCGCAGAGGGTCGCGGCCACCAGCGCCAGCGCCAACCAGACGAATACGAATCTGCCCGCTTTCATGATCCCCCCTCAGGATACAGGTTCGATGCGTTCGAGTCCATTCATGTACGGCCGCAGCACCTCGGGCACGACGACCGAGCCGTCGGCCTGCTGATAGGTCTCCAGCAAGGCCACCATCGTCCGCGGCGTGGCCAGCCCGGACGAATTGAGCGTGTGCAGAAAGCGCGTCTTCTTCTGCGCGTCCTTGTAGCGGATACGCGCACGCCGCGCCTGGAAGTCCTCGAAGTTGCTGCAACTGGAAACCTCGAGGTAGCGGTCCACCCCCGGAGCGTAGGCCTCGAAGTCGTAGCACTTGGCGGCCGCGAAGCTCAGGTCGCCGCTGCAGAGTTCGAGCACGCGGTAATGCAGGCCCAGCCGTTCGAGGCAAGTCTCCGCGTCGCGGCGGAGTTTTGCGTGCTCGGCGTAGCTCGTCTCGGGCGTGCAGAACTTCACCAGTTCGACCTTGTTGAACTCGTGCACGCGCAGCAGCCCGCGGGTGTCCTTGCCGGCCGCGCCGGCTTCGCGCCGAAAGCACGGAGAGAACGCCGCGTAATAGAGCGGCAGATCCGCCTCCGCGAGGATCTCGTCGCGATGGATGTTGGTCAGCGGCACCTCGGCGGTCGGGATGAGCCAGAGGTCGTCGTCCTTGTCGGTGTGGTACATGTCCTCGGCCATCTTCGGGAGCTGGCCGGTCCCGGTCATGGCCTCGCGGTTGACCAGCACCGGCGGCAGCCACTCGGTATAGCCGTGCTCGCCGGTATGCAGGTCCAGGAAGAAGTTCAAGAGCGCCCGTTCGAGCCGCGCGCCGAGGCCCTTGTAGAGGATGAAGCCGCTGCCGGCAAGCTTGGCCCCGCGTTGCCAGTCGATGATGTCGAGCGCTTCGCAGAGTTCCCAGTGGGCTTTCGGGCGGAAGTCGAACAAGGGCTTCTCGCCCCACGCGGCCACCTCGACGTTCTCCGCCTCGCCGCCCCCGTCGGGGACGTCCGCCGCGGGAAGATTGGGGATGGTCAGCGCCAACGCGTCGAGCTCGGCCTCGACGGCACCGCGTTCCTCGCCGAGGCGCTTGATCTCGGCATTGACCTCCTCCATCCGGCGCATCAGGCCGTCCGCGTCCTCGCCGCTCTTCTTGCGCTTGCCGATCTCCTTGCTCGCGGTCTTGCGCTCGTTCTGGAGCGTCTCCAGCGCCTGTATTGTCGCGCGACGTCGCTCGTCCAACTCGACGCCGCGAGCAATATCGACGGCGACGCGCTTGCGTCGGCAAGCGGCACGCAACTTCTCCGGGTCGTCGCGAAAGAGGCGCGGGTCGAGCATTATCGGTCTCCGGCACGGCAAAGACCAAAGCATACACGAATCGGATTTCCATGTCCACAAGTACAAACTGTGCGCCTGGATTCGCATTCGGCCGATGAATACGAAAGACGGTTTCAAGGCCTTTTCCTTGAAAGCAACACGTGATAATGCTCAAATAACTTCCGGGTCGGCGTTTTTGGCCACGCAATCGCCGCAGTATCGCAAGAAAGGATCGTTATGAAACGTCTCTCCGTTCTTTTCGCTTTCGCCCTCTTCTGCGGCGGGCTGACGGTAAGCGGCTGCACCGAGAAATATTCCGATCTGGGCGCGGTCAACCACGCCTGGCGCGAAGCAGTCGCCAACGATCGCCAGAAACGCAGCGAACTGGGACCGACCATTGATCGATACATCGCGCGCGAGCGTCGCTGCTATCCCACCAGGAAACGCGCCGACACGATCGGCATGGAAGGCGAGTCCGAACTCGGCGGCAACGCGCCGGTTACGGGCATGTAGTCCCAGCCGGAACCGTTTTTCCGGATTCGGTTGGCGCTTTCGTGCGCCCTGCGGGTCGCTCAATCTTGCATTCCGTCTTTCCTGCTGCTAAAGTGTTCCCAACTTCCCGGGAGAAACGAGATGCCTTGGATCGAGCTTTCCGAAGCCGCCTTGACGCTGGGCGTGAGCGAACGTACGGTGCGCAACTGGATCCGCTCCGGCAAACTTCCCAAGCGCTCCGTCTGCGGTATCCAGGAAGTCGAACTCCCCGACAGCGACGAGTTCAAACGCCTTACCGAGCCCGGCAACGGCAAGAACGAATCGCCCCTCACTCAACAGCAACGCCTGCATACGGCACTGGTCGAATGCGGTCGCCTGAAAGGGATGCTCGGCAGTCAGGAGAAAGTGGTCGAGAGCCTCTCGGCCACGGTCGCCGAGACCGAAGCCCGTCTCGAACGCAGCCGGCAGATCATCGCCCGGCGGACCATCCTCTGCGTGGTCATCGCCTTCCTCGGTGTCATGGCTTATGCGTTGAGCAAGCTCGCCCAGCAGGAGCGCTACGGCGAGATGCAGCAGACATTCTCGGCGAGACTCGACGATGCGCGAGAGAAGCACGAGGCGCGTTTCCTGGCCAAGGTCGAGTCCATCCAGAAAACCTCCAGCGACGAACGCGCCCGACTCGAAGCGCGGTACCGCACGCAGGTGCAGGAACTGAAGGAGTCGCTGGCCAGCGTGGAGCCGACGGCCTCGTCGAAGGACCTGGAGACGGCGCTCGCCGCGCAGGAGGCGCGCCTGCAGCAGGAGTTCCAGAAAGAACTGCGCCAGTACCGGCGCATGATCGATCGCGTTCAGGCCGAGAAGCAGCAAATCGAGAGCGAACTGCGGCGGCTGCACCAGACGAACAGGGACGACGACGCGCAGAGCCGGACGATCGCCACGCTGCGGCGGGAACTCGAGCAAGCCCGACTCCGAGCCGCCACGCACGAAGCCGAGGCGAAGAAGCTGCAGACCGCCAATGCCGAGTTGGAGGAGACGATCCGCTCGCTGCGCAAACGCCTGGCGGGGCTGGCCGAGATCGAGAACTGAATCCGTATCAGGCTTCGTCGTCGGCTTCGAGAACGACCAGAAACGCTTTCTGCGGCACGGTGACGTTGCCGATCGAGCGCATCCGGCGCTTGCCTTCTTTCTGCTTCTCCAGCAGCTTCCGTTTGCGCGTGATGTCCCCGCCGTAGCACTTGGCGGTGACGTTCTTGCGATACGGGGCGATATTCTCGCGGGCGATGATCTTGCCGCCGACAGCCGCCTGGAGCGCGACCTGGAACATGTGACGCGGGATCTCCTTGCGCAGCCTCTGCAGCACCCGCCGCCCGCGGCGATCGGCGTCCTCGCGCAGGCAGATCATCGACAACGCGTCGGCGGGCGTGCCGTGGACCACGATATCCAGCCGCACCAGATCGGCCGCGCGGTAGTCTATCAATTCATAGTCCATCGTGCCGTAGCCGCGGGTGGCGCTCTTGAGCTTGTCGTAGAAGTCGAAGACGATCTCGGCGAAGCTGATTTCGTAGGTCAACAACGCCCGCGTGGTCGCGATGTACTCGATGCTCTTGTACGTCCCGCGCCGCTCCTCGCAGAGCTTCATCACCGTGCCGACGTGGTCTTTGGGCACCATGATCTGCAGCCGACAGATCGGTTCGTAGAACGCCTGGATCGTCGACCGATCCGGAACGTCGGCGGGGCTGTGCACCTCGACGGTCTCGCCGTTGGTCTGCTCGATCCGGTAGGTGACGTTGGGCGCGGTCTTGACCAGCTCCAGGTCACTCTCGCGCTCGAGCCGCTCGTGGACGATCTCCATATGAAGAAGCCCGAGAAAACCGCAGCGGAAGCCGAAGCCAAGTGCCTGCGAGGTCTCCGGTTCGTAGCTGAAGGAGGAGTCGTTCAACGCCAGCCGGTCGAGCGCGCGGCGCAGGTCCTCGAAGTCCTCCGAGGCGCTAGGATAGAGCCCGCAGTAGACCATGCTCTTGGGCTCCTCGTAACCGGGCAAGGCCGTCACTTCGACGCGTTCGTGTTTGAGGGTGTCGCCGACCTTGACACTGCGCAGATCCTTCAGGTTGCCGATGACATACCCCACTTGTCCCGCGCCCAACTCTTTCCGGTCGTCCATGCGCGGCGTGAAGAGTCCGAGTTCGGTGACCTCGTAGCCGCGATCCACGGCCATCATCTCCACCTTGTCACGGCGCCGCAGACGGCCGTCGACGACGCGCAGGTGGGTGATGACGCCGCGATAGTCGTCGTAGACCGCGTCGAAGATCAAGCCGCGCAGCGGCGCCTCCGGATCGCCCGCGGGCGGCGGGACGACGTCGACGATGGCATCGAGCACCTGGTCGATACCCGCGCCGGTCTTGGCGCTGACGAAGAGCACCTCCTCCGGATCACAGCCGAGGAAGTCGACGATCTCCTCGCGGACGTGCTCGGGCGTGGCGTGCGGCAGGTCGATCTTGTTGACCACGGGGATGATGCGCAGGTCGTGCTCGAGCGCGAGATACGTGTTGGCGATGGTCTGCGCCTCGATGCCCTGCGAAGCGTCGACGACGAGGAGCGCGCCCTCGCAGGCGGCCAGCGAGCGCGAAACCTCGTAGGTGAAGTCGACGTGCCCGGGCGTGTCGATCAGGTTCAGCAGGTACGCCCCATCGTCGCGCGCATAGTTGATCGAGACTGATCGCGCCTTGATGGTGATACCGCGCTCGCGCTCGATATCCATGTCGTCGAGCATCTGGTTGTGGAATTCGCGCGCGGTAACCGCGCCGGTCTCCAGCAGCAACCGGTCGGCGAGCGTACTCTTGCCGTGGTCGATATGCGCGATGATCGAGAAGTTGCGGATATTGGCGGGTTTCATGCTGGCGACTCGCCGTGGGCGACAAGGGCCAGCCCCGCCGCGCCGATCAGCCCCGCG
Source organism: uncultured Planctomycetaceae bacterium (assembly GCA_964457365.1). Classification (GTDB taxonomy): domain Bacteria; phylum Planctomycetota; class SZUA-567; order SZUA-567; family SZUA-567; genus CAYWFP01. The sequence goes on from CAYWFP010000005.1 coordinate 42,673, forward strand.
TCGTGCACGAGTTCCGCCGGCAGGATCTTGATGCGCTCTCCCGGAGCGCGGAAGGCGATGCGCTTGCATTCGCGCCGGATCGGCTCGAAGAGGATCTCCCCGGACTGGATCATGCCGCCGCTGAAGATGCAGCGGTCGGGGTTGAGCAGGTTCGCCATGTTGCCGGCCATCAGGCCGAGGTAACGGCCGGTTTCTTCCACGATGTGCCTGGCCAGGTTGTCGCCGGCGAACGCTTCCTTGAAGATATCCGCGCAGGTGATCTCGTCGACCTTCTTGGCCTTCAGCGAGGTCTGCCAGCCCAGGTCCATCGCCTCGCGGAAGCGGGCGACAGTCGCGGTGGCCGAGGCGTAGGCCTCGAGGCAGCCTTCGTTGCCGCAGCCGCACCTGCGTCCGCCGTCGACGACGACGATGTGGCCGATCTCGCCGGCGGTGAAGTCGGGGCCGCGCTGGAGCTTGCCGTCGACGATGATCGCTCCGCCCACGCCGGTGCCGAGGGTCATCATCAGCATGTTGCGGCTGCCCCGCCCCGCGCCGGCCCAGTACTCGCCCCAGCCCGCGCAATTGGCGTCGTTCTCGAGTTGCACCGGGATGCCGGTCTTCTCCTTCAGCAGGGCCGCCACCGGGACGTTCTCCCATTTCAGGTTCGGCGCCTCGAGTACCACGCCCGTTTCGCTGTTGAGCGGCCCCGGCGCGCCGACGCCAATGCCGACGATATCGCCTGCGTCGAGGCCGACCTGCTTGAGCACCCCGCGCACGCCCTCGGCCATGCGTTCGAGCACGCCTTCGTAACCGTCCTCGTTGTTGGTGGGCATATCCGTCCGAGCGAGGATCTGCGCGTCGCTGTCGATCACGCCAAGGCGCAGGTTCGTTCCCCCCAAGTCGATCCCGACGACATGCTGAGTCATTTTTAATCTCCATGCGAACAGGATATCCGGGAATTGTACACCGGCGGGTACAATCCTATTCATTAGTCCCGGACGAATCCAGCGGGGACGGAATTTTTTCGGGCACGGCTCCGGTTCAATCCGTGACGTCGTCGCCGGCGGCCACGAGCGCCAGGAACGCCTCCAACCGTGCGCGGGTGGGGATTAGCATGGTTTTCACCAACAGCGACACCACCGCCATCACGACGGCCAGGATCAACGGCAGGCTCGGCGCGGTCAGGCCGGCGACGCTCCGGTCGAAGAAGAGCAGCAGCGCGATCACCAGCGCGTAGATCGACGGCGCCTCGGCGATGGACATGGCGATGAGCGAAGCCTGGAAGAAGCGCGCGCAGGCCTGCGCCGTATCCAGCAGCGCGGGAGGCGAATTATCGGCAATCATCCCGCGCAGGTTGACCGGCACGCCCGCACCGCCGATGGCGGCCATGAACCGGGCGTACTCACTCTGCGGCAGCTTCTTCATCACCATAAACGGCAGCGGCACGCTGGTCAGCAGCGCGATCACCGCCAGGATAACGCTCAGCAGCGGCAGGACGTCGTCCATGCCGGCGCCGCCCTCGGTCGCACCCGACGCCGTCACGGCCATCGCGCCCAGGACAACGGCGTAGACAATCGTGCTGCCGGCTATGGCGAAGCCGATCAGCATATACGTGCGGGCCGCTTTCTCGACAAACGTCGCGATCTGCGTGTCCACCTTCTCTTCAGGCATCCTCCCCCCTTTGCGTGAACCAGTCGGCGAACTGCGCCAGCGCGCGGCCGCGGTGGCTGACCGAGGCCTTCTGCGCCTCCGTCGCCTCGGCGAAGGTCAGGTGCAGATCGACCGAGAGGAAGAGCGGGTCGTATCCGAACCCGCCGGCGCCGCGCGACACATCGAGGATGACGCCGGGCGTTTCGCCGGTGAAGAATCGCGTCTCGCGGCCGGGGACGGCGAAGGCGAGGGTGCAGACGAAACGCGCGCGGCGTTTCTCTTCCGGCAGTTCCGCGAGCTTTCTCAGCAACAGATCGTTGTTAGCGGCATCGGTCGCGTCCGGTCCGGCGAAACGCGCGGAGTGGATGCCGGGCGCGCCGCCCAGGGCGTCGACGACGAGTCCGGAGTCGTCCGCGAGGGCGGGCAGGCCGGTGTCGTCGCGTACGCTCCGGGCCTTCAGCGCCGCGTTCTCGGCGAAGGTCGGCCCGGTCTCTTCGACGCGCCGGGCGTCGGGAAAGTCAGAGACCGGCAGCACCGCGACGCCGGCGAGGCCAGCGGCGGCGAGAATGGCCCGGAGTTCCTTGACCTTCTTCGGGTTGCGGCTGGCGAGGACGATATTCATGCCCGACTCATTTCATCCGCAGGCAGCGTTTCTGCACCGCGATCAGTTCGTCGATGCCGTCGCGCGCCAGGCGCTTGAGCGCGTTCAACTGCTTCTCGCTGAAAGTCTCCCCCTCGGCGGTGCCCTGCAGTTCGACATAGCGGCCGGATGCGGTCATGACGACGTTCATGTCCACCTCGGCGGCGCTGTCGAGGGCATAATCCAGGTCCAGCGTCGGGACGCCGTCGACGATGCCGACGCTGACGGCGGCAACCATGTGCTTCAGCGGATCCGCCGCGAGAAGACGTTCCCGCTTCATCCAGCGCAGCGCATCGACCAGGGCCACCATGCCGCCGGTGATGCTCGCGCAGCGCGTACCGCCATCGGCCTGCAGCACGTCGCAGTCGACGGTGACGGTGACGTCGCCCAGAGATTCCATGTCCACCGCCGCCCGGAGCGCGCGCCCGATCAAGCGGCCGATCTCGACGGTGCGCCCCCCCTGCCTGCCGCGGACGGCCTCGCGCTTCATGCGCGTGTGCGTGCTCCGCGGCAGCATGCCGTACTCGGCGGCGACCCAGCCGCCGCGGCCCTCGCGGAACGGCGGCGCGCCATCGTCGACAGAGGCCGCGCAGAGAACGCGCGTCCCCCCCTGCTCGATCAATGCCGAGCCCTCCGCGTGCGGCAACCAGTTGCGGCGGATCTTCACCGGGCGCAACGCGCCGGGATCACGCTTCCTTGGCATCGGCGCCTCCGGTCTGCGGCGCGTCGCCGAGAACCGCCTCGCGCAGGCGAATGATACGCGTGCGCCGCTCGCGGTTCTCCTGGATCACGTCGAGGAAGGCGTCGACGAGGTCCGGGTCGAACTGCCCGCCCTTGCAGCGGACCAGCTCCCCCTGCGAATCTTCCTCGCTCATCGGTTCGTGATAGGAGCGCGAACTGGTCATGGCGTCGTAGCTGTCGGCCACCGCGAGGATACGCGCGCCGAGCGGGATCGCCTCGCCTTCGAGGCCGTCAGGATAGCCGCCGCCGGCGAAGTGTTCGTGGTGGTGGCGAATGTCGCCGATAATGGGGCGCAATTCCTCGATCGGCTCCAGGATCGCCGCGGCGATGACCGGGTGGCGTTTTACGGTCTGGTATTCCGCGTGCGTCAGGGAGCCGGGCTTGTTGAGCACCGCCTCCTTGATGCCGATCTTACCGAAGTCGTGCAGGACGCCGGCGATCTGGATCAACTCGAGCTGCCGGTCGCTGTAACCGACGCGCTTGCCGATCTGCCGCGCGTACTTGGCAACGTTTTCGCTGTGGAACTTGGTGTAAGGATCCTTCGCCTCGAGCACCTTGGCCATAACCTGCAGGATGTTCAGGAACATCATTTGATTGCGTCGGCTGGAACTCTGCAGTTGGCGGGAAAAGAGCCGACGCGAAAGGATACGCTCGCACTTGAGGAAGAGCACCTCCATATCCGCGGGCTTGGTGATATACTCCTCGACCATCCCGGACTTGAGCGCATCGACGATCTCATCGCGGGCGGCAACGCCACTGAAGATGACGATCGCCACGTCGAGCGTTTCGGTCAGGTTCCGATATACCTCCTGGCCGCTGATACGCCCGGGGAGCAGCAGATCGAGGATGATCAGGTCGTACGGCTGCCGCTCGGCCACCGCGTTCATCAACGCCTCGACCGCGTCCCGGCCGGTGTGGACGATATCGGTCTTTTCGAACTGCTCGCCGGCGAAGCGGCGCCGGATCAATTCGCACGTGGCCTCGTCGTCATCGACGATGAGGATGCGCGAATCGCGGAGTTTGCGGATATAGTTGTCCACCGGCTCCCAGCCTTACAAGCCACCGTCGGCAATCAGGATCGCCAGCAGCGCGCGGTTTATGTGCAGGCGGTTCTCCGCCTGATCGTAGACGGCCGACCCGGGCGCTTCCATCACCTCGTCGGTCACCTCCGCGTCGCGATGAGCCGGCAGGCAGTGCAGGAAGATCGCCTCTTTCGCGGCGCGCCGCATCAGCGCGGCGTTGACCTGATAGGGCGCGAAGATTTTCGCCCGCGCCTCGGTCTCGTTCTCCTGCCCCATGCTGGCCCAGACGTCGGTATAGACCGCGTGCGCGCCGGTGACCGCGGCGGCGGGATCCTCCGTCTCGTCCAGGTCGGCCGCCGGACACTGCGCGCGCACCTTGTCGAGGAACTCCGCGCCGAGGTGATATCCCGGCGGCGTGCCGAGGCGGAAGCGGATGCCGAGTTGCCCGCAGAGCGCCGCGAGGCTGCGCGCGACGTTGTTGCCGTCACCGACATAGGCGAGAGTCCGGCCGCGGAGCTCGCCCAGATGCTCGCGCGCGGTCAGGATGTCCGCCAGCGCCTGCGTCGGGTGCGAATAGTCGGTGAGTACGTTGATCACCGGCACCGTCGCGTGCCTCGCCAGCGTCTGGGCGTTATTGTGCGCGAAGGTACGGATCGATAGCGCGTCAACGAAGCGGCTCATCACCCGCGCCTGGTCGACCAGGCTTTCGCGGGCCTGCAGCGGCGCGCCGCCGATGGTCTCGAGGTTGATCGCCATGCCGCCAAGGGAGTACATCGCCACCTCCAGCGAGACGCGCGTCCGCAGCGACGGTTTCTCGAAATACATGCCCAGCACCTTGCCGGCGAGCATGCCGTCGGGAACGCCGGCCCGGCGCCGCGCCTTCAGCGCCGCCGCGCGCTGGAGGATGTGATCGAGTTGCTCCGGAGAGCAGTCGAGGATGTTGATGAAATCTTTCATTCGGCGTTCGCTCCGCGACGCGCCAACGCGTCCTCGAGGCAAGCGCACAGAGTCGCGAACCCCTGCTCCAACTCCGTTCGGGCGATATTGAACGCCGGCAGCATCCGCAACACCGCATCGTGCGTGCAGTTGATCAGAAGCCCACGCTCCAGGCAGGCCTGTACCACCGGCGAGCCGGGGATTTCCAGTTCGATCCCGATCATGAAGCCGTAACGGCGATAGGCGACAATGCCGCCGACGCGGTCACGCATCTCGCCGACGAGTTCGTCGATCGCCGGCCCCAGGCGGTCGATATTGCCGAGCATGTCCTCCTCTTCGATCGCCTCGAAGGCGGCAGCGCCCGCCGCGCAACCGATGGCGTTGCCGCCGAAGGTGCTCGCGTGCGTCCCGGGCTTGAGGCTGGCGGCGACCTCGCGCGTGGCCATGATGACCCCGAGCGGCATGCCGCCGGCGATGGCCTTGGCGCTGGTCAGGATATCGGGAACCACGCCGAAATGCTGGTAGCCGAACCACGTCCCCAGCCGTGCCGGGGAGGTCTGCACCTCGTCGAAGATCAGCAGCAGCTCGCGCTGGTCGCAAAGATCGCGCAGCCCCTGCAGGAATTCGCGGGAGCAGGCGTGCACTCCGCCCTCGCCCTGCACCGGTTCGACCATGATCGCGCACGTCTGCTTGTCCACGAGCGCTTCGACGCTCGCGAGGTCGTTGATGCGCGCGTGGCTGAACCCCGGCACGGTCGGCTCGAAGCCGCGGCGGTACTTCGGCTGCCCCGTGGCGGTAATGGCCGCGAAAGTGCGACCGTGAAAAGAGTTTTCGAGCGTGACGATCTTGTACCTCGGCTGGCCGTGGAGCCGTGCGAGCTTGATCGCGCCCTCGGCGGCCTCGGCGCCGGAGTTGGCGAAGAAGCAGAGTTGGCCATCCGCGCGCGCGCTCAGCATCTGCGCGAAGCGGCCCTGCGGCTCGCTGTAGTAGTTGTTCGCCACGTGAAGAAGCGTCCCGGCCTGCTCCCGGACCGCCGCGACCACGCGCGGATGGCAGTGCCCGAGGCCGGCCACGCCCCAGCCGGGGAAGAGATCGAGGTACTCCTTGCCGTCGGCGTCCCACACGCGGCTGCCTTCTCCGCGGACGATGGCCACGGGGATGCGGGCGTAGTTGGGCACGACGTATTTCTCGAACGCCGCGGTAATCGCTTGGGTGGCAGTCAAAGGACGATCTCCGTGCCGATGCCCTTGTCGGTGAATATCTCCATCAAGAGCGCGTGCGGCTGCGCGCCGGAAACGATATGCACTTTGCGCACGCCCCCCTCGAGCGCGAAGAGCCCCGCCTGCACCTTCGGGACCATACCGCCGGCGATGGTTTGCGCGCGCATCATCTCCTCGATTTGCCGGCGGTTGCAGTGCGAGAGAAGCGTCTGCGGCTCCTCCTTGTCGGCGTAGATGCCGGCGGTATCGAGGAAGAAGACCAGCTTCTCGGCATGCAGATCGCGCGCGATCAGGGCGCTGGCGGTATCGCCGTTGATGTTGTACAGCGTATTGCTGTCGTGGCCGCAACCGCAGGCGACGGGGGCGATGAACGGAATCGCGCCGCGGTCGTAAATCCGATAGATATCGGTGGCGTCGATGGCGACCGGCTCGCCGACAAAGCCCAGATCCGCCTCCGGCACCTCGGGGATCGTCTTCGGAATCGCCCGCAAAAAGCCCTGGTCGCGGCCGTTGAGCGGCTCGGCCCGGCCGCCGGCCTTGCGCATGAGTTGCACCAGGCGCGCGCTAACTTCATCGGCGAGTACGCGCGCGACGATCTCCATCGTGGCGGCGTCGGTGCGACGTTGGCCATGGATGAATTCGGGTTCCAACCCATTTTCCTTCATGGCGTTACTGATGCGCTTCCCGCCGCCGTGAACGACCACGGGGCGCAGGCCGATGGTGAACATGAAATCGATGTCCACGAAGATGCGGCGCAGCACCTCGTCGTCGTCCTGAGCGCTACCGCCGAGTTTGATCACGACGAAGCGATGGCGAAACTGCTTGATGTAGGGAAGCGCTTCGATCAGGGTCTTGGACTTCCAGACCGCGTCTTCCATGTATTTCGATTCCTTGGCGTCAAATGCAGCAAACTCTCATTTTATCATAGGGTTAGGTGCTGTCAAGCCATTTTGCTCCCCTTTCACGCAGGCCTTGGGCGCCGGGTGCGGAAGCCGGTATTTCCGGGCTGTACAGAATGTTCCGGAACGTGCACAATTAAAACGAGCAGCCTGCATCCACCGCTTCAAGAAGGAGCAACATATGATTTCGACAGTTTGGCGGCGCATCCGACGCAATCTCGCCGCCGGCCTGCTGGTCATCACCCCGGCGGGGCTGACCGTCTGGCTGGTCACCAAGCTCTGGTACCTGATCAATCAGCCGATGTACAACTTCTTCCGGCTGTTCGATCCGGAGAAGTACCCCCAGCCGGACGCCGACCCGTGGATGGTCTCGCTGGCGGATTTCCTCATAGAGCATCATGTCGATCTTTCCTATCTCATCGGCGTGCCCGGCCTGGGGATCATGGTCGTCTTCGTCACGATTTTTCTCATCGGCCTGCTCGCACGCACCCTTTTCGGCCATGCATTGATTTCGACGACAGAACGCCTGCTGGATCGCCTGCCCATCATCGGCAAGATCTACACCGTTTCCAAACAGATCCTGGAGGCGGTGTTCAGCCAGTCCGCTACCGCCTTCCGCGAACCGGTCCTTATCGAATACCCGCGTAAAGGCCTGTGGTCGGTAGCCTTTATAACCAACTCCGTGCCCGATTGCATGGGCCGCGCCAAAGCCGAGATGGCGCAGCACGAAGCCGAGCACGTGCCCCCGGGCGATACCGGCCGCGGCGAGCGCGTCTTCGTCTTCCTGCCCACAACTCCCAATCCCACCAGCGGTTTTCTGCTGCTGGTGCCGCGCGCTGATATCGTTCCGCTGAACATGGACGTGGAGGCGGCGGTCAAACTGGTGATCAGCTTCGGCATGGTGGTCAAAAAGACCGAAACCGTCGCGCCGCCGTTTCCGCCGACGACATCGGTCGAATTGCCCGCAAAGGAATCCGAAAACCCGGGATGATTCCGTTTTTCCACAAAAGGCCTTTTCGGCCAAGCGCAATTTACCGTTGACATGAGTCCGATAAGTATGTATTCAATGTCTGTCGGATATCGCTCTCCCGCCACTGCCTGCGGGTTAGTACGGAACGGTTACGGTTGACCAATCGGATGACTGCGGAGACAACCAACCATGTATATTGATGTTATGCGTCCTACACTCGCGCTTACGCTCGTCCTGGCGATGACCAGCGGCTGTCGGCAGGATCCGTACGCCCAGACCCAGCCGCCGCCGCATCTGCAGCAAAAGCTCGACGACATCCAGGCCCACCTCGTGGCCATCAGCGAGCAACTCGATGAGATCGAGCCCGGGGCGACGCCGATGCAGACCGAGACACCGGTGATTCTGCACCAGGAACCCTCGCGCGAGCCTGTGGTACGCATAACCGACATCGAGCCCGCACCGCCTCCGCAACCGCCGAGCAAGCGCGAGGTCGTCGCCTCCTTCGGGCAGGAACCGCCGACGACGATGGTGCGCCGGCGCTCAAGTGCTCCGACACGCACCCGCGCGTCGAAAAAGTCCGGCATTCTGACGAAGAAGCATCTGCGCGTCAACGGTGTCTCCGTGCGACAAATACAGGCCGCGCTGAAGAATGCCGACTGCAATCCCGGCCCCGTCGACAACCGCATGGGGCCCAAGACCATCAGCGCCATCAAGCAATTCCAGGCCAAGGAAGGCCTGAAAGTCGACGGCATCGTCGGCAGCAGGACGTGGGGGCACCTCCAGCGGTACCTGTAGCCGGCCGGTTACGACGCTTCCTGCGTGACCGCTTCGCGGCGGTCGCGCAGTTTCATTTGAGGAAATTCCGCATGCACCGCCTCTTCGGCCGCCCCCCCCTGCTCTTTGCGCCGCAGCGCCCCGTCGCCACCCTGGGGATGTTCGACGGCGTGCACCTGGGGCACCGGGCGGTGCTTGGCGAAACGGTCGACTGGGCGCGCGAACTGCAGGCGCCGGCAGTGGCCGTCACCTTCGACGTCCACCCGCGCACGCTGCTGGCGCCGCGAGAGGTGCCCGACACCATCACCTCGCTCGAGCATCGCCTGCAGCATTTCGAAGCGCTCGGCATCGACACCGCCTGTGTACTGCCCTTTACGCCGGAACTGGCGCACCTGAGCGCCGGAGACTTCGTACAGGCCTACCTCGTCGACTGGCTGCACGTCCAGGCGGTGGCGCTCGGGCATACCGGCCGTTTCGGCAAGGATCAGCGCGGCGACATACATTTTCTGCGCGACCTGGGCCAGCGCCACGGCTTCGCCACCCGCGAGGTCGCCGGCGTCATCGCCTGCGGCCAGCCGGTCAGTTCCACCGCCATCCGGGATGCCGTGCGGGCGGGGGAGTTGGACTGCGCGGCGGAGATGCTCGGCCGCCCCGTCTCGGTGCTGGGTACGGTGGTGCCGGGCGAAGGCATCGGCCGCAGCCTGGGCTTTCCCACGCTCAACCTGGATCCGCATCACGAGTTGATTCCGCCGCAAGGGGTGTATGTCACCCGCGTCTGCTGGGGAGAAAACGCCTGGCAGGCGGTGACCAACATCGGCCACCGGCCCACCGTGGACGCAAGCGGGCCGCGCGATCTGCTGGTGGAGGCGCACCTGCTGGACTGGTCGGGCGATCTGTACGGCCAGCACGTGGAGGCGCTCTTCCTGCAGCGCCTGCGCGCCGAGAAGAAGTTCGACTCGCGCGAAGCGCTCAGCGCCCAGATCGCCGCCGACACGGAGGCCGCGCGGGCGTGGTTCGCGGCTCGCGCCTGATTCCGCTTGCCCCGCCCATGCACTTTTTTATAATGCCGCGTATGAACGACGAGACCGCGCCGTCCCAGCGCCGCATCCTCGGCATCGATCCGGGCACCCGCCGCGTCGGCTGGGGCGTGGTCGAGGAGGAGGCCGACTCATTACGCTATGTCGCCTCGGGGACGGTCAAGGCCGACGGCGACGATTTCGGCGCGCGCCTCGTGGCCATCCACCGGGCGCTGCAGGCGGCCATCGAGGAGCACAAGCCCGCTGTCGCCGCGGTGGAATCGGTCTTCGCCGGCGACAACGTCAAGACCGCCATCGCCATCGGCGAAGGGCGCGGCGTGGCCGTACTCTCCGCGGCCGAGGCGAACCTCGAGGTGGTCGGCTACGAACCCGCGATCGTCAAGCGCGCGGTAACCGGTTCGGGCCGGGCCAGCAAGGAGCAGGTGCTGCAGATGGTCCGGGTGCTGCTGGCCCTGCCGGAGATTCCGGCCACCGATCACGAGGCCGACGCGCTGGCGCTGGCCATCACCCACAGCCGCCGCGACCAGATCGCCAAGCTCTCGCTTCCGCGCACGGCCAAACAGCGCGGCCCGGGCGGCATGCGGCGGCGGCGGCGATAGAACGCTTTCAGCAGCGCCAACAAAAACGCCCCCTCATGCCGAGGGGGCTTCGCGGTCTGGTTCACCGGTGCAGGCTTACTGCGCCTCGACCTGTTCGCGGACGTCTTCCTTGACGTAGGTCGAATTCTCGATCTTCTCGTTGAGAAGCTGCTCGAAGCGGTTCTCGTCGAGGGGGATATCCGTCCAGTCGTCGGTCCAGGCCGACATCAGCATGGCGTTGCCGAGCGTCAGCCCGCGGATGCCGTCGACACCGGGGACGAAGAGCTCTTCCTTGCCGAGGATCGCGTTCGTGAAGTTGCGCAGGATGCCCGCGTGTTCGGGAGAGTCTCCCCAACAGGGAATCTGGCAGTCCCAGGTCTCGGGCGTGGCGAAGCCGCCCGGATGGGTCTTGCAGAATTCCGAGACGTTCTGACGCGTACGCAGCAGCCGTACCTGGCCGTGCTCATAGACGAGCATGCCCTGGTCGCCGCAGATCTCGAGGCGGTTGGTTCCCGGAGCCTCGCCGGTGGAGGTGATGAAGGTGCCGGTGGCGCCGTTCTCGTACTCCATGTACGCGGTCACCTCGTCCTCGACCTCGATGTTGTGGTACTTGCCGAAGTGGCAGAAGGCGCGGACGCGCGTGGGCAGCCCGCAGAACCACTGCAACAGGTCGAGCTGGTGCGGGCACTGGTTGATCAGGACGCCGCCGCCCTCGCCTTTCCAGCTCGCGCGCCAGCCGCCGGAGGCGTAGTAGCTCTCGGTGCGGAACCAGGCGGTGATGCTCCAGCAGATCCGCCGGATCTCGCCGACCTCGCCGGCCTGCAGCAGGTCGTGGATCTTCTTGTGCCGCGGGTTCATGCGCTGGTTGAACATCAGCCCGAAGAGTTTGTCCGACTTCTCGGCCACCGCGTTCATCTCGCGGACGGCCTTGGTGAAGACGCCGGCGGGCTTCTCGCACATCACGTGCAGCCCCGCCTGCAGCGCCTTGATCGTCAGCGGCGGGTGGTCGTAGTGCGGGGTGGCGACGATGACCGCGTCCACCTCGCCCGAGGTGAACATCGCCTCGGCGTTGTCGAACCGCCTCACCTTGTCGCCGAATTCATTCTCCGCCCATTCCAGCCGCTTGGGATTGGTATCGCAGACCGCGCCGAGCACCGCGCCGTCGATATTCTTGTTGAAAAACTGCCTGGCGTGACTCGTCCCCATGTTGCCCACGCCGATTACGCCGTAGCGAACCGCATCCACAACCGTCTCCTTTTCGAAGTATTCGAAACATTCTCAACGATTGGCATCGTAGCGAGAGCCGCGCATTTTTGCAACGCGGGAAACCGCATTTCCGGCCGGCGGGGGAGATTTCGCGATTTCAGTCCAGAGCCGACGTGCGTTCCGCCGATATATTCTAAAAGTTCTTTCCCTAGCAAATACGGGAGGTTCCCCATGCGTTGCCGCCTCGGCCTGATCGTTCTGCCCGCGATATTTCTGGTCGCCGCCTGCCGCCCCGCCCAGGAAGCCGGGATCCGCTGGGGAAACCGCACCCCGGTCAATCCGGCCGCGCCAGCGGGCGAACGGGCCGTGCGCCTCAACGTCCAGTTCCCCGACATTCCTGTCCCGCGCGGCTTCAGCCTGCAGCGCGACAAAAGCTTCAGCTACCAGGGCTCGACCTTCCGTTTCGGGCATCTGCGCTACGAAGGCGTCTGGACTGCCTTTTACACGCGCCTCTGGTATCAGGAACAGATGGCCGCCTCGGACTGGGACATTCTCGATACCAAGGTGCATGACCAATATCACGTAACCCTCTATTTGCGCAAGGGTCGCGAGACGTGCGAGATCGAGATCCAGGCTCTCGAGAGCGTGCTGCGCGTGGATATCGACATACGAACCCTTCGGAACCTCCCGGCCGAAAACAACGAGAATACCTCTTCCGTCGAGGAAGTTCCGGACGAATCTGCTTGACCTGGACGGCATCAGCCTTACAATCCCCTGCGAAATACCCGCATGAGCCTTGTGAAGCACCCCGTGTTTTGCTATAAGTAATTCTTTACGTTTCTTTCCGGACCCGTCCGGGAAGCGTTTTTCAATTCCAGAGAGGAGCCACTCGATGGCAGAGACACCCGGTTTTCTTGGCTATGAGAGCGTGCCGCTCGAAGCCGCCCTGTTCTCGGTAATCCCCGCGCCGTACGAGGCCACGTCCACCTACATCGGCGGTCAGGGAAACGCGCCGGATGCGATTTTCGACGCGTCCTTCCACGTCGAGGAACACGACGAGGAACTGGGCGTCAGCGTGATCGAGAAAGGCGTCCACTATCTGCCATTGGATCAGGCCCCGCGCGACGAGGGGGTCGAAGGCTGGGTCAAGGCCAACGTCATCAACGCCCTGGACAAGGTCGCCGTTCCGGTCGTTATCGGCGGCGAGGGCACCGTGACGCTGTGGGCCGCCGGTGCGCTGGTGGAACGGACGGACGAGTTGAGCCTCCTCCATATCGACGCGCACGCGGATCTGGCCGAAGCCGAGACCGAGTCGCATCGCACCGTCATGCGACGAATCCTCGACCTCACGCCAAGGCCCCACGTCTGCCAGGTCGGCGTCCGGAGCCTATCGAGCCAGGAACTCAACCGCATCGTCGATCAGGACGGGCCGCTCGGGTGCTGGTTCATGTCCGACATCAATCTCGCCGACGATGAGTTATGGCACGAGGACGTGATCGAAGAGCTGCGCAGCCCCGTCTACGTCAGTATCGACCTCTCGGCGTTCGATCCCTCGGTGGTGCCGGCGGTGAGCAATCCCGAACCGGGCGGGCTGTACTGGTGGCCGATGCTGCGCTTGCTGAAGAAAGTGGCCAACCGCCGGCGCATCGCCGGGTTCGACATCGTCGAGCTCTGCCCGCGCGAAGGCGACGTGGTCAGCGACTTCACCGCCGCGCGATTGGTCTATAAGCTGATGAGCTATATCTACACCAGCAACAAGATGCTGCCCAAACCGGAGATGCCCGAAGAAGAAGAAGACGCGACGGAATAACATCCCGCGCATCAAGACGTTACAGGGGGACGCTCGCGAGCGGCCCCCTGTTTTTTTCGCCTGACGTCAACCAAATCGGTTTCACCGCGGACCTAACAGTCCTTTACTTTTCCCTCTCTCTGCGGATATACCTATTAGCGCTTGGCTTGACGCGATTTGCATCTATTCCTGTCATCGGCTATGGTTGTAGGTGAACAGGGGATTTGACGCGGCCGAGGCATCGGTGTCATGCACTTGACGCAACCTTTGCGGAGGGTTTCTCATCGACGATCCCCCCCCCAATGACACGACGCTTGTTCCCTATTCGCGCCAGGCCGAATTGAAACAGGCGGCGCACAGGGTCAACGAGCGCAGTTGCCTGAGCAAGGAGCGGCGCGAAATCTTCGCGCGCATGATCATGTCCGGGCGCATGGCCGTGCACGTGGTTCCGGACCTGATGGAGGCGTTCGCGCGCGGGGATACGCGTCTGCGCATGGAGATCCTCGAATTGATCCAGAGCCTGCAGAAACAGGGGCACGACCTTTCCTCCTGCGCGCAGACCATCGGCAAACAACTCAATACCGGCGACGACGAGATCCGCGAACAAATCACCGAGATCCTGGTCGATATGGGCACGGCCGCGCGCGGCGCGCTTCTCGACGCGATGGGCTGTACGCGTCACGCCCGCCGCGAGGTGCGCCTCGCGGCGGTCAAGGTCATCGGCGCGGTCGGACACGAAGGCGGCTCCAACGCGATCAAGCGCCTGCAAACGGTGGCCGGCCAGACGCCGGACAAGGACGGCGAGATGCACGAAGCGATCCAACTCGCCATGAACAACGTCCGCGCCAGCCTGCCGACGTCGGCCGTCGAAACGCGCGCCATCGAACGTAGCGGCGTGTCGCCACCGCCGCGCAAACCCGTCGGCCTCGGCGCCAGTAACGTGCAGGAGATTCTCAAAGCCATCCAGAAAGTCTCCTCTACGCTGCCGGAGGAGAGCAAGATCGCGCCCATGACCCGCGCGCTGAAGAAGGTCCCTGCGGCCGCGCGCATCAAGGCGCTTTTTCTGGCCCTCAAGTCCGAGCACGCGGCGGTGCGGGCCACGGCCGCGCGCTTTCTCTGCCACTTCTCGCGCGAATCGGTGCCGTACATGAAGCACCTGAAGCACGCTTTGGCACGCGAGAAAGACCCCTACGCCAAAGGCAACATCGCCGATGCGATCAACGTCATCGAACTCGAGGACGAAACCCACGCCACCGACAAGACCGCGTGAGATGCCGTTGCCGAAACGCCGCACTTATCGTATACCCTTCCCGGGAAAGCCAGAGAAAGGAGCACGCATGGCCACGTATCGCGATGTCGATCACTCGCATTACCTGATGGGACGCCTGGGACACGGCCTGGACCTGCTGGAAGAACTGACCGCCGTCGCCGCGGGGCAGAATCTCACCCTGGGGCGCCTGGAGGTACTCGGCGCGGTCCAGCGCGCGCGGCTGGGCTATTACGATCAGGGCACCCACGAATACAAGGCGATCGAACTGCACCAGCCGATGGAGATCACCTGCTGCCTCGGCAACGTTTCGCTGCGCGCCGGCAAACCGATCGTCCACGCGCACCTGACCCTCGCCGACGAAAGAGGCCGCGCCTACGGCGGACACCTCATGACCGGCACCATCCTCTTCGCCGCCGAATTCGTGCTGCAGGCGTTGAAGGGCCCCGAACTCGTCCGCGGCCACGACGAGACCACGGGCCTGCCGTTGTGGGAGATGTGAGATGGGCGACCGTGAACAGGAAACATTCGCTAATACTTCTCCCCGCATTGACGCCCCGCCTTCTTATCGGTATCCTCGGATCTTTCATCGACGACATGAAGAAGCGAGGTCGCAGACATGGCCAAGGAAAAGATCCGCCAGGAACGCATCGAGAAGCTCGCCGCGCTGAAGGAATCCGGCGCGAACCCCTACGGCAGCCGCGTCGAGACCACCGGCTCCATCGCCGCCGTACTCGACCAGTGCCCGGAGGGCGATGTGGAGCAGGACGCGCCGCCGCGGGTCACCGTTGCCGGGCGCGTCATGGCCGTGCGGGACATGGGCAAGAGCATCTGGCTGGATCTCCGGGACCGTAGCGGGAAGATCCAGGCCAACCTGCTCAAGAAGCGCATCGGCGACGACTTCGCCCTCACCAAGCAGCTCGACGTGGGCGACTTTCTCGCCGTCACCGGCGGGCTGATGAAGAGCCGCAAGGGCGAAGTGACCGTCTTTGCCGAATCGTTCCGTTTCCTCTGCAAGAGCGTCGAACCCCTGCCGGCGAAATGGAAAGGCCTCAAGGACGTCGAGATCCGCTACCGCCGCCGCTACCTCGACCTGATCGCCAACGAGGAGGTGCGCGAACGCTTCATCGTCCGCAGCCGCATCATCGCCTTCGTCCGTCGCCGGCTCGACGACCGCGAATTCCTCGAGGTCGAGACGCCGATGCTGCAGCACATCTACGGCGGCGCCGCGGCGCGGCCGTTCGTGACGCACCACAACGCGCTCGACATCGACCTCTTCATGCGCATCTCCCCGGAGACGTACCTGAAGCGCCTGCTCGTCGGTGGCCTCGACCGGGTCTACGAGATCAACCGCAACTTCCGCAACGAGGGCATCGACACCTCGCACAACCCCGAGTTCACCATGCTCGAGCTCTACCAGGCCTACGCCGACTTCGAGGTGATGATGGACCTGACCGAGTCGCTGGTCAGCGAGGCCGCCCGGGCGATCCTCGGCACGACCGCGGTGCGCTTCGGCGAGACGGAGATCGACTTCGCCCGACCGTGGAAGCGCGCGCGCATGCACGAACTGATCCGCGAGGTCGCGCAGGTGGACCCGGCCGATCCGGAGGCGATGCGCGCGAAGCTCGAAGCTGCGGGATATCCCGAAGAGAAGCTCGCCAAACTCGACGTCGATCACCTGCTCGCGGAGGTGATGGACGAGATCGTCGAGCCGCAACTGGTGCAGCCGACCTTCGTCACCCACTACCCCGCGAGCCTCAACCCGCTCTGCAAACGCAACGCCGACGAGCCCTCGCTGACCGACCGCTTCGAGGTCATCGTCGCGGGGATGGAACTGGCCAACGCCTTCTCCGAGCTGAACGATCCGTTCGAGCAGCGCGCCCGTTTCGAAGAGCAGGTCGCCCGCGCCGACGAGGAAGGACACTGCAACGCCGTCGACGAGGACTACATCACCGCGCTCGAGGTGGGCATGCCGCCCGCCGGCGGCCTCGGCATCGGCATCGACCGGCTGGTAATGCTCCTGACCGGGCAGACCGGCATCCGCGAAGTAATCCTCTTCCCCACGCTGAAGCCCGGGAGCGCGGAGGAGATTGCCCGGGGAGAAGACGAAGACGCGGACGAAGGTTGACCGCGGCCGGTGCACGATAAATTTCCCGCCGATTTATATTGGAGCATAACCCGCGCGGCCTTTATAATAAATCCCGTAAGTCAGGCTGCGGGCACTCTGCTTGAACCTGTAACCATATCGTCGTGCCTAGCGTAACCATTGGGGGGATCGAGATTCCGTCCCGGATTCAGCCGCGTCCACAACTGGAGAGGAGAGACCATGTCGTTCTTGTATAAGAGGTTACGCCTTGCCATCCTGCCCTTGTTGCTGTTTGCGTCCGCCGCCGGCGCTGCGGAGTACCTGCTGCCCGGCGATATCGTGATTCACGTGCAGACGCAGAATTATCAACGATTTCTCTCCGAAGTGCAGAAAACCGGCCTTGCCGCCACCCGCGGCACCCCCAACGCGGCGTTCTTCCAGCCGGGAATGCTCGCGACGCAGTTGACGCAGATGGCCGGACTGCCGCCCGGTTTCATCGCCAAGGACCAGCCGCTGCATTTCGTCGTCTCCTTTCCCAAGACCGGCGCGGGCCAGCCGGTAGCGGGCCTTCTGCTGCATGTGGGCGAGCTTCTGAGCAAGATCGACAACATGAAGAAGATGGGGCTGGAAATTCCGGCGCCGCAGGACGGCGTCTTTCAGCTACAGACCCCTTTTCTCGGCAAGCTCTTCCTCGTCGATGCCGGCCATGGCCGCGCCGCCGTATCCTCTTCCGCCGCGACTGCCGGCCAGTTGGCCGCGGCGGTGCTGAACTGGACGCCGGCGAATCTTCCCGCCGGCATCGACGCTCCGTCGCTGGTAACGGCAATCGACCTGCAGAAACTGGTCGACCGCTCGCCGCAGGATTGGACCGCCACGTTGAACCGGAGCGCCGCGGGCATCCCGCTGCCGAAGGACTTTCCTTTCACAATGCCGGCGATGACTAAGTTCATCGGCACGATCGGGCGCGACCTGGCCGAACAGGCCGACCACGCCGAGACGGCGCTCTTCCTCGGCGGCGACCGCATTAAAACGAAGTGCTCGCTGACCCCGCTGGCCGATACCAAAATGCAGCAGGCCGGCCTGCTGGCGGCGAACGAGACGAACGACGGCGCGTTGATGCGCAAACTGCCCGCCGGCGGACTGCTCTACACGTCAGCCAACGTCCCGCCGGCACTCGTTGAAATCGTCAACGCCCCCTTGCTGGCGGCGTTGAAGACGATGGCCGAGGAATCGGAGCAGCCGGATGTCGTGACGGCCGTGGAGAAGCTGCGGATCATCAACGACTTGACCGCCGGCGATATGGCCCAGGCCCAGTACGCCGCCGAAGACGGCCGCTCGCTGATGCAACTGGCGCTGGTCGAGACGACTGATGGTGCGACCTACAAGACCGCCTTCAGCGATATCTGGGGTGTCTTCGGCATGTTCCTGGACAGTATGTTCGTCAATTTCAAGGTCCCGCTCACCATCACGCCGCAGGTGGTCGAGAAGGCAGGTATCATCGAGGAGGTGCCCTACGGCCGACTCGGCTTCACCATGGAGGTGCCGCCGGAGACCATACAGCAAGTTCCGCAAATGGCGATGATCACCCCCATGCTCGACCGGCTGAACCAGCAGATGACTTACAACGTCGGCGCGTTGGACAACATCGTGGTCATGGTCAACGGCATGATTCGGGACGAGGTATTCGCCAAGGCCGTCAAAAATTACCGCGCGGCGGTGAACCGGATCGAGAGCGACGCGGTCTTCATGCAACGCTTCAACGAAACCGAACACAAGCAACTCGGCTACACCTGGTTCGATTTCCTCGCCCTGATCCGCGCGCAGACGGCGTTACGGGAGATCCCTTTCCTCCAAGAGGTAACCAACGCCAAACTGGCCAGTATGGATGCCGCGCCCCAAACCGCCCATCAACCGTCCATTCTCACATACGGCGCCGGAAAGGAAGAGGACCAGGGCGATATGATCCTCGTCCTCGACATGCCGATCGAACCGCTCAACGAGTACGTCAAGGCGGAGATGAAAGGCATCCAGGTCATGCGCCAGAGACAACAAGAGTTGATGCAGAAGCGCATGGAGGAGATGAAGCCCGAAACGACACCGGAACCGCGGGAAGAAGAAAAACCGGAGCCGCCCGTCGACGGTGGCGTCACGTTCTGAAAGCGCGCCGGATCGGCACGCGCGCGATGCGGCCGCATCATCGGGATCCTTCGCTCTTTCGCACGAAGAACCATGTCAGACACGCCCCGGTCCGCCGGGGCTTTTTTCTTCACTCCCCCGCCCCCGGGGTTATGATACCGTCATGACCGAACGCCTCATGCGCATCATGCACATCATCACGCGGCTGATCATCGGCGGCGCGCAGGAGAATACGCTCCTCTCGGTTCTGGGTCAGATGCGCGCGCCCGGCTGCGCTGCCTCACTCGTAGTCGGTCCGACCACCGGGCCGGAAGGGACGCTGGTCGATGAGGCGCAGCGCGAGGGCGTCGACTACATCGAAGTCCCGTCGCTCCTGCGCCGCATATCGCCGCTCGACGAGATCCGCGCCTACCGCGCGCTGCGCCGCGTAATCCGCGAATGGAAGCCCGATGTCGTGCATACCCATTCGTCCAAGGCCGGCGTGCTCGGGCGCCTCGCGGCCTGGCACGAACGCGTGCCGCTGGTCGTCCACACCATCCACGGCCTGCCGTTCCATCCGTATCAGAATCGCCTCGCGCGCGCATTCTTCATCATGGCCGAACGCTTCGCCGCGCGACGCAGCCACCGCATCCTCGCCGTCGCAGAGGCCATGGTCGAGAAGGCCGTCGCCGCCGGTGTAGCGCCGCGCGAGAAGTTCGAGGTCGTCTACAGCGGCATACGGCTGGAGGACTTCCTCACGCCTCCGGCGCCTCCCGCCGAATTGCGCCGCCGCTACGGACTCCCCGCCGACGCCGTCGTCATCGGCAAGTTGGCGCGGCTCTTCGAGCTGAAAGGGCATGATTATCTCCTCGAGGCGTTCGCGCGCCTGGGCGAGCGTCATCCGCGCGCATATCTCTTCCTCGTCGGCGACGGGCTCTGGCGCGAGCGGCTGCAGCGAAAGGCCTCATTGCTCGGCATCGCCGAACGCATCGCCTGGGCCGGCCTGGTGCCGCACGAACGCGTCGCCGAGACGATTCACGCCATGGACGTTCTCGTCCACTGCTCGCTCCGCGAAGGGCTCGCGCGGGTTCTGCCGCAGGCGCTGCTGGCGGGCAAGCCGGTGGTCGGCTTCGACGTCGACGGCGCGCGGGAGGTGGTGATCGAGGGGCGGACCGGCCGGCTGGTGCCCGCGCAGGACGTCGAGGCGCTGACGCGCGTATTGGACGAGACGCTGTCGAGCCTGCCGGCCGCACGGGCGATGGCCGCCACCGGGCGCGCGTTCTGCCGCGAGCGCTTCGATCACCGCCGCATGGTGAACGAACTGCTGCGCATCTATCGCGCCGGCCTGAATGAACGGAGATGACGATTTAGCTTGCATTCGCCCCTGTCGCTTGGCAAGCTACCGGCAATCACAAACGTCATACGGAGACCCTGCGATGTCCGAGACCATGACCGCGCACGAGCGTTACAGCCGCATTTTCAACCACCAGGAAGCCGACCGCATTCCGATCAGCGACTCGCCCTGGGGCGCCACCATCGAGCGCTGGCAGAAAGAGGGCCTGCCGAGGGAAACAAACTGGGTCGACTACTTCGACCTCGACAAGCACGGCAGCTTCCGCGCCGACACCAGCCCGCGCTACGAAGCCAGGACGATCGAGGAGACGGAGGAGTACCGCATATTCACCACGGCCTGGGGCGCGACGCTGAAGGACTGGAAGCATGCCGCGACGGTGCCGGAGTTCATCGACTTCACCATCACCAGCCCCGAGGCCTGGGCCGGGGCCAAGGCGCGTATGACCCCGACGCGCGACCGCCTCGAATGGGATTCGTTGAAGCGCGACTACCCGCAATGGCGCGCGGAAAGACGATGGATCGTTGCCGGCGGCTGGTTCGGCTTCGACGTCACCCACTCCTGGATGGTCGGCACCGAACGCGTGCTGATGGCGATGCACGAGGAGCCGGAGTGGATGGTGGACATGTGGAACCACCAGCTCGACATGAACATCGCCCTCTACGACATGGCCTGGGACGAGGGCTATACCTTCGACGCCTTCGCCTGGCCCGACGACATGGGTTACAAGGGCAAGACCTTCTTCTCGCTCGATATGTACCGCGAGATGCTCAAACCCGTGCAGAAACGGGCGGTCGACTGGTGCCACGCCAAGGGCGTCAAGGCGTGTCTGCACTCCTGTGGCGACGTGCATACGCTGATTCCGGATCTGCTGGAGGTCGGCATCGACTCGCTGAATCCGCTGGAGGTCAAGGCCGGCATGGATCCGGTGGCGATCAAGAAGGAGTACGGCGACAAGCTGGTCCTGCACGGCGGGGTCAATGCGGTGCTCTGGGACGAGCCGGAGAAGATCGAGGCCGAGATGCGCCGGGTCATCCCCGAGTTGAAGAAGAACGGCGGCTACGTCTTTGCCTCCGACCACTCTATTCCCTCGAGCGTCAGTCTCGAGGACATGACCCGCATCATCAAGCTGATCAAGGAACTGGGGCGCTACGACTGAATCAGGATGTCCGCAGCGCCTGGTCGATGCAGGTACGCCGGTTCTGCTCGCGCCGGATATCCGCCTCTATGGCGACGGGATCCCAATCCGCGTGCATGCGTCGCAGCAGATCTGCGCGCACCTGCGCGTGCGCCGGATCGTCTGCAAGGTTGCGCATCTCTCGCGGATCGTTCTCCAGGTCGAAGAGCTCCATCTGCGGCTGGTTGTGGTAATAGTTGAGCTTCCACCGGCCCAGCCGGATCATACGCTCGGGGCCCTGCGTGTCGCTGGAGTAGTAATCGCAGAAGACGGGCGCCTCGGGCAGTTCCGCCCCGCGGCACGTGCTCCAGAGGCTGCGCCCGTCCAACGGAACCTCCCAATTCCCGATGCCGGCCATCTCCCGCAGCGTCGGATAGAGATCTACCAGCGAGACCGGCGTGGCGATACGCCTACCCTGCTCCGCCCCGAAGCGCGGCGCGCGGATTACCATCGGCACGCGACTGGATTCCTCGTAGAAAAGATTCTTGCCCCACAGATCATGCTCGCCCCACATGTCGCCGTGGTCGCTGGTGTAGATGACGATGGTTTCCTCCATTCGGCCGCTGCGTTCCAATGCCGCGAGGAGATCGCCGACCCAGCCGTCCATCATCGTCACCATGGTCAGGTAGGCCTGGCGCGAACGCCGAGACTCCTCGGGCGTCACCTTGTCGAAGCCCCAGATCGTATCGGACCAGTGCACATTGCGCGGGTGAACCTGTTCGCGCGGCACCGGCGGCGGAATGTCGACCTCGTCGTACAGACGGAACGCGCTCTCGCTGACGCGCATGGGGTAGTGCGGATAACAGTAGCCCACGCACAGACAGAAGGGCTGCGCGCGATCTTGGTTCTCGATGAACTCGACCGCGGCGTCGCGCCGCTTCATGTCGCCGGACTGGAACTCCTCGTCGGGGATGACGTGCACCTCCGACCAACTCCGGTAGCCGGTGCCGTCGCCCGTCTCCTCGCCCCAGCGAAAGCCGTTGACGCGGTGCGGGCCTTCGCCCCAATGCTCGTGAAAGCCGTGCCACTGGTCGGGGCCGATCATGTGCATCTTGCCGTCCATGATGCAGCGATACCCCGCCCGGCGCAGCATGTGCGCCCAGGTGGGGATGTTGCTCCCCAGCGGCGAGCCGTTGTCGTAGGCCTGCACCTTGTGCGGCAGGAGGCCCGCGAGAAAACTGTTGCGGCTCGGGACGCAGAGCGCGAAGTTGCAATACGCGTTGTCAAAGGTCACGCCCTCGCGAGCCAGGCGGTCGATGGCCGGCGAACGGACATAGTCGGCGCCGTAACAGCCCAGCGCCTGCGGGGCGTGCTCGTCGCTCATGATCAGCAGGATGTTCGGTTGGCTGCACATGCGGTCTCCTTTTGCCGACATTGTGTGCAAATCCGCAAAAGGCACAAGCGAAACCGCGGCGAAATCCTCTTGCCCCCCGTTGCCAAAACGCCGACTTTTGCCTATGATAATCCCTCATATCCTCAGGCCGTTCCACGGTCCCACCGAAGGAGCTTTCGATGCAGCAGCCCAATATCCTCTACATCTTCACCGATCAACAGTCGGCCAGCGCGATGAGTTGCGCCGGCAACACGGACCTGCAGACGCCGGCGATGGACCGCCTGGCGCGCGAGGGCGTCCGCTTCGAGAACGCCTACTGCGCGTTTCCGCTCTGCGGTCCCTCGCGCGCGAGCATGTTCTCCGGGCAGTGGCCGCACCAGTGCAACGCCCGCTTCAACGAGCACTCGATGAACGAGGCCGCGCGCGCAGCCGGCCTCGGCAATACCCTCGCCGCCGCCGGCTACGACTGCGGCTACGGAGGCAAGTGGCACATCCCCTGGGCCTCGCCGATGGAAGAAGGGCACGGGTTCGAATATATCAACGCCTTCGACGACTTCCGCCTCGCCGAGGACAGCATCCGCTTCATGGAGCGCGAGCGCGACAAGCCGTTCTTCCTCGTCGCCTCCTTCGACAATCCGCACGGCATCTGCGAGCACATCGCCGACCGGCCGCTTCCTTGGGGCCCGGTGCCAAAACCGCGGTCCATCGCCGAATGCCCGGCGCTACCGCCGAATCATCCGCCCTCGGCGTACGAGCCCGACGCGATCCGTCACGGTCGCCGGGACAATACGCCAGACGAGTGGCGTCTGCACCGCTGGAACTACTACCGCATCGTAGAGAAGGTCGACGCGGATATCGGCAAGATCCTCGACGCCGTGGACCGACTCGGCCTGACTGAGAACACCCTCGTCGTCTTCTCCAGCGATCACGGCGAGATGGCCGGCGCCCACGGCCGGGTGCAGAAGCTGGTCTTCTACGAGGAGTCCGCGTGCGTGCCATTCATCCTGCGCCTGCCCGGCGTCATCGACGCGGATATGGTGGACACGCGCCTGGTCAACGCGGGGATCGACCTGATGCCCACGCTCTGCGACTTCGCCGGCGCGCCGTTGCCGCGGCCGCTTCCCGGGCACAGCCTCGAGCCGGTGCTGACCGGTGGCGACGCGTCGTGGCCGGACGAAGTGATCTCCACCACCACCGCCACCCGCGGCGGCGTCCAGGGGCGGATGGTCCGTACCGCGCGGTACAAGTATGTCGCCTACGAACAGGGGCGCAATCGTGAGCAGCTCTTCGACCTGGATACCGATCCGGGCGAGATGGTCAATCTCGCCGCTTCGGCCCGACACAGCGCGGTCATGCAGGAACATCGCGGCCGGTTGCGCGTCTGGTGCGCCGCGGTCGACGACGACTTCGGGTACCATTACACCCACCCGCGCGTGCGGCATATCGTCCCCGGCGACGAGTATCCGTCCGACTCCGGCGGCCTGCGCGACGACATGGCAGCGCCGCATCCTCCGGTTCACGATGGCCGCGGCGGACCGGCGCAGTTCTAGTTCTCAGCCGAACGCGGCACACTCCCGGGCGTGCACAACTTGCACGCCGAAGTGGGGCGCCGCGCTTCTCAATCCTGCATGCTAATATTACAACTCGTTTACAGGAAAGTCATAACAACATGTAAACGGATGCTTTCTTGACAGATCTTTCTTTGCCGGTATGCTGTACCTCTTTGCCTGACCGTGCACTTTGATCACGCTTTCGTTTTCTCGCTTTCAAGTTGGCGACAATGACCTCGCAATTCCTTCGCATTATCTCTGTCGACAAAGGCCGGGAACTGGCCAGCCAGGTCCGGCAGCTGTTTCCGGAAGAGCGGGTCTCGCTGGCGTACGAACGCAGCCTCGACGAGGTGGTGGATCGTTTCGAGCGGGAGGAGTACGACGTCATGCTCTTCTCCAGTTCGGTCGCGCACGGCCGCATCGAGGATATGGTCGAAATCCTCGAGCTGATCTCGGCCAAGTGCCCGGCGACGCAGATCCTTTTCTTCGCCCTGCCGCATCAGCTCAAGATGGCCCACCAGGCACTGCGGGCCGGCACGTTCCACTACTCGCTCCTGCCCATCAGCGACGAGGAACTGCACCTGCTGATCATGAGCGCGATGGATCGTCAGCCCCAACTCGGGCCGAATCTACTCTTCAAGGAAGAGATCGCCAAGACCACGTTCGAGCGCATGATCGGGCGCTCCACCGCGATCCAGGCGGTGTATCGCCAGATCCGTCAGGCCGCCGCGACCGATATCCCGGTACTGATTACGGGCGAGACCGGCACCGGCAAGGAACTCGCCGCGACCGCGATCCACGAGCTGAGCGGCCGCGAGTCCGGCCCGTTCATTCCCGTCCACATCGGCGCGCTGCCGGCGGACCTGGTAGCGAGCGAGCTGGTGGGTCACGAGAAAGGCTCGTTCACCGGCGCGCTCTCGCAGCGCAAGGGATGTTTCGAAGAAGCCGACGGCGGGACGGTCTTTCTGGACGAAATCGCCACGATCGACCCGAAAATGCAGATCAGCCTGCTGCGCCTGCTGGAGAGTTCCGAGTTCAGCCGCATCGGCGGGCAGACGCTCGTCGACGTCGATGTCCGCGTCATCGCCGCGTCGAACAAGGACCTGCTCGAGGAGGTGCGCCGCGGGCGTTTCCGGGACGATCTGTTCTACCGGCTCGACGTCTTGCACGTCGTCCTGCCGCCACTGCGCGAGCGCCACGGCGAAATCCCGCTGCTTTTGAACCACTTCATCGCCCAGGTCTGCAGCGCCTTCCAGAAGGAGATCCGCGGCATCGCGCCCGAATGCATCGCCTGCCTGGAGGCCTACCCCTGGCCCGGGAACGTCCGCGAGTTGAAGAACGTGGTCCAGCGCGCGGTGGTGATGTGCACCGGCGACATTCTCGAGCCCGAACACCTGCCGCAGCGGCTGCAAAGCGCCCGGCAGGACGACGTGGTCATGCCGCTGCGCGTGGGGCTTTCGCTCGCGGAGGTGGAGCGGGAGGTGATCATCCGCACGCTCGATTACGTCGGGCAGAACCGCACCCGCGCCAGCGAGGTGCTCGGGATCTCGCGCCGGGCGCTCTACAACAAATTACGTCGCTACCAGATCGCCTGAGCGCCGCGGTCTTCACGAAGCGATTTCGTCCGCCCGCGTATCGTGGACTGCGCGAAGCATAGCGGCCATGTTCTGCGGTGGAGTCTTCGGGCCAATCTGGTTGCCGGTGCCGATGGCGAAGCCGTTGGCGCGTTTGCGGTAACGCGGGGCGCGCTCGCGCACGTAGGCGTATACCTCGTCTTCGGGCTTGCGTTCGACAACGTCCATGTCCAGCCCGCCGAAGAGGGCGATGCGGTCGTTGTAGCGCTCCAGCCATTCGTCGAAGTCGCAGATCACGTCCTCGTTGGAATGTTTCGCGTCGATGCCCGCGTCGATCAGTTCGTCCATCACCGGAAAGATCGCGCCGCAGGAGTGCAGCAGGAACGGCTTGCCGGCGTCGTGGATCAGTTCGATGATGCGCCGGTACTGCGGGACGATGTACTCGACGATCGTGGGCGGGCTGAGCAGCGTGCTGGTCTTGAACCCCAGATCGTCGCCGAACCGACAGAGGCAAAACGTATCGGCATGGCGTTCGAGCAGCGTCCGCCACAAGCCGACCATCAGGTCACCGATACGGCGGAAAAGATCCGTGAAGGCGTCCGGTTCGTCGACATGCAAAAACGCCAACGACTCGTAGCCGGCCAGGTCCTGCGCCACCTCGAAGACGCCGTAGCCGATTCCGCCGACGGCTTTCATCCCCGGCGGCAAGGTCCGGCCGATGGCGGCGAAATGCTTGTCCCAGGCCCGCCAGTAGAGCGCCGGCAACTCGTCCCACGGATAGGCGCGCAGGCTCGCCTCGTCGCGGATTACGCCCGCGCGTTCGCCCATCAGCGCCCCGCCCTCTGGGAGGATCGGGCAGATGCCGCCCTCAAACGGCATGATGTCGTAGCCCGATTGGACGAAGAAGTCAGCGTAGCGGCGATATAATTCGTCCAGATCGGCCGCGTCGTCACTCGCCTGCAGGGCCACCATCTCCCGGCCCGACAACGCTTCGGCCACCACCGGACTGACGCCGTGTTCGTAGAGCGGAAGGTACGCAGGACGACGATTGTTCGCGGCGTCGACGAGTACGCGGTAGTCCGGCTGATGCGTCATGGGCTTGCCTCCGGATGGGTCCGTTTTCGGACACACTATACGGAAGCGGCCGGATATTGGCAACAGATTCCGGCAGCCGTGGCCGGGCGTTCAATACCGTCCGAAGTCCACGTCCTCGAAGCCGAGAAGATCGGCGGCCGTTTCGCGTGTTGAATACAGTCTTGACTTGACGGCGTCGCCGAAAGCACGTTAACTGTCACTGTCCCGACGCCCTTCCGGGCCAGGAGACTTGATCTTGACAGATATCGATCAGCAACACCTGTGCCCCAACTGCAAGGCCCCGTACGTCTTCGAATCGCTCACGCCCAAGGGCGGGAAGCTTTGCTGTCCCGCATGCGGCGCGCCGATCGCCTCGGAGACGGACACGTTTAACGTGCCGCATTCGTCGGACCCGGAAATCGACGAGCACGAGTCGCCCCCCGTCGCGCCGTCCTCGCCGAACCTCTCGTCCTCGGGGACGCTCATCGGCCAGGTCATCGGCGGCTGCACGATCAAGAAACGCATCGGCCAGGGCGGCATGGGGACGGTCTACCTCGCGCACCATCTGGCGCTGGATATTCCCGTGGCGGTGAAGATTCTGCGCCCGGACTTCGCGCAGAACAACCAGGACAGCATCAAACGATTCGCCCGCGAGGCCCACTCGGCGGCGCTGCTGGACCACCAGAACGTCGTCCGCGTATACAACGCCGGCGAGGACAAGCAGAAAGGCGTGCACTTCATCATCATGCACTTCGTCGACGGGCCGAGCATGCAGAGCCTCCTGGACGAGCGCGGCACCATGCCAATCGAAGAAGCGCTGCCGATCATGATGCAGGCCTGCGAGGCTCTCGAGTACGCCCGCGTCAACAATATCGTCCACCGCGACATCAAGCCCGACAACATCCTCATCGACAAACACGGCGTAATCAAACTCACCGATCTCGGGCTGGCCAAGATCCTCGAGGGCGATAAGGTCAACAACCAGTCGCTGGCCACCGTCGGCACACCCTACTACATGGCGCCCGAGCAGGCGTCCGGTGAGGGGCGCATCGACCACCGCGCGGACATCTACGCGCTGGGCTGTACCTTCTATCGCATGGTCTGCGGCAACGTGCCTTACCGCGGCAGCAGCATCTACAAGATCATCAACCTGCACGTCAACGAACCCGTGCCGGACCCGCGCGCTACCAACCCCGCCCTCCCCGAGACGTTCGGCAAGATCATCCGAAGGATGATGGCCAAGAATCCGAAAGACCGCTACCAGTCCGCGAAGGAGGTTCTCGACGACATCAAGGCGTTCGACGACGCGTTGCACGGACGCAGAGTCGCGGCCAAACCGCAGGAGGATCCGCCGCCGGATCTGACCGGAACGCGCATCCTCATTCTCGAGGATTCGCGGGCGCTGCGCTCGATGCTGACGCGCGCGCTCAAGGAAGGCCACGCCGAGGTTATCCCCGCCGAGCACGGCAAGGACGGCTTGCGCAAGCTCAACGAGGCCAAGTCCAAGGGAGAGACCATCGACCTGGTCATCACCGACATCATGATGCCGGAGATGAACGGCTTCGAGTTTCTGAAAAATCTCCGCGCCCATCCGGACTTCCAGGGATTGCCGGCCGTCGTCTTCAGCACCGAGGGCGAAACCAAGACCATTCTCGAATGCGTCAACCACGGCATCAGCGGCTACTTGCCCAAGCCCTGCCCCAAGCGACGCATCCTCGAAGTCGCGCAGCGGGTCATCTATCTAAACGCCGTCCAGGGTCCCGGGGGCGATCCGGAGGGTCTCACGCTCAAGCAGGTGAGGCGGCTGCATGAATTGGTCGAGCAGGCCGCGCGCGTGGCGGTGGAGGACGGCTTCTCCGCCGTCGACGAGTACCAGGACGATCCGGTCTACGCCATCGTCTACGACTTTCTCAAGAAGAGCTGCCCCAGGAGTCTCGATGCGGAGTGAGGTACCGTCGCATACCAGCGGACGCGCCTTTGCGGTTGCGCCGTCGCGGCGGCTTTACCGGACGAAGTGATAAATAATCAGTGCGGCCGCCACGGCGATGGGCAGAAGCACGCTCCACGCATCACCCAAGGAGAACGGAGGCTCGCGCAGATAGCCTTTCCCCGGTCCTTGGTCTTTCAGAATTCCTAAGCCGTTGTCGTCTTGCCGGTCCATGATTTCCGCCTCCTGGCATTGTCCTCCTCGTCTTCATGAATTAAACATTTCACAATGCGGTTCACAATATACACGATGGACGCGGTTTGATCAAGGGCGGAGCGCTTATGATCGATTGCCGCCCGTTGTTGCGAATCAGTCGCGCTCGAACCGTATTGCAGGCTCTTTTGCCGACAGCGGCAACGACGAGATACGCGTCGCGCCCTGACCCCAGCCGGCGAGTTCGGCCACGTTGCGGCGTTTCGTCTGTTTGCCGTTGCCGCCTTCGAGAGCCGGCGGCTGGTGGGGGAGCGCAGGTTGCGGAATCTGCGGCGGCGAGACGTAGCCGTCGGGCGAGTTGCGCATGGCGAGGAAACCGCCGGCATGCGCAGCGTCCTGCGCTTCCCGGCGAAGCCGAAAACGGCCGAGGTTCTGTCGCAGGTACTGCGCCTGCTGGCGCAGTTTCTCCGCCACGCCGGAAACCTCCTGTGCGTTGGCGGCGTTGCGCTGGGTCACCTCGTCGATCTGGCTGATCCCCTGGTTGATCTGCGCCACGCCCTCGGCCTGTTCGCCGCTGGCGGTGGCGATCTCGGCCACGAGGTCGTTGACCTGCCCGACGTTGTCGACGATCTCGCCCAACGCGTCGGCGGTCTCGTTGGCGATTCCGGTGCCGTTCTCTACGTTGCGCGAGGAATTCTCGATCAGGTCCGTCGTCTCGCGCGCAGCCTTGGCGCTGCGGGCGGCGAGGTTGCGCACATCCTCGGCCACCACCGCGAAGCCCTTGCCGTGACGCCCAGCGCGCGCGGCCTCGACCGCGGCGTTCAGCGCCAGCAGATTGGTCTGGAAGGCGATGTCGTCGATGACCTTGATGAGCTTCCGGATCTCCGAACTGGAAGAGGAGATATCGGCCATGGCGCCGATCATGGCGCGCATCTGCTCGTTGCCGCGGTCGGCCGAGTTGCGCGCGCTCTCGGCGAGCCTGTTGGCCTTGACTGCGTTCTCGGCGTTGGAACGCGACTGCGCGCTGATCTGGCTCATGGAACTCGAAATCTGCGCGAGCGAACTCGACTGCGTCGCCGCGTCATGATTCAACTGTTCGCTCGACGCGGTCATCTTCTCGGCGTTTTGATAGACTTGATCGGCGGCATGACTGACCTGGACCAGCACGCTGTTGAGGTTGCCGACCATCGCCTGCAGGCTCCGCGCGAGCGCGTCATTCTCCGAGGCGGGCGCAACCGTGCGGGTGAAGTCGCCCCGGGCGATGGTCTCGGCGACCGCGGCCTTGGCCTGCAGGCTGTCGGCCATCGCGTTCAGGGCGCCCGCCAGGCGCGAGATCTCGTCGCCGCCATTCATCTCCAGGCGCTGCGACAGGTCGCCCGCGCGCACCGCGTCGGCCAACCCCACGGCTCGGAAGAGCGGCTTCAGGATGCCGCGTGCGAAAAGGAAGAAGAGAACGCCGACGCCGACCACCGAGACGCCGAAGACGATCCAGGCGATCAGTCCCGCCAACCCGAGCCGTCGACGCATGTTGTCGCCGGACTCGCGCAGTTTCTCGTTACCCGCGCGAAACTCGGTCTCGGCCCGCTCGAGCCGCGCCTGCGTCGACGTCGTCATCGCCCTCAGGCGCTGTTGTGCCGCGTCGTAATGGTCGTTCAGCGTCACTTTGAGCTCGGCGAAGCGTCGCTCGATCGTCTGTCGCTCGAGCACGCTCGACTCGATCAACCGGCGCAACCGTCCGTCGATGGCCCGGGTCAGACTGGCCATGTTCTGGTACAACCCCTCGGCCGCGGTCTTCTCCTCCGCCTCGCGCGCGGTCGCCAGCAGCATCTCGCCACAGTCCTCGAGATTGCGCATCCCCTCGCGGATGGTCTTGATACGCGCGGGTCGGATCCGTCCCTCGTTCTTGCTGGCGATGGCGGCCATCGCCGCGATCAATACCTCGCGCAGTTGAATGCGCAGATTCGACAGGAGCGCCGTCTCCTGCTCCAGACACCCCACGCGGTGCGCCAGCGCCCGTTCGCGTACGGCAAGTTCCTTCAGCGCGGCGGCGCGCGCGCGTATCGCTTCCGCGGCAGCGGCGCGTTTCTGCAGCGCCAGCACGTCATCCAGCGTTCCGGCGAGTTCCGCCGCTAGCGTCCCATTCTTCGCCTGCAGCGCGGAGATCCGCTTCTGCGCGAGCAGTAATTCGTCCAGCGTCTCGTCCAACTCGTCGGTCACGTCCGCGGTCGTTTTTTGGGCGGAGGCGGCTTTTTGCTGCAGGGCCAGCAGCGCGTCCAGCGTGCCGCTCAACTCCGCCGCCAACGTTTCGTTCTCTTCCGTGAGCGTCGCGATCCGCTTCTGCGCATCCTCGCGCATCGCGAAAGCCTGCGACCGCTGCGTCTCAAGAGCGACGACCCGGTCGAGCGCATCCTCCAACTCCGTCGCCAACCGCTCATTCTCGATCGTGAGCTCCTGGTTCATCTGCCGCGCGACTAGGAATTGATCCAGCGCTCTCTCGAGTTCCAGCGCCAGCCTGTCATTTTCCTTCTTGAACGTTTCGCGCGCGGCGGCCAGGGCGCGCGCGCTCTCCTGCTCCAGCGCTTTCAGGGTCTGGATCGACGCGGCCAGCTCCGCTTCCAACTCACGGATCCGCTCTCCGGCCTGTTCCATCTTCGTTCTCGGTTCGTCGTCGGTCGTTTCGACGATCGACTCTTGCTTGCCGCCGGTCGGCTGTTCGTTCGGCGGCACGGTCAGCACGTTCCGGCACCGGGGCGCGGCGCGCTCGTCGTCGGCCCCGGTCTGGCCACCGTAGGTGTGCGGCAAGCCCCCGTGCTGTGCCGGCGCACGACTCAACGTCTCCAGAAGCGCGCGTCGCTTGGCGCGAATGGCGTGCCATTCGCGGCGTCGGGCGCGCAACCGCTCCCGCACATTCCGCTGCATGCCGTCGAGGAGAGTGTCGATCTTGTCACCGGTCCGGCCGAGTTCGTCACCGAATTCGGCGAACTCCGCGTCAATGTTGACCGCTTTCGAGACACTCTTCTTGACCAGGTCGACCAGATCCGCGTCCACCGCTTCGATCATTGCGTGCGCGCTTTGACGCAGGTCATGCGCCGCCTCTCTCTCGGTTCCGCTCGAGGCGGCGACAAGCGCATCGAGGTGTCTTCTCAACGCCGCGGTCCGGTCCGACGCGGAAGCCAGCAGCTTCTCGTCAACCTTTCCTTTGGCGCCGGCCAGCAGCGCCTGCGTGGCCAGAAGCTGCAGTTCGACCAGATCCGTTCGCACGTCTTCAACAAGCCGCAATTGGCGGCTCTGCGCGTCGTTGTCCTGCAGGTTCCGCTCGTTACGGTCGATAACCCGCGCGTTTGCGTTGACCGCCTCGCCGAGTGTACGGAACGACCAGAATGTCGCGCCCATCAAGGCGCCCAGACCCAGGACGACCATCAACCCCATCCCGATCATCTTGCGACTGAACGTCCAGTTCAATGCGCTCTCCTTAGGCGGTTCGCGGCACCGATGCGCAATGACACCGCGCTCGTGACGCCTGCTCGAACGCGGTTGGCTGCAATACGGTATACCGCCCGTCGGTTGCGGGCCAATTAGACATGTATGAGTCCGGCGTGAGTGGACCGCCCGCCGTTCCGGAACCGCCGGAACGGCGGTGGCCGGTTATCCCGGCACGGCGCTATTTCTCTGTCGTGACCAGGCCGTGAACCTTGTGCTTCTTGAGCAGGCTCTCGTAGGTGCCGTCGTCCTTGATGGCCTTGAGGCCGGCGTTGAAATCCTTGGTCATCTGCGCGGCGTTCTCCTTGCGCTTGCTGATGCCGAGGTACAACAGCTTCAGGTCGAACACCGGCTTCAGAGCCTCCACGTCTTCGAAGCGATCCTTCATCTCCTTGCGCAGGATCTGATCGGCAACCAGGCGGTCGATCAGAACCGCGTCGATGCGGCCGGCAAAGAGCTTCATCAGGTTCTTCGCGTCCGAGCCGGCGTCCTCCTTCTTGACGCTCTCGGACTTGTCGAACTTATCGCCGTAGGTGTAGCCGCGCACCGTGCCAATCTTCAGATTGGCCAACGACTTCAGCGTACCGTCCCAGGACGCGTCGCTCTTCTTCGTCTTCATGAAGACGATCGGCGCCGCCGGTAACGGCTCGGAAAACTCGAAAAACTTGGTCCGCTCCTCGTTGTGATAACACGGATACAGCGCGTCCGCCTCGCCGTTCTTGGTCAGCTCCAGCGCCCGCGCCCAGGGGTAAAAGGCCACACGCACTTCGTACCCCCGCTTCTCCAGCGCCGCGCGAATGATCGCCGTCACGTAACCCTGGTCTTGCAGCGTCTGGCCCACGTAGGGCGACCAGTCCAGCGTTGCTAGGGTGATGACCTTCTCGCCGGCGCGAATCCCGGTGCACCAGAACATCCCGATCAGACAGATTCCCAGCAGCAGATAGCGCATCCTCTCCCCCTTTCAGCAGTTGACCTCGATAACCGTTCGGTATTACCCGCAACGTGATGGGCAACATGCTTATGCCATGCGCGCGTTAGCGCAGCTTGAGCATTCGATCAGAATTGAGAAACCGAAGCCGGTAGCGATCTGACGGCAAGATGGCGAGGTAGCGCCACGCCATCTGGGTGGGGGTTCGCGCTAATGTTCCGGTTTGCACGCGAACGCAAAAAAAAACCGCAAGCCGTTGGCCTGCGGCACGTTTGATTTGGTAGCGAGGGGCGGACTCGAACCGCCGACCTATGGGTTATGAATCCATCGCTCTCACCAACTGAGCTACCTCGCCTTTGATTTCGGATTATAGCCGCCCGGCCCGTGAAGGCAACCCCCTTTTCGTATTGCCTTTACAATTATCCGCCCGCGCGCCATAATGATCCGTTTACCTGTTGATCTGGAGACCGACCGTGAGCAAGGCCCAGAACGCCGACGGCAACGACGGCCGGAAGTCGATCATCAAGAACAAGCGCGCGTTCCATCAGTATGAGATTCTCGAGCGCGTCGAATGCGGCATCGCGTTGCAGGGCTCTGAGGTCAAGAGCATGCGCCAGGGCAATGTCAGCTTCGCCGACAGCTACGCCGCCATCCGCGACGGGCAGCTCAAACTGATCGGACTGCATATCGCCGAGTACCGGATGGCCACGGTTTACAACCACGAGCCCACGCGCTCGCGGCAGCTTCTGGCCCACCGCCGGGAGATCAGGAAACTCGCCGCGGCGGTGGAGCAGAAAGGGCTGACGCTGGTGCCGCTGGCGCTCTACTGGCGGCGCGGCAAGGCCAAGGTCGAGATCGGCCTCGCGCGCGGCAAGATCATGCACGACAAGCGCGAGACCATCAAGAAACGCGAGCACGAGCGCGACCGCCAGCGCGCGCTGCGTCGGCGGCGTTAATCTTCCGGGTTCAGCGCCGGCCGGCCGGCGCGGTAGTCGACCAGCAGCAGCGTCGCGTTGACGATGATTCCGAGCAGGAGGCAGTAGACCAGCGCTTTCTGCGTCAGCGGCTGGGCGAGAGTGTACTGCGAGGTGAATTGCCGGACAATTCCCTGCGCGGCATGCGCTACCAGCAGCGCCACCAGGATGGAGAAGACGACCGTCATCCGTCGCGACAACCGTTTCTGACCGTGCAGCTTCCACATATACAAGGCGATGGCGAACAACACCGGCAGGAACGCCGACAGCACGCCGAACATGTGCCAGGCCGGCGCGGTGTCGAACGGCGCGAGGCCGATGACGGCCATCCCGAGACAACTGCACAGCAGCAAAACGCGCCCGAGGGCGATGCGTCGGCGATCCTCCAAATACATTTGCGGCAGATACCAGGCATACGGCACCAGCAGCAGCGCGCCGGTCACGAGCGTCGCGAGGAACGTCCAGCGCCCCTCCGGGTTCGGCTCTCCGCAACGGGCGATTGCCCGGCCGGTATCGCTGAGAAAATTGCAGCAGAAGGAATAGCCGTCAGTGTCGGCATTCCACGGCGTGCCGCCGGGGTAATGCGCCATGGCGATCAGCGTGCCGACCAGGAGTAGCCCGCAGGCCAGCAGCGCCAGAATGCACGCGAGTCTGTATCGCAGCGGCGGCGTCATGCGCTTATCTATAACGTCTGCCGCGATTTACGCAAGGATCAACGCAACGGAACCAGGTCGAGGTGGATTAGCAACCCCGCGCCGATGATCGCCAACAGCGAGGCGATATACACCACCTTGCCCGGCGCGGAGCCGAAATAGTGATACAGGAGTTGAAACAACGCGACCACCCCCGTCGACCAGAGTACCAGCAACACCGCCGGGCCGTAGTCGAAGCGGAAGTGATGATCGAAGCTGGAGCGCGCGGCATTCCACAGCAGCACGCCGACGACGAACATGGCGAAGATGGAGATGTGCCTGAACGCCTCGTTCATGCGATCCGTCCCGAGAACTCCGCTGCTCTTATCGACACGAATGCGGCCCACGCCGTAGCCGTCGCGCCATTTTCTTCCGGAAACGCTCCGCGTTGACGTGGACGCGGCGGACGCATATGATAGCGGCGGTCGCTGGCCGAGGAGACCGGATGAACGTGCCCGTGCGTCCCGACTGGGACGTCTACTTCATGACCATCGCCCGCGAGGTCGCCACGCGCAGCACCTGCCTGCGGCGGCAGGTCGGCGCAGTGCTGGTCAAGGACAAACGCATTCTCGCCACCGGCTACAACGGTGCGCCGCGCGGCATGCGCCACTGCGCCGAGGTCGGCTGCCTGCGCGAGAAGCTGCATGTGCCCTCCGGCGAGCGCCACGAGATCTGCCGCGCGCTCCATGCCGAGATGAACGCCCTGCTGCAGGCGGCGATGCACGGGGTCGCCGTCGCGGACGCGGTGATCTACACCACCACCCACCCGTGCGTTCTCTGCGCCAAGATGCTGATCAACACCGGCGTCCGCCGGATCTATATCGCCGAAGGTTACCCCGACGACCTCGCGCGCGAGATGCTGTCCGAGGCCGGTGTCGAACTGATCACGATCGAGATGGAGAATTCGCCATGAGCGCCACGCCGAACGACCTTCGCCGCCTCTTTGCCGATCACGGACAGGAACACGTCTTCGCGCATTGGGACGCGCTCGACGAGGCCGGGCGCGCCGAACTGCTCGACGACTGCCACCGGGTCGATTTCGACTGGCTCGAAGCCCGTATCGACCAGTATCGTCAGGAGAAAGCGGCGACCCATGAACCGCTCTCCATCGAGCCCGCGCCGGTGATCGAGCTGCCGCGCACCGAGGAGGACTACCGCCGCCGCGAAGAGGCGTACGAGGTCGGCGCGCGGGCGCTCGCGCGCGGCGAAGTCGCGGCCTTCTGCGTCGCTGGCGGGCAAGGCACGCGCCTCGGATTCGACGGCCCCAAAGGCTGCTACCCCGCCGGCCCGGTCACCGACCGCTCGCTCTTCCAGTGGCACTGCGAACAGATCTCCGCCCGCGCGGCGAAGTACGGCAAGCCGATCCCGTTCTACGTTATGACCAGCCGCGCCAACGACGACGCCACCCGCGCTTTCTTCCGCGAGCACGCCTGGTTCGGTCTCGGGCGAGAGAACGTCATGTTCTTCACCCAGCGCATGGTCCCCTCCGTCGACTTCGACGGCAAACTGATCCTGGCGGAGAAGTCGCGGCTGGCGATGAATCCCGACGGCCACGGAGGCTGCCTCTGGGCGCTCGCGCAGAGCGGCGCACTCGACGGCATGACCGGGCGCGGCATCAAGACCGTCAGCTATATCCAGGTCGACAATCCCCTGGTCACCATCGCCGACCCGGTCTTTCTCGGCTATCACCTCGAGGCCGAGGCGCAGATGTCCTCGAAGGTGCTGGAGAAGGCCTGCCCCGAGGAGAAGGTCGGCCACGTCTGCTACCTCGACGGCACATTGACGGTGATTGAGTACTCCGATCTCGACGAGAAGAACATGCATATGCGTGACGAGAACGGCAAACTCGTCTTCTGGGCCGGCTCCATCGCCATTCACATGATCGATGTCGCTTTCGCCGGCGCGATGGGCCGCGAGGCGAAGCTGCCGTGGCATATCGCCCGCAAGAAGATCCCGTTCTTCGACGGCCGCGAAGTCGTCCAGCCCGGGGAGCCCAACGGCGTCAAGTTCGAGACCTTCGTCTTCGATGCCCTGCCCTTCACCGAGGCCGGCGTCACCGTGGAGGTCGCGCGCGAGGATGAGTTCGCTCCGATCAAGAACAAAACCGGCGTCGACTCCGCCGAGAGCTGCGCGCGTCTGCTCTCCAACCGTTTCGCCCGCTGGCTCGAGGCCGCCGGCGTGGAGGTGCCGCGCGACGGCGAGGGCAACGCCGCGGTCAAGATCGAGATCGCCCCGACCTACGCGTTGACGCCGGAACAATTGATCGAGAGGCTGCCGGACGGATTGACGGTGACGGACGATCTGGTGCTCGCGCCCTAACAAAACTTCAACTCCCCGGCGGAATCGCTCCGGGGTATCATACTCCCGGTACTCCGGGGGACATCCTGTCATCACGCATTCCTGCCGAATTCGCGAAGGGGGAGAGATCATGCCGGCAACGACGAAGAAGAAGACGTTGAGCAAAAAGGCCGTGGCGCTGCCGTCCACGAAGGAGTGGAGGGCGCTGCAGGCCCATCAGAAACAGACGGCCAAGGCGCAGATGAAGGACATGTTCGAGCGCGACGCGAAACGCTTCGACAAGTTCTCCGTCTCCTTCGGCGACATTCTCTTCGACTACTCCAAGAACCGCATTAACCGCGAGACGATGAAGAAGCTCGTGGCGCTGGCCGAGGCCGCCGATTTGAAGGGCTGGACCGAGAAGATGTTCCGCGGCGAGAAGATCAACTTCACCGAGAACCGCGCGGTGCTGCACGTAGCGCTGCGCAACCGCTCGAACAAGCCGATCAAGGTCGACGGCGAGAACGTCATGCCCGCGGTCAACGAGGTGCTGGCGCGGATGAAAGAATTCTCCGAGGACGTCCGCTCGGGGCGCTGGAAGGGCTACACCAACAAGAAGATCAAGACCGTGGTCAACATCGGCATCGGCGGCTCCGACCTGGGGCCGGTGATGATCACCGAGGCCCTGAAGCCCTACGCCGGCAAGGGGCCCGCGGTACGCTTCGTCAGCAACGTCGACGCCACCGACTTCGTCGAGACCACCCGCGATCTCAATCCGGCCGAGACGCTCTTCCTCGTCGCCAGCAAGACCTTCACCACGCAGGAAACGATGACCAACGCGCACACGGCCAAGAAGTGGCTGCTGAAGAAACTCAAGAGCCCGCAGGCGGTGGCCAAGCACTTCGCCGCGCTCTCGACAAACCGCGAGGCGGTGGAGAAGTTCGGCATCAATCCGCGCAACATGTTCGCCTTCTGGGACTGGGTCGGCGGCCGCTACAGCAGCTGGAGCGCCATCGGCCTCTCGATCTGCTGCGCCATCGGCTACAGGAACTTCACCGAGCTCCTCGCGGGTGCGCACGAGATGGACAACCACTTCCGCCGCACGCCCTTCGAGAAGAACATCCCG
This sequence comes from uncultured Planctomycetaceae bacterium, assembly GCA_964457365.1. Taxonomy (GTDB): domain Bacteria; phylum Planctomycetota; class SZUA-567; order SZUA-567; family SZUA-567; genus CAYWFP01. The sequence goes on from CAYWFP010000005.1 coordinate 81,258, forward strand.
GTGCTGATGGCCCTCCTGGGCATCTGGTACAACAACTTTTTCGGCGCCGAGAGCCACGCCATCCTGCCGTACGACCAGTACCTGCACCGCTTCGCCGCCTACTTCCAGCAGGGCGACATGGAGAGCAATGGAAAGTATATCGACCGCGACGGCCGCCGCGTCAACTACCAGACCGGTCCCGTCATCTGGGGCGAACCCGGCACCAACGGCCAGCACGCGTTCTACCAGCTCATCCACCAGGGCAC
>CAYWFP010000006.1:0-77328 GCA_964457365.1 uncultured Planctomycetaceae bacterium
ATGCGATTGGCAGCTCTGTCAGGTTCCAGAAGGAGCCGGGGCAGTCAATCAAGGCCTACGGGAGCCATGCGCCCGAGTCGTCGGCGTGAAAGCGCAACCGCCCGAAGCCGGAACGGCGTTCGCGGACAGGCTACTCCGGATCGGTCACCGTGCCCGGCCAGCGCGCTACCGGCACCGAGGAGTGCAGCAGCTTGCAGAGCCGCAGATCGGTCTTCTCCAGCCGCTCGGCGAATTCCGCGAAATCGACTCGACGGTCGGAGTGCCAGAGCCGCTCGCTCATCGCCGGCAAGCGCTCGCGCAAGGACGGCAGCTCCTCCCGGTCGGCCTGCCCCCAGGTGCACATCTGCGCACCCAGCATATCCGGCGTCGGGGCCACCTCGATGCCATTGCCGCGCGCGGCGGATTTGGGGAACGCGTTCTCCCAGCGGTACTTGTGCCAGCGGAGGATGCGCCGCGCCGGCCAGTTGTGCGCCCAGCCGCAGACATACAGCGGCCGCCATGAGGTGTTGATCACGCGGTAGCCCGCCTGCAGCAGCTTGTCGGCGGTGTAGTAATCCGACTCGAAGACCATGAGGATCAAGTCGTGAGGGATCTGCACCTTGCCGCCGGGGCGGAATCCCTCCCAGGCGATGGTTTCCCGGCCCTGCGCCCGGACGAAGCCGTGCAGCCGGACGATGAAGCTGCGGTACAACTCCGCCGGATCGTCATAACCCATCCGCTTCAGCGCCTTGCGGCAATAGCGGCAGTCGCGCCACGCCGTCTGCTGCGTCTCGTCCGCGCCGATGTGGATGTAAGGCGAGTCCGGGAAGGCCTCGGCAATCTCGCCGATCAGCGTCTCCATGACCGTGAAGGTACTCTCCCGTCCCGGGCAGATGTCGGCCTTGCCCAAGGGCTTGCAGCCCACCTTGCTCTCGAGCGCCCGGTTGAGCGACCACGCGTGGCCCGGCACGTCCAGCTCCGGCAGCAACGTCACGCCGCGCGCGCGGGCGAACGCGGTCAATTCGTCGATCTCCGCGCGCGCGTAATGCCGCCCCTTGGTCGGCAATTGCGGGTAGGCCGCGCTGGGGAACGTGAAGGACTCGTTGTCGGTCAGATGCAGGTGCAGGTAGTTGATCCTGTACCAGCGGCATAGCACGATCAATCGCTTCAGCGTCGCCACCTCGTGCCACTGCCGCGCCAGATCGATCATCAGGCCGCGGTAGCCGGTCTGCGGCTTGTCGTGAATGCGCACACCAGAGATACGCGTTTTCCGGCGCTCTTCGCCGAAGAGCTGCAGCATCGTCGCCGTGCCGCGCGCCACCGCCGCCGCGTCGCGTCCGCGCACTTCGACCGTATCGCCCGCCGCGAGTTGGTATTCCTCCGCACCGAGCGTTTTGTCCAATGCCAGCACGATATCCCCTTTGACCGGCGTACCGCCACCGGTCTTCGGCTGCACCGTGGTGATCGTCCGCAACTCCAACGCCAACGCTTCGGCATGAGCGGCGAGCGCCTTGCTCCGATAGCGGATGCGGCTCTTCGGTGTCAGTTCGTAATGCCCCCTGGCGCGTTTGACCGATCGTGGATACGGGATCATCGTTCGTCCTTCGTCTCGGCCGCCTCAACCCCGGCGGCGGTGTCGAAGAGGCTGAAGAGCTTCAAGTCTTCGCCGAGTTCTCGCGGGGCCTCCGGCTGCAGCGCACGGAGCGTGATCTCGCGCGGACTTCCGGGCAGGAGGTGGAAGAAGTTGTCGCTGCCGATCAGAGCGACCGTCTCGTGCGTGAACCAGACGTAGAACGCCGGCTTGTCGCTGCATACGTGCAGGCGCCAGCGATTCTCGCCCGTCGGCTCGATCCGCCACGTCAGCCCCGGCCGCGGCAGGTCCATCTCCTTGAAGTACGCCAGCGGCACCACCGTTTCGGTCACAACCTCGTCCGCCTCGCCACGCGTCAGCTTCGCCGCCAGTAACGCCTCCCGTGGCGCCCGCCCGCCGAGGTGCTCCGGCAGCGCGATCTTCCCCAGCGGCACGCTGCCGAGCGCTGGCGCGGCCGCCCCGCGTTCCCCGGCGGCCAGCGTTTCGCCCGCCAGCGTCAGCACCGTCCAGTGCGCGGCCCCCGTGATGGCCTCGCGCGTATCGTTGTTCAGGTGCAGTTCGCAGGCACGGCGGCCGGCATGGTAACGCCCCGAGAGCAGCACCGGCGCGAACGCCTGCTTGACCGCGTAGTGCGGCGCCTTCCAGCGGCCGTCGAGGTCGACGGTGGAGTTGGTGGAACCGTACCAGACGTCGTTGAGCATCCAGTGCATCGCGCCCATGCACCGCGGCTGCTGGCGGCGGAAATGCTCGATGGTCATTTGCAGGAAGTAGGCGTGATAAATCTGCGTCATCCATACCTGCAGCGCAAAGTCCGTCGGCAGTTTGAAATAGGCTTCCAGCGTCGGGTGCAGCGTGCTGGTGCCGCCGCGCTCGTGCCAGGCGATGATGTCGCTGTCCAGTGCCCGGTCCTCGGGCGCGGTGAAGAGCTCGACCACCCGCGGCGCGGGCAGGGACGACAAGCCGAACTCGCTGACGAAACGGTGCCGGTAGTCGAAATACGTCTCGATCGCCGCGCCGCCGAGCATCACGCCCCAGAGGTGCGCGTCGCCCGCAGCGGGATGGTTCGAGACCTTCCGGTCGCCCAGGGGCGTATGCGGGCTGCCCGGCCAGTAGGGCGTCTGCGGATCGTGCGCGGCGACGATTCCGGCGAGGAACGAATCGAAGAACTCGGTATAGGCGGCCGCGGGCATCGTCTCCTCGGTCCAGCTCTCGCCGATCAGCGCCCACTCCTTGTCCCAGCCGAGTTCGAGTTCGTTGTTGCCGCACCAGAGCGCCAGGCACGAATGATGCCGCAGCCGCTTGACCGCGTCCGTTACCTCGGCGCGGACATTCTCGCGGAACGCCGACTCGTCCAGCGGATACCCCGCGCAGGCGAACAAGAAGTCCTGCCAGACCAGCAGACCCAACTCGTCGCAGACGTCGTAAAAGGTATCGTCCTGGTAGATTCCCCCGCCCCAGACGCGCAGCATGTTCGCGTGGCCCTCCGCGGCGCTGCCGAGGACATGGCGGTGCCTGGCCTCCGTCGCGCGGCCGGTGTACGGGTCGTAGGGAATCACGTTGACGCCCTTGGCGAAGAAGCGCGCGCCGTTGACCTCGAAGAGGAAGGATTCGCCCGCCTCGTCGCGCTCGCGTACCAGCCGCAGCGTCCGCAGTCCCACGCGCTTGCAACAGGTGTCCAGCACCGCGCCGGCTTCGTCGCGCAGCGTCAGCGTGAGCGCATACAACGGCTGCGCCCCGAGCCCGTTGGGCCACCAGAGCCGCGGATCGGCGACAACAAATTCCGCCTTCGTCGACGCGGCGCCGAGGGTCTGCGTCTGCTCGTTTCCGGCCGGATCGCGGAGCGTGACCGCCAGCGAAAGCCCTGCCGGATTCCCCGCCAGATCGGGGTGGATGTCCAGATAAACCATCCCGGCTTCGTGCTGTTGCCGGATGCGCATCTCCTCGATCCGTGCGCGGCTCCAGCCGACCAGCCGCAGCGGCCGCCAGATGCCGCAACCGGCGAGCTTCGGCCCCCAGTCCCAGCCGAAGTTGCAGTGCATCTTGCGGATGTGCCCGATACCGGTATAGATGTGATCCACCGGCCAGCCCGGCGAGACGCGCCGCGCCTGCCGCTCGTCCACCCAGGTCTTCGGCGCGCGAAAGGCGATCGAGAGCTCGTTCTCTCCCGCCCGCAGAAGCGGCTTGACCGGAAAGCGCCAGTGGCGGTGCATGTTCTCCGTTGACGCTACCTCGCGGCCGTTGAGCGTGATGGTGGCAATGGTGTCCAGGCCGTCGCAGACCAGGTCCACCTCATCCTCGGCGAGAAGGTCCGCGTCGATCTCGAAGGAACGGGAGTAGACCCAGTCGGTCTTTCCCACCCACTGCGTCTCCTTCTCGTTGTCGCGGTAGAACGGATCGGGAATCCTCCCCGCCGCGCGCAGGTCCGCGAAGACGTGCCCCGGAACCGTCGCCGGCAGCGCCTCCTCGCTCCCGGCCGCGCGCAAAGTCCAGGTGCCGCCCAGGTCGATCGTCTGCATGGGATATCCTTGTCCAGAAACCCGCTCAGCGCGTCGCCGGCAGTGCCGCGAACGCCTCGGCGCAGGCGCGGTAGTTATCCGGCGGCATGCCGACGCTGCCGTACTCCTCGACGTAACCGATGAAGCCGCCGTCGTCCGCGGCGAGCTCGCCGTGCAACCGCCGGACCTCCCGGTGGATCTCCTCCACCGTACCGCTGATCGAAACGGTCTGGTAACTCGCCGGGACCAGAAAACACTGCTCGCCGCGCAACGCCTCGCCGACCTCGGCGGTGTCGACGGAGTTGGGCTGCGACAGGTTCATCACGTCGACGCCGGCTTCGTGCAGGTCGGCGACGATATCGGTGACGTTGCCGCAGGAGTGGAACCAGACGTCCAGCCCGAGTTCGTGCGCCAGGTCGAATTGCGCGGCGTAACGCGGCTTGAACAGGTCCCGCCAGAGCGCCGGCGAGATGATCAGCCCCTGCTGCGTGCCCCAGTCGTCCCAGAAGATGGCGCCGTCGAATCCGGCCTCCGCCGCGAGGCGGAGAAGGTCGCACTCGAAGGCGAAGATCCGGTCGAGCAGGGCCTCGGCCCGCTCGCGCTCGGCGAGGAAGTCGACCATGCTCTCCTCGAAACCGCGCAGGAACGTGTAGCAGGTGAAACCGGTGAGGCCGACGTTGGCCAGCGTGTAGTAGCCCTTCGCCTCGCGCAGAAAGTCTTCGGCGCCGGCCAGGCGTTTCCGCGGCTGCAATGCGGGAAAGACGTAGCCCTCCAGATCCTCCCACTCCGGGATCACCGCGCCGGTGGGCTGGCCCATCGTGCCGTCGTCCATCGTCTCCCAGGTATAGCCCCACTCGCTGCGCCGCCCCTCGCCCAGCGTAAGGCCGTGCATGAGGATATCCCCCTCGCGCTGGTCCTGGTTGAAGAACCAGATCGGCACGCGCGACGGCTTCTCGAAGCGGATCGCGGCCCGCACGACTTCACGCTTCGTCGGCATCCCGTTCATTCCGTCGTCCCCGTATCCCCGCCGGCGAAGAAGGCGTCCTCGAGCATGAGGCAGAGGCAGTGGTAGATCGGCAGGTGCAGCTCCTGCACCCGCAGCGTCTGCCGCTCGGGTACGCGAACGACCACGTCGGCCAGCCTCGCCAACTCGCCCCCGTCCTCGCCGGTCAAGGCCAGCACCGGCATCCTCTTCGCCCTGGCCACCTCGGCCGCGCGGCAGACGTTGCGCGCGTTGCCGGAGGTGCTCATGCCCACCAGCGCGTCGCCCTCTTCCCCGAGCGCGAAGACCAGTTGCGCGTAGACCAGCTCCGCGTCGACGTCGTTGGCGAAGGCCGTGCCGGCGCTGAGGAACGACGTCAGCGGAATCGCGGGCAATCCCAACTGCAGCTTCTTGCAGAGATCCGTCGGCAGCCTCCCCGTCCACTCCCCGCCCGGCGGGCGCGGGCGGACGAAACCTTTCAGCAATTCCCCCGACCAGTGCTCCGCGTCGGCGGCGGATCCGCCGTTGCCGCACAAGAGACACTTCCGCTTCGCCGCGAACGTGCCGCGTAGCAGGTCGAACGCCGCCCGGATCGTTTCGCCGCACGGCGCCAGCGCCGGATAACGCGCCAGCAGTTCCTGCGGGTGGTTCATCGCCACACTCCTTCCCGGTACATCGCCGCGGCCACCGCCGCGTAGTTGCCGATCGTCTCGCCCAGCGCGTGGGGCACGATCCGGCACGCCGCCACCGACGGCGCCAGCGCCTCCCGTTGCAGGGTCTCCCTCATCATCGGTTCGAGAAATTCGCGCGCGCGAGAGAACATGCTGCCCAGGACGATCAGCTCCGGATTCAGCACATCCACGAGAATCGCCATCGCCCGCCCCAGGTAGCGGCCGCTCTCGGCCAGAATCTCCCGGGCTTCGGCATCTCCCGCCCGCGCGGCCGCGACCACGTCCCTGGCCGTGCACGTCTCCGGCGCGTCGGTGTAAAACGCCGCCGCGCCCGCTTCCAGGCGTTGGCGCGCGAGCCGCCCGATACCGCCGCCGCTGCACCAGCCCTCGACCGAACCGGCTTTGTCGAAACCGACCGGGCCGTCCGCGGTGAGACGGACGTGGCCGATCTCGCCGGCGCCGCCGGTGGCGCCCTCGATCAGTCGCCCGTCGAGGATCAGCCCGGCGCCGAAGCCGGTGCCGTGGGTGCAGAAGATCACGTTGTGCGCGCCCCGCCCCGCGCCGAAGCGCCACTCCGCCAGCGCGCCGGCGTCGGCGTCGTTCATCAGGTAGGCCGTCCCGCCGAAACGTTCGCGCAGAAGACGGCAGATCGGTACTTCGTCCCACCCCGGCAGGTTCGGCGGCGAGAGAATCAGCCCGCGCCCGGCGTCCAGCGGCCCGCCGCAGGAAATGCCGAAGACCGGCTCGTCCCCCGGATTCAGCGACGCGATCCCGTCCTCGATGCGCGCGAGCGTCTCCGCGCGGGTGGTCGTGGCGAAGCGCGCGACCTCCTCGACGCGATCTCCCTCGAGCCGGCCGAGCGCGCACTTGGTGCCGCCGATATCGATTCCGAGGATCGTCGTCGGTGTGGTCAAGAGCCTTGGTCCTTCGCGTTTCGTCGTTCGTGCAGTGTATTGGCATCGCCCCCGCGTGCAAGCGATTTCGCCGCAGAATCTCGCCCTCTTGCATCGCGTTGCGCGCCGCCGTATGCTGGAGAGTCCGGATCCCGGAGCCGCATACATGAGCGAATGGCTGCAACCGCTGACTATCGGCAACCTGGCGCTGGAGAACAATCTTCTCCAGGCCCCGCTGGCGGGCTATTCCTCCGCGTCGTTCCGCCTGCTCTGCTGGCGGCTCGGCCGGCCGGGATTGCTGGCGAGCGAGATGATCTCCGCCAAGGCGCTGGCCATGGACGCCCCGCGGCAGGAAGCCTACCTCGCACGCGACCCGGAGGAGGGACCGGTCGCCTACCAGCTCTGGGGCCGCGAGCCCGACGCGGTCGAGACCGCCGCGCGCATCGCCACCGACCGCGGCGCGGCGATGATCGACTTGAACTGCGGCTGCCCGGTGCGCAAGGTGCGCGCCGCCGGCGCGGGTTCGAAGCTGATGGAGGAGCCGCGGCTGATCGGCCGGCTCGTCGCGGCGATGAAGCGCGGCGCCGGCGTGCCCGTCAGCGTCAAGATCCGCATCGGCCCCTCCGCGGACCGGGTCAACGCCGCCGAGGTCGCCCGCATCGTCGAGGCCGAGGGCGCGGCGCTGCTGACCGTCCACGGCCGCCACGCACGCGAGAGCTACGCCACGCCGGTCCGGCTCGAACGCATCGCCGAGGTGGTCGACGCCGTTTCCGTCCCGGTCGTCGGCAACGGGGATGTCAGGGACGGCGCCTCGGCCGCGCGCATGTTCCGGGAGACCGGCTGCGCCGGCGCGATGGTCGCCCGCGGCTGCATGGGCGATCCGTGGGTCTTCGCCAGAATCCGCGTCGAACTCGCCGGCGGCGTCTTCGTCCCGCCCGCACCGGCGACGGTCGGCGAGGTGCTGCTGGAGCACTACGACCGGCTGGCCGCGCTGATGGATCCCGCGCGCGCCATCCGCCACGCGCGCAAGCTCGGCGCCTTCTACTCGCGCGGCATCCGCGGCAGCAAGGAGTTCCGCGCCAAGCTCAACCACTGCCACAATCGCGACAACCTCGCGGAGCTGATCGAAATCACCTTCGGCACCGGCCGGGACGCTCTATTTCCGCTGGAACGGGAGGCCCGCCGTGCCTGAGACGCTCGTCGAGGACGACCCGCGCCACCGCCGCGCGTTCTACGCCCTGCTGGTTCTGGCGGCGGTCGTGTATATCGGCCGGCTCTGGGAGGGCGGGATAGCGGAGGATCCGGCGCAGTACGCGGCCGTGGCCAAGCATATTTACCAAAGCGGCGACTGGCTGGCCATGTCCGACGGCTTCGCCCCGTACTACAACAAGCCGCCGCTCTACTTCTGGTGCACCGCCGCGCTCTTCCATCTCACCGGCGTCGGCGACGACTTCCCCACTCACTTCGCCGCGCGTTTCTGGTCGGCCGCCGCCGGCGTCGGCTGCATCCTGCTGCTTTACCGCATCGTCGCCGCGTGGCGCGGCCGGAGCGAAGCGCTGCTGGCGGCGCTGGCACTGCTGCTGTCCTACGAGTTCATGCGCAACGCCGTCGCCGGACGGCTGGATACGCCGCTGACGTTCTTTCTCCTCGTCTCCATGCTCGGCTACGTCGAGGCGTACGCGAACGCCCGCCGGCGAATGCTGCTGCTGATCGGTCTCGGCGCGGGGCTGGCCGTATTGGTCAAAGGGCCGGTCGGCCTGCTCGGGCCGGCCGTGATCGTGCTCGCGGATCTGCTGTCGTTTATCGCGACGCGCAAGCAAGCGGACGAGGTCCGCGTAAGGCCGGCACTGAGCAGCGTCTGGTTCCCGCTGGGGCTGATCCTCGGCGCGTTTGTCGCCGCGTCGTGGCACGTGGCCATGGCCCTGGCCGATCCGGCCTTCTGGGCCCACTACTTCGGCCACGAGATGGTGCAGCGCGCCACCGGCGGCGGGCAGTGGACCGAGGCGAGCAGCAAGCTCGGCATGCTATGGTCGTTCTTCACCAACAGCCTGCCCTGGTCGGCGCTGGCGGTGATCGGCTTCTTGCTGATGAAGAAGAAGCTGCCCAAGCGGCAACTGCCCTACGCGGCGCTGATGCTGGGCTGGACCTTCTTCTTCACGCTCGCCGCCATCGCCGTGACCAAGCTTTACGGTCGTTACTTCATCCCGGCCTTTCCTTCGCTCTGCGCGATCGCGGCCTTCGGGCTCTTCCATCTGCTGAAGCCGGCTTGGCGCGAAGGGCTCGAACGCTTCCTGCCCGCGCTCGCGGCCGCCGGCATCGTCGTCATGGCGCTCCTGCCGATCCCGCGGCACAAGGACTACAACCGCCCGCTGCGCGACATGGCGCCGTTCATCCGCGACCGCCTCAGCGAGGAGGAGGCGCTGCTCTGCTACCACGTCGACAAGTCGGTGGTGCACCAGCTCCGCGGCACGGTCTACTTCTACTGTGACCGCGAGGCGATCCTGGAGAACCGTGTCGCGGTGTATGCCGAGACGAACCCGCGCCTGATCCTCGCCTACGACCGCCTGTTTCGCGAACACCTCGCCCCGCTGGGCTATCGTCCGTTGATCGAGGCGGACGAACTGGTGCTGGCGGAACGGGGGAATCCGGCCGACGACTCCGATGACATCTCCGGCCCGGGCCGGAGATGATCGCGAATCGACCCTTGTCCGTGAAAATTCGTATAATCCGCTTCGTAAAACCGTCGCTTCCCGCGTTTCGGGCCTGAAAGAGAGGACAGCGTTGGCCGATTCCGCACCGCCGAGCTTCGATGCGGTCTTCGCGGCGTACAAGGACGGGGTCTACGCCTTCGTACGCGCGATGATCCCGTGCGACGCCGACGCCGACGACGAGGTTGCCGAACGCCTGCGCGATATCGAACGCGAGACCCGCGAACAACGCCACGACTGGCTCGAGCAGGAGCTCGAGGCTATCGAGGAACAGGTCGAGGATCTGGTGGACCGCTTCGAGGACGAAGAGGAAGAGGAATTCGAGGACGAAGAGGAGAACGGCCCGGGTCGCGGACACGGCAGACCCGGCGGCCCGCCCCGCGGACGCGGAAGAGAACGTGAAAGGGAACGGGACGACGCCCACGCTGGCGAGAAGGACGCGGTGTTTTAACGTTTACTTCGGACAGAAGAAACGACTCTCCTCGCAGGCATTCCCGGCGGCGGCGTAGTCGTCCGGCGTGGTCAGCGTGTCCTTCTCGAAAGCGAACACCGGCAGGTTGCCGAAATGGTATTGTGCGGTTCGGAAGAGTTCCAGCGGCGTATCGTCGTCGGCTTCGACGTATCACACCGCCGTCTGCATGCCGCCTCCCCTACTTCCCCGAACTCTCCATCAGCCGTTTCAGCCGCTTCTCCGCCTTCTCCGCGGCCCTGGTTTCGGCGAAGTCCTTGATCACCTCGTTGTACAGCGGCACGGCGCCGCGCAGGTCCTTCTTCCGCTCGAGCTTGCGCGCCTTGTCGTAGAGTTTCTCGGCGTAGCGCTCCACCTTCCGCACGCCCCGGGCGCCGTCGCGCCCGAGGTCCCGGTTCTCTTTCTCCATCGCCTCGGCCTTGCGGAAGAACGGCAGCGCCTGCGCGTAATGATCCTCCTCGAGCAGGTTCTTGCCCGTCTCTACCGCCTGCGCGTACCGCTCCTCCGGCGTCAACTCCTTCTCCGGCACCTGCGGCGTCGCGCGCGCCACCGCCAGTTTCTCCACGAACCACTCCGCCGCCAGCGGCGCCTTGCTGTTGTGCCCCATGCCGGGGATCTTCTCGACCTTCAGGTTCTTCAACTGCAGCGACTCCAGCCACGGAATCACCGTCTGCACGTCCTTGAGAATGATCGGGTGGTCTCGCTCGCCGTAGTAATAATACAGGTAACCGCCGGCCGCGATCTTCTCGAGCTTCTCCATGAACGCGGGGGTCTTCTGCTGATGGTGGAACATGAGCTGCCGCGGGAAGTTCGGGCAGCGCCCGCAGAAGAAGCGGAACACCTCCGGATAGCTGAACGCCAGCAGGAACGAGGGATTGCCGCCGCCGGAGAAGCCGGTCACCATCACCGCCAGCGGATCGACGTTGTACCGCTCGCCCATCCACGCGACGATGGCCAGCGCGTCCTCCAGGTCGCGCTGGTACTGCTCCGGGCTGTAGCGCACCGGCTGCGCGGGCTTGGTGTTGCAGCCGGCGATGATGCACGTGGGACACGCCACCAGAAAGCCGTGCTTCTCGGCGAGGCCGATCCACTGGCCGATCTCCGCGGGTCCTTTGCCCATGGCGCCGTGATAGCTCAGCACCAGCGGCCACTTCTTCTCCGGATCGTAATTCTTCGGCACGTAGTAGGCGAATTCCTGTCCGTGCTTGGGGCTCTTGGTCACCGTCTTCTGACCGACCACCGCCTCGCCCGCAACGCCGCCCGCCGCGAATACCGCCCACACCAACAGCGCCAGCCATTGTCCGCGCATCGTCTTCATCCTGAGCCTCCTGCCGGGGATTGTTTCGTTCAGTGTAACACGCCCCGGCGCGGGCTGCAAGCGCCGTATACGCAAAACGCAGGCGCCCCGGAGAGCGCCTGCGCGGAGCAGCGACTTGACGCGATTCAGATCTTGACGTTTTTGAACTGCGGCAGATGTTTTTTGTTCTTGCGGAACATTTCGCGCACCATCTTGCGGATCTCCTCCAGCGAGAGCACCGCCGCGGTCAGCGGATCGTAACAGATGGCGTGGTAGACCATCTCCGGATCGCCCGTCAGCGCCGCCTCGACGGCCATCTCCTCCACCGCCACGCTGATCTGGTTCAGCGCCGCGCACTGCGGCGGGAGCTTTCCGACCCACGTTGGCTTGAGGCGGTGGCGGCTGGCCATCACCGGCACCTCGACGCAGCAGTCCTGCGGCAGGTTCTCGATCAGCCCGGTGTTGGGGACGTTGCCGTTGAACTCGAAGAGCTCGCCGCCGACCCAGGCGTTGATGATGCTGGCGGCGTACTCGTGCCCGCGCTCGAGGTTGATCGGCTGCTCGAGCGTGTCGCGCATGCTCTTCTTCCAGGTCTTCCCGCGGCCGAGGTAGCTGTCGAGGATGAAGTTCTCGCGCCCCGGGTTCCACCCCGTGCCGCTGGTGCAGTACTTCTTGATCAGATCCTTGCGCTTGCGGAACCACCAGTTGTACTCGCTGTTGTGCCCGCTCGACTCGGTGACGTAGTAGCCCAGCTGCAGGAACATCTCGTTGCGGACCTGCTCGTGATGGTAGATCTTCCTGCTGCGGCCGACCCGCTGCCGCAGGCGCGGGTAGAGGTCCTCGTGCTCGTGCTCGAGCTTGACGTACCACGACTGGTGGTTGATCCCCGCGGAGGTGTAGACCAGTTCCTCGTACGGCACCTCCAGCCAGTTGGCCAGCATCATCGCCGTGCCCTGCACGCTGTGGCAGAGCCCCGAGAGCGTGATCGAGGTCTCGCGCTGCATGGCGCGGCAGAGCATGGCCATCGGGTTGGTGTAGTTGAGCATCAGCGCGTGCGGGCAGAGCGCCTCCATATCGCGGGCGATGTCGAGCATCACCGGGATCGTCCGCAGCGCGCGGAAGACGCCCGAGGGACCGCGCGTGTCGCCGACGTTGGTGCTGACGCCGTACTTGTTGGGAACGAGCACGTCGTGCTTCCACACCTGCACGCCCCCCGCGAGGATGGTCACCAGCACCGCGTCGGCGTCCTTGAGCGCGGTCTTGCGGTTGGTCGTCGCCGTCACCTTCGCCGGGTAGTTCCCGGCCTCGACGATATGCTCGACGTTCGCCTTGGCGTATTTCAGCCGCTCCTTGTCGATATCCATCAACGCGATAGTCGATTCTTCCAGCGCGGAGAAGGTGAGGATGTCACGGACGAGTCCGCGGGTGAAGCCGAGGCTGCCGGCACCGATAAAGGCGATCTTGGGCATGACGTCTCCTTGGTAAGTCGTAGGCGTTGCGGGGAAGCCCCCGCGGATTGGCCGCGTATTCTGTACCCGATGCCATGCCGTGTCAATGCCCAGCAACACGGAAAAACGCCATCGAGCTTGATCTCTCCCGCCACTTGGCGCACAATCGCCCCCGTCCGCTGCGAGGGCGACGAGGTCGTTCGAGCTGATGACCATGCTGCAGATGCTCGAGCATCTGCGCGATCCGCTGGCGGTGCCGCGCGCCGCATGAGCATCTCCTCGGAGTTGCGCTGTATCGCGCGGGCCGGATAAGCGGCGTTATTCCACCGGCGCTTGAAGGGTGTAGATGCTCCAGGCGAGCAGCCCCGCCGCCAGGGCCAGCTCGGCCAGTACGTTCAGCAACCCGCCCTTCTCCAGCGCGCACTCGGCCGGATTCCCGGGATTGTAATAGACGCACGCCTTCATCGTCGGCATGTAGTGCCGCTGCAACGCCCGCGCGGTGCTGAATTCGCCGGTCGTGTCGCCCGCGAACATGGTGATGAACAGGTCCCCCCCGGCGCGGACCCGCGTCCCGGTATAGGCTTCGCCGTCGACCTCGTATTCGTACGCGATGTCGGCGGTCTCCTCGTAGTCGTCGCCGCAACCGGTGGCCCGCACGCGGCTGTGCACGATCACGCCGGTCACGTGCGGCCACGAACGCACCCGCCACCAACGCCGCAGATTCCAGAGCGCGCGCAAGGCCACGCCCGCGCCGAGCACCCCCGAGCCTAGCCCCAGCGCCAGGCGCCAGTCGATCGGCATGTCACTCCCCCGTTTTATTAAAGGCGGAAAGAATCCATCCCCGCCGGCCGCTTATTCCGCCCCACGGCCGGCGCGGGTGTGCGGCGACAAGAAACGCTCAATGCATCGCGGCGATCACGCAGTGCAGAACGAGGCACGCTCTTCGCCTTACCGGTCGTTTGACTGAATCGCTATTTCGCCCGCGGGCTGCCGTGAAGTCAAAGAACGGGCCGCCGGCTCGCCGCCCCTACTCCGTGACGATCTCCACCTCGATGCCCTGTTCGGCGAGCCGGCGCTTGAGTTCCTCCAGCGAGCGCGGCGAGGCCATGATCGTCTCTTCCGCGGGAGGCTCGGGCAACTTGTCCTTCAAGCTCTCGACCAGTTCCTCGATGTGTTCGTGCCACATCGGCTCGAGTTTCTCGATCTCGTCGTCTTCGAGCGCGGTCCGGCGGTAGAAGATCCGCTCCATCATCTCTTTAAACTGCTTGCGCCAGCGCCGTTCGGTGAGGAGGAAGTCGACGAAGGTCTCGGCCAGCCCGTAGCGCAGGCCGATCTCACTGCCGCTGCCGGCACCCCACGTCGCGTGATCCCACGCCATGCATTCGGCGAGGCTGGGCTTGAAGTCGGGCTCCTTCTCGTACTTGCGCACCACCTCGAGCATGTGGAAGCCGCGCAGAAAACGCTCCTGACGCTCCTTCTTCGTCGGCCGTTTGACGCGCAGATCCCAGGTCTCGAAGTAGGTGGCGCAGCCCTCGTTGACGAAGACCGGCACCTCGATGCGCCCCGCGCGCATGCTGATGATCGCGTGCATTCCTTCGTGCTGCAGCGTGCTCCGGTTGAAGTCGGCGCAGAAATCGATCTCGCCTTTTTTGTCCTCGTTCCACGGAAAGGTGTGGACCTCCAGCGTCGGCCAGCCGCTGCCGTACATCCGCGGGATATGCACCCCGCCACTCCACGAAGGCGCGCCGCTGGCGGCCATGTACTGCATGCGCGTGCGGTGGACGTAGACATGGAGCTTGGTGTTGATCTTGCTGCCCTTGGGCATGGGGAAGGCGTCGTCGAAGACGTCCATGAAGTAATCCATGTAGAAGCAAAGTTCGGCCGTGAAGCGCTGGGAGATGTTGGAACGGACGATATAGCCCTCCTCCTCCCAGACCCAGTAAGAGCCCTTCTTCTCGAGCTTCTTCTCGATGCGGTCGATCTTCCTGATCTCGCGCTTGGTCCATTCCCATTCAACGCCGTGCTCCTCGGCGAACGTCGCGCTTGTCCAGCACAAGAGCAGCGCCGCGACCAGCCACCGTTTCGCTCCGAATCGTCTTCTCATCGTCTTCTCCCAGCCTTGCCGTCGTTGTGTGGTGAACTGGCCATTTTCAGTATAAACCGCTTTTCGTAGCAAGCAAATCCCATTGCCCGCAACTTTGCTCAACCCTTTCCTGTAACCGAATGTCAACACAAAAGAGCAATAGGCGCGCCAGCAGCCACATACGCCGGCATATTACGTTCAACGTTTTATCGCCGAATAAGTTGCATACTATTTGTTCATTTTGTTCCGCTCCGCCGGCAACGCCGGATTGGTCTCTCGAACCAACACGCGGCCTGTTTCGCCAACCGATTGGGATTCTTCCCCGATTCGCGCCTGAAGAAGTGCCGCCGACTTTGGCCGGAATGCTTTCTTGCCCCAGTACATAGCTTTTCCTGCCTCGCCTGCATCATGGCAGAGTCGGGCAGACGGCGTGGCTGTAAACTTTTACCGGAAATGACGCTGGCGGCAGTCGCTCGAGCGGAGTCGATAAACGGCAATGCGTATACGACAGACGTCATTGCCGGGATGCGTCCCCGTCCGTACTCCGTCTCACCCAACGGCCACCAGCGCGACAAGCCGCTCGCGTGGGCTACCGGTTCGCGGCCGCGCCCCTCCCACGGCACGACCAGCGCGGCCTTGAGCGAGGGAAAATACGCGGCGGCCTGTTTGGCGTTGAGGATATCGAAGATCCGCTTCAGTTCGCGGCTCATACGACAGAACCGGACCTGCACGTCCTGCTTCCCCGCGTCGACGGCGAACTGCAGCAGCGTCGCCAGGAACGTCGACGGCGCCGCCTGTACCTCCTTCAGGTTGACCACCACACGCGGATAGATCAGTGTGTCGAGGACGTTCCTGAACTCCCGCCCGACCTGCCGGATCGCGTCGAGCGAGCGCATGTCGTCGTGTTCGAAGTGAATCACCTCGCACTCCCGGTGCGGATCGGACTTGATGGTGAACAGCGTATAACGAAGCTCCCGCGGCGCTTGCGGCTTCTCCGGCGCCTTCTTGATTACGCGCATGATGTCCTCCCGTGCTGAAATAAGTCTACACGTCGCGTCGCGGACTCGGCGTTGATGCCCGCGCACTCTCCTTCGCCAAGGCGCACCGCTCCCTCGCGAGCGGCCGCGTATCGCCAGCTCTCGGGGCAACGCCTTTAGAACCCGTTAAGCAATAAGATCGGGATTTCACTCGCTTCTTGACTGACGGCAAACCAGCTGCGCCGAAATTCTGAAATTATTGCTTAACGGGTCCTTAGACCATGCGCTTGGTGCGCGCACGGCGTCTTTCATGTCGGGATTTACGCGTTGGATGACGTATGGCTATGAATACACCCATAAACGTGCAAGCGATATGCCAGGGATGGTGGCCGTGCGCGGCAGGATTCGCAAGCATCGGATTACGAGCGGGTTATGCGGGCTGTCCCATTGCGGTTGAGGCGCGGAAACGCGTTTTGCTGCCACCGCCGTGCTGCGATCTAAAGCAGCGTGCGGAAATCTGCAGCGCATCGCAACGATGGGCAGGGTCATAAAATACGGACGGAGCCATCGCTCCGCCCGCCTCCCTGGAATCCTTCATCACCGCGGACGCGCCGCGCCTATTTCTTCGCTTTCAGCAGCAGGTGCCGCACCTCACGCGGCGGTAGCGTCACGGTAACCGCGCCGTTTTGCAGCGCGATCTCCTCGCCGCTCAGCGGATCGCTGACGCGGTAGGCGCCGGGGGCGAAGCCGAGCGCGGCGGCATCGAAGCCGACCTCCGATTATGCCCGGAGCGGCGAGTTCGCGCAAGCGTCGAAACGGCGGCGGGCTTACGGCGGGGTGATCGTGCCGTGTTCGTCCCAGAGGTCGCGCCAGTCCTGGCCGTCCTTCCAGAGGAAGACCTGCCCCTTGATCAACCGGCAGTTCTTGTCGATGCCGGCCAGCGCCCGCATGTCCTCTGCCGTTAGCGACGGCACGGCGGCGGCGCGCAGGTTGCCCAGGTAGTTGCGCCGCTTGGTCGACATCGGGATCGGCACCTGCCCGCGCAGCACCGCCCACTCGATGCAGACGAGCGCCGGGTGGATGCCGTGCGCCTCGGCGATCTCGCGCAGCACCGGGTCCTCCAGGTCGACCGTATCCTCGGGCGTGCGGTCGCGCTCGGGGCGGTTGGGCGAGCCGAGCGGGCAGTAGCCGACCGGGATGATGCCGTGTTCGACGACGAAGTCGAAGAGCGCCGGCTGCTGGAAATGCGGATGCAACTCCATCTCGTTCACCGCCGGCTTGATCCGCGCATCCCGCAGCAGCAATTCGAGCTTCGGGACGGTCATGTTGCTCGTGCCGATATGGCGCACCAGACCCTCGTCCACGAGCCTCTCCATCTGCCGCCAGGTTTGCATGAAATTCTCGTGGATATAGGGCTTGGCGTCGGGGCTGCGCGAAGTGACGTCGCAGCCGGGCGGATGGAAGTTCGGGAACGGCCAGTGGACGAGGTACAGGTCCAGGTACTCAAGGCCCAGATCCTGCAGGCTCTGCCGGCACGCCGGGATCACGTCGGCCTCGGCGTGCTTGTCGTTCCAGAGTTTGGAGGTGATCCAGAACTCTTCGCGCGGCACGCCGCCGGCGATGATCGAACGCAGCCCCTCGCCGATCAGCGTCTCGTTGGCGTAGACGGCGGCGCAGTCGAAGTGGCGGTAACCCACCCCGGCCGCGCCTACCATCGCATCGGCGATGGCCTCGCCGGCGGTATGATCGGAACCGAAGGTGCCCAGGCCGACGGCGGGCATGGTCGCGCCGGCGTGAAGCGTGCGCCGCGGCACGGCGGCCGGATCGACGCCGTCGTCGGCGAGCTGCAGCGGGGGGGCGGTGTAGGTCATGATCCTCGTCCTCTTCGTCTGAACTGCCGGCAGCTCAGGCGTTCCGGATGCCCCACGCTCGAGCAATCGGCTACCGGCATATATTCGGAGCTACCGGAGTTCCTCGTCGAAACAGACGGCGACCTTGCCGCAGTCGCCCCCGGCCATGAGCGCGTAGGCCTCGCCCGCCCGCTCCAGCGGGAAGCGGTGGGTGATCAGCTTCTCGGGGTGGATCCTCCAGCGGACGAGCAATTCCACCAGTTCCTCCATCCGCCAGATCGAAGTGACCCACGAACCGTGGAGCGTCTTCTGGTCGTGGATCATGTCCTCCGAGGGCTGGAACGCGACACCGCCGCCCTCGCCGAGGAAACAGATCTTCCCCCACTTGCGGGTGGCGCGGATGCAGGTGTTGCGCGCGGTGTCGTTGGCCGAGCAGTCGACGGCGCGCTCGACGCCGTGGCCGCCGGTGAGATCGCGCACCGCCTCGACGTTCCCCGCTCCCGCGGTCAGCACCTGGTCGAAGAGCGCCAGCGACCGCGCCAGCTCCAGCCGCTGCGGACGGATATCGATACCGATGATCTGCTGCGCGCCCAGGCAGCGGCAGAGCATCGCCACGGCCAGTCCGACCGGCCCCAAGCCGGTGACCAGCACCGCGTCGCGGCCGGAGACGCCGATCTTGACCAGCCCCTCGAAGGCGGTGCCGAAGCCGCAGGCGACCTGCGCGCCGTCGGCGAAGCTGAGTGCATCGGGCAGGGCCACGAGGTCCTTCTCCTCGGCCAGCAGGTACTCGCCCATCCCGCCGTGGCGCTGCCAGCCGTAAGCGCGGCGCCAGTCGCTGGTGCAGGAAATCATGTAGCCGCGGCGGCAGTCGTTGCAGAGGCCGCAGCCGCTGATGTGATAGACCATCACCCGGTCGCCCTCGGCGAAGCGTCGGCAGCCGGGCCCGACGGCGACGATCTGCCCAGCCGGCTCGTGCCCGGCGATCAGTCCGGGCTGATAGCCTTCGGGCCCCTCGCCGACGTGCTCGTGGTAGATGCAGCGGATGTCGGAGCCGCAGATGGTGGAGCATTTCGTCCTCAGCAACACCTCGCCGTGGCCGGGCACCGGGATGTCGAACTGCTCGAGCTCGACGGTGCTGTTGCCGGGCAGGATGGCGCCGGTCATCGTCTTGGCGTCTGGCTGGGGCATGAAGCGCTCCTTTCGCGGCAGGGTCATGTCGCTCAATCTACCCGAACCGACGGGGAAAAGAAATGGCGCGATCCCGCGTGATGATGTATATTCTTGATCTATGGCGAAAAAACCTTCTTCCGCGGCGCAGGACCCGGACGCGGTGGCCTTCATCTCCAGGCGGGTTCGCGAGGGGGAGTATTTCTTTCTCGATCTGCAGCCGCGTTCGCAAGCCGCGCTCGCGGTCGCCTGTGGCGGGCGGGAGATATGCGGTCCCGATTACGTGATGGAACGCGCGGGCTTCGACTTCCTGGCGCTGGAATACGTCGCCGAAGGGACGGGCGAACTCGAGCTCGCCGGGAGGAATTTCCCCCTCCGCGCGGGAACGATCTTCACCTACGGGCCCGGCGTGGCCCACCGCATCGGCGTCGGTCCCGGCGCGCACCTGGTGAAATATTTCGTCGACTTCACCGGTCGCGAAGCCGCGCGCCTGCTGAAGAAGGGCTCCCAGCACACCCCGCAGGCGTTGACCGTCGGCGATCCGCTGCGGGTGCAGCAGATCTTCGAGGACCTGATCCGAACCGGCCGCGAGGGCGAACGCCACGCGCGGCGCATCTGTGCGCTTCTTCTGGAAATGTTGATTCTTCGCATGGACGAGCGCGCCCTGCCGCGGCGCGAAGTCGATGGCATGTCGTGGTCGACCTACCAGGCGTGCCGCAACCATATCGCGCAGCACTGCCTGCAACTCAAGACCATCGGCGAGGTGGCCAGCGCCTGCGCGATCAGCGAAGCCCACCTCTGCCGCATCTTCAAGCGTTACCACGCCACCACCCCCTACCGCTACCTCGTGCAATTGAAGATGTCGCACGCGGCGCGCGGGCTGCTCGATCCGCGGGTGCTGATCAAGGAAGTGGCCGCCCGCACGGGATACGACGATGCGTACCTTTTCTCCAAAGTCTTCAAACGCACCCTCGGCGTCTCGCCCGAAACGTTCCGGCGCCACCGCCTCTGGCACCGGCGCCCCGAAGACGAGACGCTGACGCACTTGGTGGCGTACACTGACGATAATCGCTCACCCGACAATTAAGGACCCGTTAAGCAATAATTTCAGAAATCCCGATCTTATTGCTTAACGGGTCCTAAGCTGCCTGCGCGCGGATTCGCGCCAACCGAGAGGAAACGGGAGAGCTTACCGGGTATTTGGTAACCGATAACCGAAGCCGCGCAAGGAGAATTCGGATGGCCAGGAAGAGAACGGTTCGCCGTAGCGATAACGCTGTGCGCACCAAGAGCGACCGCCCCGCGCCAAAGCGAAGGCCGCGCGCGCCCCGCGGATCCAGCGCGGGCGAGAGCTTGCTGACGATCGTCACCGCCCCGCCGTGCCGGGCCAGGTTCGCGCCCAGCCGCGCCTCGCTCTCGCCGTAGGCCTGCGCCGTGTCGAAGCAGCGCACACCCTGGCGCAGCGCCTCGGCGACGACCGCGTCGACCGTCTCCGCCGAGAGTTTTCCGCCCCGGTTGGCCACGCCGTAGTCCAGCCCAAGCTGCGCCGTGCCCAGCGCCAACACGGGGATCTGCTCCACCCGCCAGGCAATGGTCTCCATGCGCCGCACTCCCCTGGGCCGCTGCGAATCGACTTTCCTTCGGCGTGACGACTCGCGGGCGAATACGCTCCATCATATGCGGCACACGCCAAAACTCAACCGTTCTCTGGTTTCCGCGACCGCGCTTGTCCTTCGGCGAAGGGAACGAAAAACGCGCGGATCGCTCCGCGCGCCTCGTGGCGTCTTGTTTCCGATGCGGCGTTACGATTCGCCGCCGCTCCGATCGCGTCCGCCCCGGTCGCGTCCGCCGCGGGAATCCCGGCGCGAACTGCCGCGCGAGTCGTGCCGCCCGCCACCACGGGAGCCGCCCGGCCGCTCGGGCGGGGTCTCGCTCGCGCCTTCGACGGTCTGGCGCCGGCTGAGGCGGATCTTGCCGGTCTTGGTATCGATGTCGATCACCTTGACCTCGAACTCGTCGCCGACGGTCACCTCCTTGTCGATATCCTCGACATACTTCTCGCTCAGCTCCGAGACGTGGCAGAGCCCCTCGGTTCCGGGCAGGATCTCGACGAAGGCGCCGAATTCGCGGACGCTGGTCACCCGCCCCTTGTAGATGCAGCCGATCTCCGGCGTGGCCGTCAGTTCCTCGACCATGGTCACGGCCTTCTTCAGGTTCTCGGCGCTAACGGCGTAGATGTTGACCGTCCCGTCGTCCTCGATCTCGATCTTGCTCTCGGTGGCGTCCTGCACCGCGCGGATGGTCTCGCCGCCCTTGCCGATCAGCTTGCCGATCAGGTCCGGATCGACGTGGAGCATGTGGATGCGCGGCGCCCGTTCGCTCAACTCCGCGCGCGGCGCGGCGAGCACCGCGGTCATGCGGCCGAGGATGTGCAGCCGCCCCTCGAGCGCCTGCTCCAGCGCGCGCTTCATGGTCTCCGCGGCGATGCCGGTGACCTTGATGTCCATCTGCAGCGCCGTCACCCCCGCCTCGGTGCCGCAGACCTTGAAGTCCATGTCGCCGTAGTGGTCCTCGTCGCCTAGAATGTCGGTGATGACCACCGGCGTCTCGCCCTCGTCCTGGATCAGGCCCATGGCGATGCCGGCGACGGGCTTGCGGATCGGCACGCCCGCGTCCATCAGCGCCATCGTCGCGCCGCAGACGGTGGCCATGCTCGAGGAACCGTTCATCTCCAGGATCTCGCTCACCGCGCGGATGGTGTAGGGGAAGGCCTTCTCCCCCTCCGGCGAGGGCATCACCGCCTGCAACGCGCGCTGCGCGAGCATGCCGTGGCCGATGTCGCGCCGGCTGGGACCGCGGGGCATGCGCGCCTCGCCGACGGAGAAGCCCGGCGCCTGGTAGTGCAGGTACCATGCCTCCTCGTACTCCTCGTGCAGGCCGTCGACGAGCTGGCGGTCGCTGCTGGTGCCCAGCGTACAGCTCACCAGCGCCTGCGTTTCGCCACGGGTAAAGAGCGCCGAACCGTGCACGCGCGGCAGCAAGGAGAGGCGGACGTCGATGGGGCGGACGGTGCGCAGGTCGCGCCCGTCGATACGGGTGCCGGCCTTGATCATGCCGCGGACGACCTCGATCCGCACCGTCTGCAGGGCGGACTTGACCTCCTTCTCCGTGGGGCCGCCCTCCTCCTCGGGCCTGGCCGTCTGCTCGACGACGCCGGCGAACACCTCCTTCACCGCCGCGGAACGCTCGTGCTTGCCGGGCGTCACCAGCGCGGCCTTGATCCGCTCGGCCGCGGCGGCGCGCACCGTCTCGAGGCAGCTCGGCGGCGCCGGCGGCTCGAACGCGGCCTTCTCGGTCTTGCCGGCCTTCCGGCAGAGTTCCTCGATCATCTCGCAGACGGTCTTGATAACCGCGTGCCCGGCCTCGAGCGCGGCGAGCATCTTGTCCTCGGGCACCTCGTTGGCGCCGGCCTCGACCATGGTAATGTTGCTCTGCGTGCCGGCGACCACGAGGTCCAGATCGCTCCGCTTGCGCTCGCTGTTGGTCGGGTTGATGGCGATCTCCCCGCCGACGAGCCCCACGCGCACCGCGCCGATGGGCCCCAGGAACGGCAGCGACGAGAGCGCCAGCGACGCCGAGGCGCCGATCATGCTGAGCATGTCGCCCGGGTTCTCCATGTCGGAGCTGAGGACGATCGACTGGATCACCGTGTCGTCGCGGAAGCCCTTGGGAAAGAGCGGCCGGATCGGCCGGTCGGTGAGACGCATGACCAGCGTCTCCTGCGCGCTGGGGGCTTTCTCGCGCTTGAAGAAGCCGCCCGGGAACTTGCCCGCGGCGTAGGTCTTCTCGCGGTAGTCGACGGCGAGGGGGAAGAAGTCGTTGTCCTCCGAGCGCGGCGGGCCCGAGGCGACGGCGCTGATCACCACGGTATCGGCGTAGCGCACCATGCATGAGCCGGCGGCCTGCTTGGCCATCAGTCCGGTGGAGAGGCTCAACGTCCGGCCCGCGATCTCGCGCGAAACCGTCACTTCGTTCATCTGCAATTCCATGGAATCTCCAATCTGAAAACCCGCGAGCGCGGGGGAAACGAACCGGCGCCGAACGCTATCCGCACGCTAGTCCTTGGCGCGCAACTGCAGGCGCGAGACCAGGCTGCGGTAGCGTTCGACGTCCTTGCGCCGCAGGTACTTCAGCAGCTTGTTGCGCTTGTTCACCATCGCCAGCAGCCCGCGGCGCGAATGGAAATCCTTCTTGTGCAAACGCATGTGTCCGGTCAGGTCGTTGATGCGCTCGGTGAGGATGGCGATCTGGATCTCTGGGCTGCCGGTGTCGTTCTCCTTGCCCCCGAACTCCTTGATGAGCTGGTTCTTCTTGTCCTTGGTCATGACCATTGTCGCGCTACCTTTCTCATCATTCGTTTCTCTTTCGTTCTATGGGAAAATGCTCGGCGCCGGCTTGGCGGCCGGCGTCTACTGAATCAGGTTCTCTCCGCCTTCGTACCGCGCGCGCAACATCAGCCGCACCGCCTTCAGCAGCTGCTTCCCCGAGTACGGCTTGCGCAGGTACGCGTCGGCGCAGTCGAGATCGACATCCTCGTCCTGCAGCGCGCTGGTGAGGATGACGGGGATGTCCTGCACCGCCGGCGTCGCGCGGATGGCCTTGACCACGTCGAAGCCATCGCCGTCGGGGAGCAGCAGGTCCACCAGCGCCAGCACGCTCCGCCCGCCGCTGCGCTTGTCCTGCAGCGCCTCGTTCGCCTCGGCCACCGTCTGCACCCAGTGGCACTCGTAGCCGCCGCTGCGGAGGATCGTCTCGAGGATCGCGCCCGCGTCGGGGTCGTTGTCGACCATCAGCACCAGGTGGCCGCGCACCGCGCGGATGAGGTCAGACTCCGAGAGCTTCTGCTCCTTGATGGTGCGCATCGTCGGCAGTTCGGCCTCGAACCAGGCCTTCTGAATCTCCTTCTTCAAGCGGTAGTTCTGCTCCTTCAGCCGCAGCCACTCCTCGTAGCCCGGCTCGTTCCGCGGAAACGCGAAGCCGTCGTGGCGGTCGACGACGAAGGCGTACTCGTCGGGGAAGAACGCCTCGCGCAGAACCAGCTTCATGTGCGGATACTCCTGCGACCCCAGTCGCAGGGCATAGGCCTTCAGCTTGCCGTCTTCGCGGTCGAATGTGGAGAGAACGTCTTCGATCGGCGTCTCCGGATCGAAGCGCTTGGCGTGTTCTTCCCGGGCAACCGCGTCGCCGTAGGCCAGCCGCAGATAAATGTCGATCGCGGCGTTCACGGTCGAGGCAGTGATGTCGTCGAGTCTCAAATTCCGCTTTCCGCTTCCGCTTTTTCTTCTTGTCAGTCTGGCCATTCTAATCCGCGCCCGCGGATTGTCAAGCCATATATCATTGCCCGAAAAGACGGCAATTCGGGATGAACCGTACGCGGGTTGCGCGCGCTTGCAGCAAAGCCGACGAATCCGGGGAGTTTTTTTTTGCGCGCCATGCACCTTTCGCATATCCTCGCGCCTCGGTAGAGAAAAACCGGTTAACCGAAGAGAAGGAGATGGTATGCAGAAGCAGCACATCGGCATCCTGGTCGCGATCGTGGCGGTGGCGGTCGTCGCCTTCGTGGTGTCGCGGATGAAGCCGCCGGCGTCGACCGACGTCGTCACCGTCTACGCCGCGCTCGACGAGGAATTCTCCGCGCCGATCCTCGACCGTTTCGAACGCGAAACCGGTATCCGCGTCGACGTCAAGTTCGACACCGAGAGCACCAAGACCGTCGGCCTGACCGCGGCCATCGTCGAGGAGGCGAGCCGTCCGCGCTGCGACGTCTTCTGGAACAACGAGCCGGTCAACACCATCCGCCTCAAGGAGAAGGGCTTGCTGCAAGCCTACCGCCCCGAGGCGGCCGCGCGGTTTCCCGAGGCGTTCAAGGATCCCGACGGCATGTGGACCGGCTTCGCCGCCCGCGCGCGCGTGCTGCTGGTGAACACCGACCTGGTCGAGCCCGGGGAGGAACCGCGAGTCTTCGCCGACCTGCTCGAGGAGAAGTGGAAGGGCAAGCTGATCATGGCCAAACCCACCGCCGGCTCGACCGCGACCTGGGTCACCGTCTTCTACGTCAAGGACAAGGAGGCCCCCGAGGACGAAACGACGCACCTGGATCTTCTCGCCCGGCTGCTGAAGGACGGGCATATGATCGCCCGCGGCGGCAACAAGCAGTCCGCGCAGGCGGTCAGCCGCGGCGATATGGCCATGGGCTGGACCGACACCGACGACGCCATCGTCGAGGTCGAGGCCGGCAAGCCCGTCAAGATCCTTTATCTCGGCGCCACCCCCGAGGACGGCGGCGCGCTGTTCTTTCCCAACACGCTCAGCATCGTCAAGAACTGCCCGCACCCGGAAAACGCCCGGAAGCTGATCGAATACCTGCTCTCGGCGAAGGTGGAGAAACGTCTCGCCGACAGCGCCTCGGCGCAGATTCCGGTCAACCCCGCGATCCAGCCCGGCGAAGACTTCAAGCCGCGCGTGACCTTGCCGAGCCAGTCGCTGCCGATGGTCGTCGACTGGGACAAGGTCGCCGCCCACTGGGACGAGGCGATGGCGTGGATCGACCGGAACGTGCCGTAAGCATCCTTTCACGCACGTCGTGCGCCGCTCTCTTTGGCGCGCGGCGCTCTTTTTGTCCATGGGCGCAGTTGAAATCGCCGGCACGACGCGGTTCAATCATGTGCCCGGGTGAAGCGCAAAGGAACGCGCTGGGCCTCTGCCGGAAATGCCTCCGCGCCCACGCGCTGGGCCTGCTGCTCCTTCTCTTCGTGCCGTACTGGGGCGCGTACCTCGGGCTGTCGCGGTATGCGATGGCACGGTCGAGCCAGCGAGAGAAATTCGATTGGCAATCGTCTGGGCATATGTTCTTTCTTCCGGGTGCGCCCGAGGTGGATCTCGACCGCATTGAGAAGTGCAGATGCCGGCGAAATCACCGCCTTCTCCTTGTCGCCTTCTTTCCGCTGCGGGTGTTCGAGTGGAAATTCCTGGGCGGTTATCGTCCGGTAACGCGCATGCCGCACGGCATCGGCGGGTAACGCCTCTTGGCAATTCCCGCCCCACCGCATACAATCCCCTCCCATGCGCATCGATACCGACATCCTGATCGTCGGCGCGGGGCACGCCGGTTGCGAGGCCGGGCTGGCGGCCGCGCGGCTCGGCTGCGATACCGTGGTCGCGGCGCTCTCGCTGGATACGGTGGCGCAGATGTCGTGCAATCCGGCCATCGGCGGGCTCGCCAAGGGGCAGCTCGTGCGCGAGATCGACGCGCTGGGCGGCGCGATGGGCCTCTGCATCGACGCCACCGGCATCCAGTTCCGCATGCTCAACGCCGCCAAGGGCCCCGCCGTGCGCAGCCCGCGCGCGCAGGCGGACAAGTGGGCGTACCAGCACTGGATGAAACGGTACCTGGAGACGACGCCGCGCCTGCGGCTGCTGCAGGATCGTGTGATCGAGATCGTCGCCGAGGGCGGCCGCCTCGCCGGCGCGCGCACTGCGCTGGGGCTGGAGATCGTCTGCGGAGCGGTGGTCGTCTGCACCGGCACCTTCCCGCGCGGCAAGCTCCACGTCGGCACCTCCGTCGCCGCCGGCGGACGTCTTGGAGAACTCTCGGCCGATGAAATCTCGGGCAGTCTCGAAACGCTCGGCCTGCCGCTGATGCGGCTCAAGACCGGGACCTGCCCGCGGGTCAACGCCCGCACGGTCGATTTCGCCCGCCTGGAGGAACAACCCGGCGACGAGCCGCCCAAGCCGTTCAGCTTTCTGACCGAGACACTCGAACTCGAGCAAGTCTCCTGCCACGCCACCTGGACCAACGACGCCACCCGCCGCGCCGTCGAGGTGGTGCTGGACACGGCGCCGCTCTTCTCCGGCCAGATCGAGGGCGTGGGGCCGCGCTACTGCCCCAGCTTCGAATTGAAGCTCGTACGCTATCCCGACAAGCCGCGGCACCACGTTTACGTCGAACCGGAGGGACGCGAGACCGAGGAACTGTACCTCAACGGCATGGCCACCAGCATCGCCCCGGAAGCGCAGGCCAAGATGGTCCGCACGCTGCCCGGGCTGGAAGAGGCCGCGGTGACGCGCTTCGGCTACGCCGTCGAGTACGACGCGGTCGCGCCCACCGCGCTCAAGGGCACGCTCGAGGCCAAGGCCGTCGCGGGGCTCTTCCTCGCCGGGCAGATCAACGGCACCAGCGGCTACGAGGAAGCGGCCGCGCAGGGACTGGTCGCCGGCGCCAACGCCGCGTTCTCCGTGCAGCAGCGCCCCCCGTTGCGCATCGGGCGTGACGAGGGATATATCGGCGTGCTCGTGGACGACCTGGTCGCGCGCGGGACCGAGGAGCCGTACCGCCTCTTCACCAGCCGCGCGGAGTACCGCCTGCTCCTGCGCCAGGACAACGCGGACCTGCGCCTGACGCCGCGCGCGCGTGAGCTGGGGCTCGTCGATGAAGAGCGCGCCGCGCGCGTGGCCGAACTGCAGGCCGAGATCGACGAAGTCAAACAATGGCTCGCGACGACGCGCCACGAAGGCACGACGCTCGCGCAGTGGCTCAAGCGCCCGGAAATCGCGTGGGCCGACCTGGTCGCCATGAAGCCCGCGCTTCTGGGCCGGGTGGGCGAACGCGCGGCCGAGCAGGCGAGTATCGACACGCGGTACGCGGGCTATATCCGCCGCCACCTGGTCCAGATCGACCGGCTCAAGCGCAACGAAGCGATGCGCCTGCCGGCGGATTTCGATTACGCCGCCATCGCCGGGCTGCGCCTCGAGGCGCGGGAGAAGCTCGCGCGCATCCGCCCCGAGACGCTGGGGCAGGCGACGCGCATCTCCGGCGTCTCCGCGGCCGATTTGGCGCTGGTGAGCGTCCATGTCGAACGGCGGCGGTCCGTGTCGGAGTCGCATTGACCGGACGGCGCGAGACGTCGGCAAGACGCGCGCCTGTTGGAGAACCGATGCGACAGCATGAGTGTCAACCCGAGCCAGCGGAGGCCTCGTGAACGCCCTCTCCCCCGCCCAGCACGCCCGCGGCCAGCAGGCGGCGCTCCGCGCCAACCTGATGATGATGGTCTCCAACGCCATCCTCATCGGCCCGGTGATGATGCTCTTCGCCAACGACGTGCTGGGCTTCTCGCCCAAGCGCATCGCCGCGATCCTGGCGATCATCCCCCTCGTCGGCCTGGCCCGGATCGTTCTCCTGGAGACGCTGCGGCGGCAGGGCAAGCGCCGGATCATCTACTACGGCGAGGGCGTGCGCCTGGCCATCGTTCTGGTGCTGCTGCTGCTCCCGTCGGCGTGGCTCTCCTTCGAGCTCTACGTGGCGCTTCTGTGCGTCTACGTCGCCGGCCAGCAACTCGGCGTCGGCGTCGCCTGGCAGCCGCTGCTGCGGGATATCACCACCACCGAAGACCGCGGCCGCTTCTTCGCCCGCATGCGTTTCTGGTTCCAGGTCGTCACCGCGGCGATGATGATCGCGATCCCGTTCCTCATCGGCCAGAGCATCCTGCCGTGGCAGTACAAGGGGCTGCTGCTGCTGGCGGTCGCGGGGGCGGCGAACCGGATCTACTGGGTTCGGCGGATCCCGGAGCTTCCGCCCGCGCGGAAGGACGGCCCGCGGACAATCCTCTCCCCGCGCCTGTGGCAGGTGCTCAAACGATCTCCGCTGCTGCGGCTGCCGCTGCTGATCGCGGTGTTGGTGCTGCTGATCCAGGTGCCCATCTATGTCGTCTACCTCAAGACGATGATGCACGCGCCCTCGAACATCGCCAGCGCCTTCATCGCCGCGAGCATGCTCGGCGTCGCCGCGAGCCTCCTGCTCTGGGGGCGGATCGCCGACGCGCTGGGCTTCCGCCCGCTCCTGACGGGGTTGCTGCTGCTCTTCGTGCTGCTGACACCGCTGCACCTTCTCATCGCACCCTTCCCGCAGGCATACTCGGGGCTGACCGGGCTGGGCCTGCCCGAGTACGTCACCCTCGCGGTCCTGCTGCTGCAGGGCTTTCTGCAGGGCGCGCTCGCCGCGGGCATCGGCATCGCCAACACCTCGATCCAGCACTACCACGTCCGCAGCGAGGACTCCTTCGAGGCGATGAACCTCTACCAGATGGCGCTGGTGCCGGCCACCGGCCTGGTGCATCTCTTCTACGGCTACCTCCTCGACGACTTCGTCCTCCCGCGCGGGAACGTACCCTTCGCCAACGGCGTTCTCCACTTCGACTGGCTCAAGGGCTACTTCTTCTGCGTCGCCGTGCCGATGGCGGCGGTGGTGCTCGTGCTGATCCGGCGGCTGCCGAACACCCGCCCCTGGTTCGGCGTGGGCCACTTCTTCACCTCGCTCTCGATGTCGCCGCTGCGCGTCATGATGGCCGAGCGCTTCGTCTATCACGAGGACGAGGACACCCGCTGCCGCACCGCGCGCTGGTTCGCCGCCCACCCCTCGCCGCTGACGGTGGATCCGCTGAGCGAGCTCTTGAGCGATCCGTCGTACGACGTCCGCGTCGCCGCCATCCGCGCGCTCGCCGAGACCGGGAGCGACCTGGCGGGCAAGCGTCTGCTGGCGATGCTCGAGGACGAGAACCAGCGTTTCGTCGCCGCGCACGTGGCCTGGGCGCTGGGCGAACTCAGGTACCGGCCGGCCGTCGAGGCGCTGCTTGTCGCCTTGCGGGATAAGGAACGCGCCAGCCTGCAGGCCATGGCCGCGCGCGCACTCGGCAAGCTCGGCGACGAACGGGCGGTCGAGCCGCTGGCCGAACTGCTGCGTCGCCGGCCCCGTCGACGGCTGGTGGTCAGCTCCGCCGCGCGCGCGCTCCTGCGCTTCGACGGCCCGGCGCGGGCGTACGCGGAGCCGCTCTTCGGCGCGCTGGCGAGCCTGGAGGAACGCGAGGACCGGTTCGAGCTGATGGACGGGCTCTGCGGCATGCTCGGCATCTCCAATACCTGGCTGCTGCGCTACCTCGAGGAGGCCCAGTCGGCCCGAGGCGCCCTCGGCGCCTACGCGGCCTACCAGAACGCCGGCTGGCGCAGCGAACGCGCGGACGTGCTCGAAGCGCTGGAACAGCGCCGCACGGAGGCTATACTGGAGATGGTCGCCGCGGCCGCGGCGGACGATCCGGTCATTCGCGGGCTGCGGGCGGTGCTGGCGCGCTGCAGGCAGTTGACGCCGGTCCATGTCATGGCCGTGGCGTGGCTGATGTTGAAGGAGTAGCCCATGCCCAATCGTTTCGACGGCAAGGTCGTCTGGATCACCGGCGCCTCCAGCGGCATCGGCGAGGCCCTGGCCCACTCCTTCGCGCGCGCGCGCGCGCGCCTGATCCTCTCCGCGCGCAGTGTCGAAAAGCTGCACGAGGTGGCCGCGGCGATGCCGACCGGCGATGTCCGCGTGCTGCCGTTGGATCTCTCCATCAACGACGCGCTGCCGGCGAAGGCCGACGAGGCCCGCTCGCTCTTCGGCCGCGTCGACATTCTGGTCAACAACGGCGGCGTGAGCCAGCGTTCCTTCGCCATGGACACGCCGCTGGAGACCACCCGCTACCTGATGGAGGTCAACTTCTTCGGCGCGGTCACCCTGACGCACCGGCTGCTGCCGGCGATGCAGGAGCAGGGCGGCGGACACGTCGTGGTGATCAGCAGCGTCATGGGCAAGTTCGGCGCGCGGCGGCGCTCCTCGTACGCGGCGAGCAAGCACGCGCTGCACGGCTACTTCGACGCCCTGCGCGCGGAGGTCTGGCAGGGCGGCATCCGCGTCACTCTCGTCTGCCCCGGCTACGTCCGCACCAACATCTCCTGCAACGCCTTCGAGGCCGGCGGCAAACCCCACGGCAGGATGGACCCGGGCCAGGACAAGGGCATGACGCCGGCGGCCTGCGCCGCGAAGATCCTGACCGCCGTGGCCCGCGGCCGCGACGAGATCACCATCGGCGGGCGCGAGACCTGGGGCGTGGTGGCCAAGCGCTTCCTCCCGGGCCTGCTGAACCGCATGCTGCGCACCATCGATCCCGATTAGATCCCGTTCATCCCGCTTGACCATGCGTTTGATGCAACGGACTCGCTTTTTTGCCGGCGAAAACCTTTTCGCCCGGCAATGCGTTTTGACTTCGCCCGAATTCCCGGTATAGTATAGCCGCGCGGCGTGGGGGCGGGCGTCGATCCCAGACAAGGCGGCCTGCGTGATCCGGATGAACGAGGAGACGACCGCGATGAGCGCGCGGTGGACCGAGAAGGACGCCGGCGGCACCTCCCTGCGCGACCGGACGCTGGCGGAGTTACGCCGGCAGCGCGGCGCGGCTTCCGGCGCGGATCTGGCCGGCATCGACCTCGCCGGCGAGGATTTGAGCGACATGCACCTCTCGGGGGTGGATCTGCGCCACGCCAACCTCTCCCACGCGGTGCTGAGCGGGGTCGACCTCTCCTTCGCCGACCTCTCCGGCGCCAATCTCTTCCAGGCCCGGCTCGACCGCGCGGAGCTCCTGGGCGCGAACCTCGGCGGCAGCGACTGCCGCGAATGCACGGGCACCGGCGTCGGCCTCGGCGGGGCGGACCTCTCGCGCGCGGGCTTCTTCGGCGCGCGCCTGGAACGCTCCACCCTGACCAAGGCCAACCTGCACGCGGCCGATTTCCGCGGCGCCAGCCTGCAGCACTGCCGCGTCCGCGAGGCCGACCTGACCGAGGTCGACTTCACCGGCGCGGACCTGCAGTTCGCCGACCTCACCGCCAGCGACGTGTACAAGGCGGTGCTGAACAACGCCGACCTGCGCGAAACGAGACTGCATGATCTGAAACGCTATTACAGCGCCCGGTGGCTCAACACCGATATCCGCCACACCAATTTCTGCGGCACGTACCTGCTGCGCCGGTATATCGTCGACGAGAACTACCTCCACGAGTTCCGCAACAGCGACGGCCTGCGCTACGCCCTCTACTGGGCCTGGTGGATCACCTCCGACTGCGGGCGGAGCCTGTCGCGCTGGGCGGCCTGGACGGCCGGCATCGCGCTGCTCTTCGCCGTCGTCTACTCCTTCATGGAGATCGACTACGGCGGCCACCCGACGTGGTTCTCCACGGTGTACTTCAGCATCGTCACGATGACGACCCTCGGTTACGGCGACGTGGTGCCCTCCTCGACCGCGGCGCAGGTGGTGGCCACCGTCGAGGTGATCCTCGGCTATCTGGCACTGGGTGGGGTGCTCTCCATCTTCGCCAACAAGATGGGCCGGCGCGCGGACTGAAAGCCCGCTGCCAAGCGAAAGGAAAAGGGAAATGTTCGAGTTCTTCAAACGGCTCCGCGTCGACCCGAAAGCGCGCATGCGCGAGGTGCTCGGCGAGTTCAAGCTGCCGACGTTCCCGCAGGTGGTGATGAAGGCGCTCGGCAAGATCCGCGAGCCCGGCGTCTCCGCGCGCGAGGTCGGCGAGATCATCGGCACCGACCCGGGGCTTTCGCTGCAGATCTTCAAGATCGTCAACTCCGCGGCCTTCCAGACGCGGCACAAGATCACCGACATCAACCAGGCCGTGGCGCTGATGGGCATGTCCAGCCTCGAGGCGCTGCTGCTCTCGGTCGCCGTCGGCAACCAGCTCCCGCGCACGAGCGGCCAGTATTACGACTACAAGGTCTTCTGGCGCGCGGCGATGCAGCGCGCGGCGCTGGCGAGCTCCTTCTCCTCGGTCGTCTGCCCCAGCCGCAAGATGGAGAGCTTCACCGCGGCGCTGCTGCAGGACATGGCCATCCCCTTCCTGGTCAAACAGCAGGCCGGCAAGTACATCCCGGTGCTCGACTCCTGGCGCCGCGAGGCCGGCACCGACCTGGCCAGGCTCGAACGCGAGCGTTTCGAGTGGGACCACGCCGAGGTGGCCACCTGGCTCTGCGACGAGTGGTCGCTCCCGGAGACCATCAGCATGGCCATCGGCGAGCATCACGGCAGCCTCGACCTCGGGGGCCGGTGCCCCATGCCCGTGCGCGTCGTGAACTGCGTCCGCGACTTCGAGAGCAACAGCGGTATCGACGAGGTGACTGACCGCGCGCCGGAAGAGCTGAAGATCGAGAAGGAGAAGGTCAAGGTCCTCGTCGACGAGAGTCTCGAAATCGCCGAGGACCTGTTCAAGCTGTTTCGCTGAAGCGGCCGGCATCGATGCCGTCGAACGGTTTCTCCAAACGCGCGGCCCTCGGCGAAGACGGATAGTCAGCGGCCACCCGCCGCCCACGCCAGCAGGCTCAGCACGCCCAGCCCGTAATACGTGTACTCCGCGTCCGGCCCCGGATCGCGGGCGCTGCCGGCGAAGCCGCCGCCGGCACATGCCAGTCCGCGCGCAAACCGCCCCAGCGGCGCTAGCCTGAGCGCCCGCATGGCCCCCGCCTCATGCAGGGCCGTCAGCGCCGTGAAGCTGCTGAGCAGGTCGCCCGCCGGTACCGCCGGCGTAGCCCGGAAGCCCCCGTCCCCGGTCTGCTGCGCAGCCAGAAACGCCGTGCCCGCCTCGACCCACTCCGGCGGCGTCTCGTCCAGCCGTACCAGC
This sequence comes from uncultured Planctomycetaceae bacterium, assembly GCA_964457365.1. Classification (GTDB taxonomy): domain Bacteria; phylum Planctomycetota; class SZUA-567; order SZUA-567; family SZUA-567; genus CAYWFP01. The sequence continues at coordinate 33,152 of CAYWFP010000006.1, forward strand.
ACGCTCAGCGCCGCGGCGGTGGCATTGGTCTGCGGCAGGCTCGTCTCCTCACTGCGGCGGAAACCGCCCGCGGACGCGCGCAACGCGCCCAGCGCCGCCAGAAGCGTTTCCTCCGCCGGCCTCTCTTCGTGCAGCAGTTCCAGGCAGAGACTGCCGAGGAAGACGGCGTACGCGTTGGGCTTCGCCAATGCTTCTTGCAGCAGATACCGCGCCGGCGTCTCCGGCAGCGGCAGGCCCAGCATCGCCGCGCCGTCGAGCAGGCAGTAGCGGTCGACCAGCGTCGCCGCCGTCTGCTTCCGGAGGTACTCGCCCGCCCGGGCGAGGCGTGCCGGATCGGGTGTCGCCGGCGCCGCGCAGAGGTGCAACGCCCGCAGGGCGAAACGGGTGTAATACAGGTCGCTCCCGCCTTGCGGTCCCCGGAAGCCGCCGTCGTCCTGTTGCTGCGCGTGAAGAAACGCCGCGTGACCCTGGCGGAATGCCGCGGGCAGGGCGCCCGCACCGGCGATGATCGCCTCCGGCCACCTCACCGCGCGTCGCCTAGAATCAGCCGCGCCAGCCGCCGCAGCAGTTCGGCCAGATCGGCCTCGCCCAGTTCGCCCGCCAGTCCCAGCGCCCGCCGCCGGTACCGGTCCATCAACTCGCGCGCCTGCTCGAAGGCCCCCGTGGATTCGTACAGGTAGGCCCGTTCCTCCAGAAACTCCGCGGCGCTCATGCAGTCGCAGTACGGTTCGTGCAGCCGCGCCGCCTGTTCGCCATTCGCGTTCTCCAGCGCCAGCAGGTGCGGCAGCGTCGGCCGCCCGGCGATGGCGTCGCGGCCGTCGCGGATGTGGCCGTCGGCGCCGCGGTCCCAGTCCTCCAGGTCGTCCTGGATCTGGTACGCCACCCCCACCGCGCGCGCGTACGCCTTCAGCACCTGCTCGTCGAAATCCGCCTCTGCCGCGCGCAGCCCGGTATACAGCGCCGCGTGAAACGCCGGCGCGGTCTTGCCGGCATAGATCGCCAGCACGTCCAGCGGCCGCATCTGCCGCACCCCGCCGCGCTGCCAGGCCAGTTCCGCCCCTTGCCACCGGCAGAGCCGCAGGTGCGCGTCCGCGAGCAGCGCCACGATATCCCCCGCCGCGGCCGCGCCCAGAGCGCCGCGCGCCTCCGCGACCAACCGGTACCCCAGCCCCACCAGCGCATCGCCGACGTTGATCGCCTGCGCCACGCCGTGCGCGCGATGGAGCGTCGGCCTGCCGTAGCGCGTGGCGTCGTCGTCCTCGATATCGTCGTGCACCAGGCTGGCCTTGTGCAGCGCCTCGATGGCCACGGCCAGGCGGCAGATTTCGTCGGGCAGCGTCGGCGGCGTCCCCGTCGCCAGCGCCGTGCCGCCGTCTCGGCCGACGAGGTGGCACGCCAGGACGGCAAACGGCCGCAGCCGCTTGCCGCCGCGCCGCAGCCAGGCGAACGCGGTCGTCTCGGCGAATCGCGCCGGCCCCGGCGGGTCGCCGTCCTCGACTTCCAGCGCGCCCGCGAGCAGCGGGATGAGCCGCTTCGGCGCGAACAAAGCCCGCGTGTGCCGCAGGAGCGGCAGCAGGCTCGCGTGTGCGGTCGGGATCGCGTCGGTGCTGAGCCGCAGCAGTTCGCGCAGCCGCGCGAGATCCGTCTCCGTATCCCTGCAGCCGTCTTTCAGCAACGGCACCGCCAGATGCGGCAGCCCCAGCGCGCTGACTCTGGGGTACGCCTTCTCGAGCGAGTCCATGCACGCCACGCCGAGCACCCCCTCGGCCTCTTCGGCCAGCACCGCCTTCAGGATCGACGGCGCGCCCTCCTCGATGCGCACGCGGTAGCCCAGCGCTACGGCTTCCTTGCGGATTCCGCTCAGGTCGCACGCGCCGCAGCCCGCGCAGGCGAAGGATTCGCCCGCGTAGCCGCCCTTGCACGCGGCGCTGTCGCGCAGGCAGTGCGGCAGCAACAGCAGGCGCTTGCCGCACGGCAGCGCGGCGAACGCCTCGCGCCAGTAGGCGTTGTTCAACTCGATCAGCAGAAACCCGAGCGCGCTCTCGGGCAGATTCAGCGCCGCGAGCATATCGCGCCCCGCCGTTTCCAACGTCTCGCGATCGAGCGTCTGTGGCAGGGACGCCTGCGCGGCAACCTCGGCGATGCGGCGGCGGATGTGCGGATCGGCGGGGATCTCGTGCGCGGCCGGGGCGCCGGGGCGCGCCGTGTCGTTGGAGATATCGCCCATACCGGCTCCTCGCCCCTCTTCGGGAGTATAGCCGACGCCGGAGCAGGGCGCAAGGGCGGGGACCGGAAGGCTGCAAGGCCAGCCGCAGCAGGAGGATGACGGTGTGCCGGGTATCATGAACTCCGGAGTTTACATCGGCAATGCGCCAACAGCGTTTGACTCACGCATTCCGGGATCGACTCCGTCGGTATCCCGGTTTACGCCTCTTCCTCACCCCGCTCGTAGGTCATGGCGATGCGCAGGGCGATCAATCCGGCCATCAGCACGGCGAAGACGATCGCGGCCGTGGTCGACACCATGACCTGCCAGCCGTAGGCGGTCGGAATCACGATTGGCAGCAGCGGCAGCAGGTTGGTCAGCGACGCGTCCGCTTTCGCCCGTTTCAAACCGTAATGCATCGCCACCGCGATGATAAGAGCGCTCGCTCCGAGGGTCGGCAGCATGCGTCGATTCCTCGCATCGTTTTGCGAATCTACCCCCCGCTCACATCCACCAGCTTCGCCAGCGTTTCCTGCGCCCTGCCGGTGTCGATGGTTTCGGACGCGAGGTCGATCCCCGCCTGCAGGTCCTCGGCCTTGTCCGCCACGTACAGCGCCGCGCCGGCGTTCAGGAGCACGATGTCGCGCGCCGGGCCGGTCCTGCCCTGCAGCACCTCGCGGATCACCCGCGCGCTCTCCTGCGGGCTCTGCACACGCAGCTTCTCGATGGGTGTGCGCGACAGGCCGAAGTCGTCGGGCGCCAGGACGTACTCGTTGATCTCGCCGCCCTTGAGCTCCGCGACGGTGGTCTCCTCGCCGATGGTGATCTCGTCGGCGCCGTCGTGGCCGTGGACGACCAGCGCGTGCTGCGAGCCCAGTTCCTTCAGGACGCTCGCCATCACCGGCGTGAGGGTCGAGGCGTAGACGCCCAGCAGTTGATGCTTCGCGCCGGCGGGGTTGGTCAGGGGCCCGAGGATGTTGAAGACCGTGCGGATGCCGATCTCGCGGCGCGGGCCGATGGCGTGCTTCATCGCCCCGTGCAGCAGCGGCGCGAAGAGAAAGCCGATTCCCGCCTCGGCGATGCAGCGCTCCACCGTGGCCGTGTCGGCCTCGATGTTGACGCCGAGTTCCTTCAGCACGTCGGCCGCGCCCGAGGTCGAGCTGACCGAGCGGTTGCCGTGCTTGGCCACGCGCGCGCCGCCCGCGGCCGCGACGAGGGCCGCGGCGGTGGAGACGTTGAAAGTGCCGCGCTCGTCGCCGCCGGTGCCGACGACGTCGATGAAGAGATCCTCGCCGGCGTCGATGCGGGTGGCCTTCTCGCGCATCACCGCGGCGAAACCGGCGATCTCGGCCACGGTCTCGCCCTTGGACCGCAGCGCCGTCAAGAGGCAGGCGATCTGCGCGTCGGTGCACGCGCCGGACATGACCTCGTCCATCACCGCCTGCGCCTGCGCCTGCGACAGGTCCTCGCCCTCGACCACCTGCTTGATCGCTTCGCGGATCATCGCGCCTCCCGTTGCTCAGTCCTGCGGCCGGTCTTCGTCCTGTCCATCCTCGCCCTGCGCCTCGCGCTCGTGCGGATCGTGCTCCACCGGGTCCGGCGGCTCCCCGGCGCTATCCCGCCCTTCGCGCGCGTGCGGGTCCGGCTCGCTCGCCTCCGAGGTCTGCGGCTCGGGAGCGGCCGTCGCAGTCTTGTCGCCCATGTCCGCGCGCAGCTCCGGCGAGAGTTCGGGCGCCGCTTCGGGCTTGGGCGGGGTCAGCTCGCCGTTCCACCACGCCACGAGGTAGAACCAGCACGCCATCAGCAGCGAGAGCACGATGAAGAGCACCGGGATGGCCAGGACGATCAGCACGACGATCAAGAACGTCCAGCCGAGGTAGTAGAGCACGCCGTGACGCTTTACCGCCTCGCGCGCCAGCACCACCCGCGTCTCGGCGCGCAGCCCGTGCGGCGCTTGCGGGCGCAGCGTCCAGACCAGCCGCGCCTCCTCGCGCATGTGCCGCGTCAGGTCCAGCCCCAGACGCAGGTTCTCGCGCAGGAAATACCCCAGCGGCTGCCCCGAGAGCGGATCCGCGCGCGGATCGATCATGACGCGCACCGCGCCGCGCTCGGTGTGGCGGGGCATGACCGCGGTGTCGCCCAGCCCCGGCTCGTTCTCGTTCAGCGCCTGCAGGGCGAACGTCAGCCGCTCCTTCTGCGCGCTCAGCAGCAGGTGATGCTCGAGGACCAGCACGTGGAACATCTTGCCGTTCTCGAGCTTGAAACGGAGGAACTCGTACGAGGTCTCGGGCACAGCCACGGGCTCGAGCTCCTCGGCCGCCGCCTGCTTGATCTGCGCCAGCATCGCCGAGGGGTTCTCCGGCGCGAGCACCAGCAGCAGATCGTACCCGGCCTTATCCCGGCGCGGCACCAGCCCCGCGCCGACGCCGCGGGCGCCGCTGGCGAGGCGTTCGAGGTCCAGCGCGTCGACGCCGAGGTGGCGCTCGCCCTTGTCGAGCCACCACTTCCACAAGCCGTGCACGCCGGCTTCCCCCTCGCCTTCCTTCCACAGCGGCAGGCGCGCAAGCGCCTTGCCCAGCGGCTGCGGGTCGTTGCACTGGAGGAAGAACTTCGTCCGCGGCGGGAAGAAACGCTGCGGATCGAAGTCCCCGCCGCGCGGCCAGACCAGCCAGATGATCAGCAGCACCGCCAGCGCCAGCAGCGCCCAGGTCAGCCGGCGCAAGTCCGACGGCGCCGACGAAGTCGCGGCCGGTGCCGGAGAAGACGGGGACGGCCCGCCGGCCTCGCCGGCCGTGTCCGCGGACGCCGGGAACTCCGGCTGCGGAGGCTGCGGTTGCGTGGGATCCGACTCGTCGCTCATGACGTTCTCCTTTGAAACAACCGGCGCAATGCACCGGCGTGATGCGAACCCGGGGGCAAAAGCGGCGGCGTCGCCAAACCGGCCGCGCCCGCGGCGACCGCCCGAGTTATACTCACGACGCGCCGTTTCTGTCAAGCGCGGGCGCGCGCGGAGCTACCATTCCGCCTCCGGCAAGTCGCAGACGAGCAGCCTGAACGACGCCCCGCAGGCACGGCATTTGTAGTTCACCGTATCGCGCGTGTTCTTGCGCGCATAGGTCGCGCGCACCCCACCGGGCAGGTACAGCGCCCGGCAGACATGGCACGGCATGGGCGGGCGGCGCCAGTGGCATTCCGGCAACGGCTTCTCCGCGGGCCAGTAGCTGACCGTTTCGGCGGATTGGTTCGTCGCCGGCGCGACCAGCAACGCCTCGCCGCCCCGGGCACAATAGATGGTGTTCACGCTACATCCTCCTGTCTGGCACAATCCTGCACCTCGTGATCATTCTCCCGCCGCGACGACGTGCCCGGACGTCGCGCCCGGCGATGACGGTAGCGCCGCCGCGCGGCCGTCCGCGTTCCGAAACGCACCACGTCCGCCGGCCCCAGATCGTCCACCGCCGCGCCGATGGCCGGCTCGAGATACCGCCGCAGCACCGGCAGGTCCGCAACCGCCACCGCCCGGGCGTCGACCCGCATCTGCTGCACGCCGTACTCGATCACTTCGAACCCGCCCGGATCGTCGCGACCGCTTGGCCCGTAGTCGATCCACACCTCCAGGTCGGCCTCGACCCCGTCGAGTATCTCGACCGTCGCCTCCGCGCGCCACCGCATGATACGCCTCCTATAACAAACGCCACGTCAATGCCTTGCTTCGCGGTCCCGGCCGCGACGACACGCCACCCGTTTCCCGCTTGCGCTGCGCCGGCAATGTGATACCGTTACTGCCGGTTTCTGCGCGTCCCGGCGAACCGTTTCGGCCGGACGCCGTTCGCCTCGGCCAGTGAAGCAACCTGCGTAGAGCAGACTACACTTATGGTTGTATTTAGTCAAGAATAAAAACACGTAAAAATCATCGATAATATTATAAAAGGATTCACTCGGTATCTTTTGATTAACTAATCGCATAAATAACATAAGGATACGAACTCTCAATATTAAAAGTCGATGAATGTTTTTTTCTCGGCTATAAGTACTTATTGTATCTTCTATTAATGAATTTTTATCGATACCGCTTTTTCCGCCAATAACGAGGAGCCTGCATGCCTCCGTTATCCGTCGCCATTGTCGGCCGTCCGAACGTGGGCAAGTCCACGCTCTTCAACCGCCTTGTCGGCAGCCGCATCGCCATCGAGGCCGAGGTCCCCGGCGTCACGCGCGACCGGGTCACCTATCTGCTGAGCTTGGGCGAGCGCACCTTCGAGCTCTTGGACACCGGCGGCATCGGCATGGTCGACAGCCAGAAGCTCGAGGACCGCATCGAGAAGCAGATCGCCGTGGCCATCGAGGAGGCCGACGTCCTGATCTTCCTGGTCGACGCGCGCGACGAGGTCACCCCGCTGGACACGGAGGTGGCCGCGCGCCTGCGCAAGACCGAGAAGCCGGTCATCCTGGCGGCGAACAAGGTGGACAACGCCCGCCTCGAGGACAAGCTGCCGAGCTTCCACGCTCTGGGCTTCGGCGACGCCATCGCCCTCAGCGCCAAGGAGAACCGCAATATCGACGACCTGGAGGGCGCCATCGTCGCCGCGCTGCCGCCGGCGGAGGAGGAGCCCGAGGACGCGCGGGGGCTGCCGCGCATCGCCTTCGTCGGACGCCGCAACGCCGGCAAGTCGACGGTGATCAACCAGCTCATCGGCAGCGAGCGGGTCATCGTCTCGGACATCCCCGGCACCACCCGCGACGCGGTGGACATCGTCATCGAGCGCGACGGCCGCCGCTTCGTCGCCATCGACACCGCCGGGCTGCGCCGCCGCAAGCAGTACGTCGACGTCATGGAGTTTTACGGCACGGTGCGCACCGAGCGCGCCATCCGCCGCGCCGACGCGGTGGTACTGCTGCTGGACGCGCTAGGGGAGATCAGCCAGATCGACCGGCGTATCGGCGGCATGGTCGTCGACGCGCACAAGCCCTGCATCGTCGCGCTGAACAAGTGGGACGCGGTCAAGGAGGAGAAGCCGACCGTCGCCGTGGCCGACTACCAGGACTACGTCGCCGACCGGCTGCCGGGGATGTACTACTGCCGCCTGGCCGGCATCAGCGCGCAGACGGGCGAGAACATCTGGCCGCTGGTGGAGGCCGCGCACGAGCTGATCGCGCAGGCCGCGCGCGAGGTCAATACCGGGCGGGTGAACAAGGCGATCGAGCTGGCCTACGCCAAGCGCCGGCCCAAACCCCACAAGGGCCGCCTCGGCAAGATCTACTACGGCACGCAGGCGGGCGTCTCGCCGCCGACGTTCCTGCTCTTCTGCAACGACCCGGCCGCTTTCGACGGCAACTACCGGCGGTACCTGGCCAACCAGTTCCGCCAGCACCTCGGCTACGAGGAGGTGCCGGTGAAGTTGATCTTCAAGGTCTCGCCGGACAAGGAGGTCGGGCGCTACGGGAGGCGCACGTGAAGACGCTGCTCTTTCTCTGCACCGGCAACTACTTCCGCAGCCGCTTCGCCGAGGCGCTGTTCAATCGCCGTGCCGAAGAGGCCGGGCTGGACTGGCGCGCCGAGTCGCGCGGGCTGGCGCCGGGTCTGGCCGCCGGCAACATCGGGCCGGTCTCGCGTTTCACCGAGGACGGTCTGCGCGCGCGCGGCATCGCGCCCGAAACGCCCCCGCGGCAGCCGCGGCCGCTGACCGAGGAGGAGCTGCAAGCGGCGGACTTGGTGATCGGGCTCAAGGAAGCAGAGCACCGGCCGGCGCTGGAAACGCGCTTCCGGGCGCGCCCGGGCGTGGAGTTCTGGCAGATTCACGACATCGACGTCGCCGAACCGGAGGAATCGCTGGCGCTGATCGAACAGGAGGTGCACAAGCTGATCGCGCGGCTCTCCCCGGGCCGGAAGGGGGAGGTAGCGCCAGGCGATTAAGGACCCGGTAAGAGAGTGTTCGGGTCGCGCAGCGCAAGCCGAAAGGTCGTGCCGATTGGTGAAGAGCAGACAGGAGATCGATGAGACGTGGGCGAGGATTGGCAACCTATCTCCGCACGCGCCAGAGGAATTCCTGCGATGGCAGATGATGGCCGGACTGTCAACAAGACGATTATGTCGGCGGGATATGCTGGAGTTTTCTTCGTGCATGGGATAACATACGTGCTGAGGGTTTGGCTACGCCAAGGAAATGCGCTCGGGGCGCTTAGGGGGGCTCGGAGTTCCACACCAGATGAAGGAAGCATCGCAGGATGGGCAATACCTCGCAGGGCAACAGACGAACCGACCTGTTTCTGACCCACCGGTTGGAAGCGTTGACCGACGGCATCTTCGCCATCGCCATGACCATTCTCGTCCTCAGCATCGACGTGCCGTCGTTTCCCGACGACAAGCACCCGACGGCACAGGCGCTGATGGATCAACTTTTCGCGTTGAGACGTCCCCTGCAGGGATACGTCATCTCCTTCCTGCTGCTGGGAGCGTTCTGGATTCTGCATCAGGAACAGGTCCGTCGCGTGGAGGTATGCACGGCCGGTTACCTGTGGCGCAACATGATCGGCCTGCTCTTCGTCTGTATCGTGCCGTTCTCGACCGAACTGGTCAGCGAGTACGGCCATCTCCAGCCGGCTGCCGTCCTCTTCGAGATCAACATCCTGCTCATCGGCTTGACCTTCTGGCTGCAATGGCGTCACGCCGACGCCCATCACCTTTTCGAACCCGCCTTCGAGCGGAAGGCGATTGTCGCCGCGACGCGCGCGAACCTCGCGCTGCCGGTCGTCTCGCTGCTGGCCATCGGAATGGCTTTCTTCCTGCCGGACTGGAGTACGCTCGTCTACATGCTGACGCCGTGGGTAGCGTCCCTTCTCGGCAACCGGGGCAAGTCCGCGGCGGATTCGATTCTCGACGATGGGGAAGAAGCGTCTCGCGACGCTCAACCCGATTGACGATACGCCAGTATCATGACCGAATCCGCTTACAACTCAAACCGGAGAGCCGCCCGCTGCGCCATCCTGGCGAAGGGACCTCTCGACGAGGAGGAGTGGCACGGAGGTGGCCGCGGCCGGGTTCACCGCCGCGTTCACCACCATTCCCGGCGCCAACGGTCCGCGTACCGATCGCTATCGACTGCACCGGTACGAGGCGCACGAATTTCTCGCCGCGCGGCTGCGCCTCTCGTCGCCCTCGGAGACGCCGGGATAAATGCTCGGCCGGATTCAGGCCGAGGCCGGCGAGTCGATCTCTTCGACCGTGGCGGTGGTGTCGACGGTCTTCGCCGATTCGGGGTACATCGCCTCGTTCACCGCCCTGCCGGCCTTTTTGCCGATGTACCGGCCCAGTAGCGCGGAGCCGACGATGCTGATCATCCAGCCGCCGGGACCGAGGGTGTGCAGGGAGAGAACCCTCGCGTTCCAGAGCATGTGGCCCAGCGTCGCGCCACTGATGCCGCCGATCCACTTGCCGCCGATCTCGATGCGCGAAGCCTTGCTCGATCCGGTAACCATTTTCAACAAGCCCATTATCCATCCTCCTTACGTGTTATTGCACTCGATCGAGGCGCCGCCGTCAACAACGAATACCGTTTGCGCGCTCCGATAAATCGATCCCCTGTTATCGTATCGATCTGCGAGCCGGGTGAAAAGCTCCGATTCCGGATGTATCCAAAATGATGCCCGAAAGCGGGTTACGCCAACTGCCCGCCGTCGATCACGAACTCGCTGCCGGTGACGTAGCGGCTGGCGTCGCAAGCGAGGAAGCAGACCAGTTCGGCCACCTCGTCGCACTCCGCGAAGCGTTTCAGCGGAACCTTCTTCGCCATGTAGGCCCAGGCCGCCTCCTCGTCGCCGCCGCACTTCTCCAGCAGCTTCGGCCAGTAGGGCGCACGCGTGTAGAGATCGCTCCGCACGCCGCCCGGACAGATCGCGTTGACGCGCACGCCGTTCTCCAACTCCGCGCACTCCAGCGCCAGCGCGCGCGTCAAGAGACACGCGCCGCCTTTGCTGGCGCAGTACGCGCTCATCTCGGCCTTTGCTTTTTTGCCGAAGACCGAGGCGATATTGACAATGCTGCCGCCCTTGCGCATGGCGCGGATGCCGTGGCGCGAGCCGAGGAAGACGCCGTCGAGGTTGACCGAGAGCACGTCCCGCCAGCGCTTGTAGGTCAGCGACTTCAACGGCGTCTTCGGGGCGATGCCGGCGTTATTCACCAGGATGCGGAGCACGCCCAGCTCGCGCTTGAGCGACTTCATCAGCTCTTTCCAGTTCGCTTCGTCCGCGACGTTGAGGACGTGAGTACGGAACGGCCGGCCAATCATCTCCAGAGCGGCGGCGGTCTCGGCGAGGCGGTTGACGTCGATATCGGTGGCCATCACATGCGCGCCGCGACGGGCGAGCATCTCGCAGCAGGCGCGGCCGATACCGCTGGCCGCGCCGGTGACCAGGGCGACACGTTCGGCCAGGGGAGACGCGAGTTCGTCTTCTGCGCTCATCGTCGACCTTTTATGCCGGAGCCGTCTGCAGCGACTTAACGGCGGATGAATGCAGCCAGGGGCCTGCGCCGGCCACCACTTCGCTTGTCGCGTCGTGCGGCAGCGCCAGTTCGTTCAGGAAGAAGCGCGCGCCCGTTTCCGGCACGACCGGACGGATACCGCGCTGGAGGAAGCGCTCCAGGACCAGGTTCCGCGCCATGCCGATATCCCGCCACGGCCCCCAGTTGAGCGCCACCGTCCGCGCGTTCGGGAAGCGGTTCCGCGCCGACCAGGCCAGGCGACAGAGAATCTCGTTCGCCGCGGCGTAGTCGGACTGTCCGGCGTTGCCGAAGCGGCCGGCGACGGACGTGAAGAAGACCAGCAGGCGCAACGCCTCGGGGTTCAACGCCTTCAACAGCACACGCGCGCAGTCGAGCTTGGTGCCGAGTACGCGATCGAAACTCGCGGGGGTCTTCTGCGCCAGGAGTTTGTCCTCGATGACGCCGGCGCCGTGAATCACCGCGTGCAAGGGACCGGCCTCCTCGATCAACGCCTCCAGGGCCTCGTCGTTACGGGCATCGAGCGCGTGATACCGCACCGTCGCGCCGCGTTGCCGCAACCGCGCCAGCGTTTCCGCCAACGCGATCTGCCGGCGAATCGTCCGCGCGCGCCACTCGAGCGATCCCGGATCCGGCGCCCCCTTCGTCTCCTCCACCAGGCGGCGGCGAAGCGAGGGATCGTCCAGGCCGGCATACGACGCCAGGTCGGCTTCGGGGTACGGCGTCCGCCCGAGCAGGTGCAGCGTCAGCCCCGGCCGCGCCAGATGCGTCAGCAGGTACGCGGTAATCCCCTGCGCGCCGCCGGTGGCCAGCACCACCGCCTGTTCCGGCAGCGAAAGGCGGCCGCTGTCCCTCACCGGTTCGCTCCCCGCCAGGAATTCGTGACGCGTGCCGCCGGGATAGCCGATTTCGATCGACGAATCGACAATGCGCAACTCGTCGCTCGCGATCCGACCGACCGTTTCCGTCGGGATATCCAACGGCAGGTCGACGGCGCGGGCGAGGAGTCCGGGCATCTCCATGCTTACCGATTTCAGGACGCCCACGCAGCCGCCGCCGAAAGGCGAGGCCCCATCGTCCCAGCCGTCACGGCCGAACGCGCCGCCCATGCGGCTCAAGGCCAGCACACGACCGCGCGCCAAGGGGACGGCAAGTGTCTGCAAGGCGCGATAGAAGCTGTCGAGGGCGTATACCCGGTCGCGTCGCCACGCATCTTTCTCCCACGGCGTACCGCGGCAGTCGAGAGCGGACAAGTGCACCAGGCCGCGCAACGACGCGGTGTCCTGCTCTGCCAGCAGCCGCGCCACCTCGTCGGGATTCTCCCACGCGGCGGGAGGGATGATCCGTGGCGTACCGCCGGCGGCGCGAATCGCATCGGCCACGGCGGACCGGACCGCATTCGCGCACGGCGAGAGGAGATATGTCCCGGCCGGCAGGTCGTGAAACGTCTCTACCGGCGCCGGAACGGCCTGCATCACCGCGCGGACACATTCTCCGGGCTCGTCGGCCGCTTCTTGTTCCGCCGCCGGTTCGTCCGCGACCGCGAGCGCGTCGACGATTTCGCGCAGGCTGCGGGCCCGCCCCAGTGTCTCGATATTGTCGCCGAGAACTGTCGCCAGGCGAGGCGGCAGCGATTGATGCAGTTCCTCGAGCATCTCGACGCGCTTGATCGAGTCGATGCCCAGTTCCGCCTCCAGATCCAGCTCGAGTCGGATGGTGTCGTGCGGATAACCGGTACGCTCGGCGACGATGCTCTGCAACAGCGTGAAGAGGGCTTCGCGGGAACAGCCTTCCTCGACGGCGTTGTCGCCGAGCCGCGGCGGTTCCGTGGCGGACGAGCCGGGAGATTCCCGGCAGACGCCCTGCAGCAACGCGGCCATCTCCTGCAGCGTGCGTGCGCTCGACAGTTCGGCGGCCAGCCTCTGTAATGCTTCCGGATCGATCCCGGGAAACGTCTGCGCCAGATCTTCCACGATCTCGACGCGCTTGATCGAATCCACGCCGAGTTCGGCCTCCAGATCGATCTCCGGACGCAGCACCTCGGCGGGATACCCGGTGCGTTCGCTGATCAGTCTTCGCAGTGAGCCGGCGACATCCCGCGGCGGCGTTTCGTCGGCGGTGGCCGCGGGCGGCTCCGGGGCCTGCAGTGGCGTTTCGCTCTTCGCGGGCGGCGGCGACAGGTCCGGCATGTCCGGCAGCGTCGGTAACGCGGGCACAGCCGACGACGAATCGCCCGAACCGTCGAGCGCCTGTTGCATGACCTGCTCCTGCAACGCCAGAAAACGCCGCATGGTCTCCTGATACGCCAGATACGCCGCCACGGCCGGATCGTTCGAGGCGGCGGCGGGGGCGGCGGCATCCGTCGCCGGGGCCGCCTGCGCGCGCGTCTTGCTTGTGAAGAGCGGTTCCTCGCCGAACGGGGAATGCGGCGGCTCTCCGGGCGCGCGAGTATTGCAGCCGTCGATCAGCCAGGTCGTCGGCGAGAGAGGCGCGGGCGTGGTCTCCTCGCGCAACGTCTCCCACCCTAGCGAACGAAGCGGCCGCCGTCGGAAGAACGCGTCGAGTCGCAGCGGAACGCCCAGCGTCCAGAGTCGTCCGAGCGCGGCCAGCGTGGACCGCAGGCCGTCGCGGCCGTCGAGGGCGATCGCTACGTGCGGCCGGTCGTGCAGGATCTGTCCGACGAGTCTGGTCAGCACGTTCCCCGGGCCGACTTCGAGGAATATCGTCGCGCCCGCCCGGTTCATGGCCTCGACGGTATCGATGAAGCGGACCGGTGCGCAGATCTGGCGGGCCAGCGTCGGGCGCATCGCTTCGGGCCGGGAATCCAGGGGCGCGGCGGTGACGTTGCCGAAGACCGGCAGCGTCGGCGGACGCAGCGCGGTGGCATCGAGCGCTTCGGCGAACGCTTCCTGCACCGGCCGCATCAGCGGCGAATGGAACGCCCCGTCCACCGGGAGCGCTCGGGCGGTGAGCCCCGCTTTTTCGCAGCGTTCCCGCGCCTGTTCGATGGCCTCGCGCGAGCCGCTGAGGACGAACTGTTTCGGCGCGTTGCAGTTGGCCAGGACCACGCCGGAGCAGCCCGCCAACACCCGCGCCACCTCCTCGCGGGCGGCGAGCACCGCCAGCATCGCCCCGGAAGCGTCTTGTCCCGCGCGACTCATCAGTCGTCCGCGTTCGGCCGAGAGGGCGAAGAGTTCCGCGGCGCCGAGGACGCCGGCGGCTGCCAGCGCGGGGTATTCGCCGTAGCTGTGCCCCGCGACCATCGCCGGCTCGACACCGAGGTGGCGCAGCAACCGAAGCAGGCCGAGCGAGAGCGCGCCGATGGCCGGCTGGGCCAGGCTCGTGTCGGTCAGCGCCCGCGTCTGCGCGTCTTCATGCTCTTTCGTGTATGCATCGAGCGGCCAGATCGTACGGCCCAGAAGATCCGGCAGCTTCGTCGCCAGCGCCGCGTCGGCTTCCTCGACCGCCTGGCGCAACGGTTCCAGATAAAGCGCGCTCTCCTGCAGCATCCCCGGCCGCTGCGAGCCCTGTCCGGGGAAGAGAAACGCCAGCGTCGGCGTTTCGGTCGGCTGTCCGCAGAAGACATGCCCCGGCAGCGCGGCACCGTCGGCGAGGTGGGCATCCAGCGCGAGCAGACTCTCCCGCGCCTCCGCCAGCGACCGGGCGGTAAAACCTCCGCGCAGAGCGCCCGGCGACGACTGTGCGCGCTCGTGCACCAGCAGCGCCAGCTCCGCAAGCGAGGGGTGCGCGCCCTGCGCGAGCGCGTCCAGCAGGCAAGGAAGATCCGCGCGCATCGATTCCACGTCTTCGGCGCGGAAGAGGAAGAGCTCCGCCGGCCAGATTGTCGCGCCGACCGCGCGCGCGTGCAGCGGGTCGTCGTACTCCTCCAGCACGACATGGCTGTTGGTGCCGCCGAAGCCGAAGGCGCTGACGCCGGCGCGGCGCGGAAGGCCGGGCTCGGCGAGCCACGGCCGCGCCCGCCGCAGAAGCCCCGCCGGGGCGTCGGACGCGGTGAAGAACTCGAGTGGCTCGTCGACGTTGCCCTGCGGCGGATGGACCCGATACCGCAGCGCCTGCAGCGTCTTGACCATGCCGACCATCCCCGCGGCGGTCTTGGTATGCCCGATCAAGCTCTTGGCCGTGCCGACGACGCAGTTCCGCGGCCGCGCGTTCTCCTCCCGCAGAACCGCGGTGATCGACTCGGCTTCGCTGCGGTCGCCGACGGGGGTGCCGGTGCCGTGCGCCTCGTAGATCCGGATCGTATTCGGCGGGAAACCGGCCTGCTCGTAGGCGCGGCGCAGGGTGCGCTGCTGGCCGGCGGTATTCGGCGCGGTCAGGCCCAGCACGCGCCCGTCGCTGGAGGAGCCCACCGCGCGGATGACCGCGTCGATGCGATCGCCGTCGCGCTCGGCGTCCTCGAGACGCTTGAGGATCAGCACGGCGCCGCCTTCGCCGATGAGGATGCCGTCGGCCTTCCTGTCGAACGCGCGGCATTCGCCGGTCGGAGAGAGCGCCTGGGTGCGGCTGAAATTGACGAACCCGTGCGGCGTGCTGTTGAGTTCGACACCGCCGCAGACGACCATGTCGCTGCGCCCGCCGGCAAGTTCGCGCACGGCCTGGTCGAGCGCGCAGAGGGAGCTGGCGCACGCGGCATCGACGGTGAAGTTGGGGCCGCCGAAGTCGAAACGGTTGGCCACGCGTCCGGCGACGATGCTGGTCAGGACGCCGGGAAAGCTCTCCTCGCTCCATCGCGCCAGTTTCCGCCGCTGCGCCGCGACGTCCCCGGCCTGCACCAGCGACAGCGTCACGCGCGAGACGTACTGCATGGAGAGAAAGCCGCCGCCCTCGCTGGTGGCGAAGATCGTGCCGACGCGGTCGCGGTCGAAGTCGCGTCGGTCGTACCCCGCGTCGGCCAGCGCGTCGCGCGTCAGCTTCAACGCCAGCAGTTGGTTGGGGCAGATGCTCTTGAGCGACTTCGGGGGAATGCCGAAGCTCAGCGGATCGAACGCGAACGGTTCAATGAATCCGCCCCAGCGCGAGTAGATGCTGTCGGGGTTCTTGCGGTCGGCGTTGTAGAAGAGGCGCCAGTCCCAGTAGTGCTCCGGCACCTCGCGGATCTCGCTCTTCAAATCGAGCATGTTGCGCCAGAAATGCTCGGAATCGCCCGCGCCGGGGACGTATATGCTCATGCCGATCACGGCGATAGCGAGCGGCTCCGGCCGTTCGGTCCGCGGCAGCGTCTCGGCGGGGAGCGTCCGGCGCGCGTGGTCGAGATGCGCGCGCGTACCTTCGGCAAGACGACGGTGGAGTTCCGGGACCGTGCAGACGTCCCTGCAGAGCGCGGCGACCTCGCCCATCATGTACGCGCTGCCGCCGGCCTCTTCGTCCGCCGCGACCGCTCCGGCCGGGCCGGAGCCCTTGGCGGCCAGACGCAACGATCCGCGCGAGAAATCGATCAACGCCCGACTCCGTGTTTCGGGATCGGCATTCTCCGCAAGGAGGGCGCGCGCCCTGGCGTCGAAGCATTCGGCAAAGTCGCCGGACGCGACGCGGTTGGCGTGTCCGCCGCCCAGCTCCAACGCCGCCGTGCGCGTGCATGCCAGCGCGATATCCCGATACTTCGGCAGGATCGCGCCGGCGTCGACCACTTCTTCGGTGAAGAGGTAGGCCGTGCCGAGGCTGACGCCCACGCGGACGCCGCGCTCGATCAGCGGCGCGGCCATGGCCGCGAGCAGCGCGCCGGTGCGGCTATCGTGCACACCGCCGGCGAAGAGAAGGTGCACCTCGGCGAGTTCGCCCGCGGGCGCCTCCGCGAGCACGGTCCGGATCATGCTCTCCCAGAGAACGAGGCTGTTCAGCGGGCCGATATGCCCGCCGCACTCGCGCCCCTCGAGGACGAAATGCCGCGCGCCCTGCTGCAGATACCGTTTCAGCAACGACGGCACCGGCACGTGGAGGAATGCGGTGATGTCCGAGTCGGCCAGGCGCCGGGCCTGCTGCGGTCGGCCGCCGCCGATAATGGCCCAGCGAACGCCGCTGGCGGTCACGGCCGCGAGTTGTTCCTCGAGAACATCGGCGTCCAGGAAGCCGAGCAGTCCGACGCCCCACGGGCGGCCGCCCAGCGCCCCGGACGTTTCCCGCAACAGCGCTTTCGCCTCGTCGCCGGATTTGCTGGACAAGGCCAGAAACGGCAGCGCCCCCGCTTCGGCCACCGCCTTGGCGAAGGCGGGATTGTCGCTGACATGGGCCATCGGCCCCTGCACCAGCGGCAGATCCGTCCCCAGCGCCGCGGCCATGGGCGAGTCGGCGCCGAAGAGGTCGGCGCGCGCGGCAACCGCGAACGCCTGGTTCGCTTCCCTGCGAATCGCCTGGACCAGCCGTCCGGTCGAGCCGTATTCCTCGGCCAGCGTTTCCGCCAGCCCGATTCCCTGCCCCAACGGCCAGGCGGAATCGGCGTCGATACGCCAGGCAATCGCCGCGCCGGCCGCCTCGCGCCAAGCGCGCAGGCGCGCGTCGGCGTCGTCGGAATGCCGGGCCGTGGTCTCCATGCTGCGCGTGCGCAAACATTCGCCGCCGGGAAGGCGCGGATGCAGGCCGACGCGACATCCGTGGCCGCAGAGAAGCCCGAGCGTTTCGCTCTCGGTGCCGTTCATCCGTGCCAGCGCCTGCGAAATCGTCGCGGGCAGCCCGGCCTCGGGCATGCAGAGCAATTGATCGTCCAGGACCACGCCCGCCGCGCCGGCCGCGCGCAACCCCGCCGCGCCACGTACGCCCACACCGCCGCGAACCAGCACCGCCGTCCGCGGCTCGCACGCCAGCGTCTGCTGGCACAGAATCAACGCGGAACGGTCGCCACACCAGCCGCCGCATTCGTTGCCGCGCAGGATCAGCGCGTCCCAGCCGGCCGCGTCCAGATTGTCCCGCCAGGCGTCCGTTTCCAGCGCGACAGGGCCGTTCCAGTCGGCGGGCGGAACCGGCAATGTCTCGCCGGTCGTGGTCGAGATCAACCAACAGGGTCGCTCGCCGAGGTGTTGGCGCAGTCGCGGCAGGAGCTCTATTTCACCAGCCGGAAGGCGAACGCCGATCCGGTCTTCCGGGCGGGCATGTGTGCACAGAAAACGAAGCTGCGCGCCGAGTTCAGCGGGATCCGCGTTTCCCCGGAACTCCGCATCCAGTACGCCCACGCCCCCGGCGCGCGCGGCGGCGACGGCGAGGCGCGGCAGGCCCAACCCCGCGCGGGCATAGGCCAGGACATGAAAGGAGGCGTCAAGCTGGATGCGGATGAGATCCCCCTTTCGTCATACCGGCGCGCAAAACGGCCGGCTCAATCGACAGCCTTCGCCGTTTTCCCGTTTAGCGTGAAGATCGGCGTGACCACGTACCCGATGTTCTGGAACAGCCGGCAGCGGGTGTCGAGTCGGATTCGCGGATACAGATCCATGAAAAGCTGCTTGAGCATTCCCTGTTCGCTCTCGGGAGCCTCCGGAACCACCGGCAATTCGCACGCGCGCACGAAGACCTCCCGGGCGAAAGCCGTCTCGGCGATCCAGATGCCGCCGTTCAAGTAACGGAACTCGCTGCCCTCATCGGCGACGCGTTCCTCGAATTCCTTGAAGCGTTTGACATTCGGCCAGTTGAGCCGGTCGGCGCCGAAGAGCATGGCGCAGTCGAAGTCCAGCTCGAAACCGTCGACGATGCGGTGCGGATCGTCGATAACGATGGCGTCGCGCGAGTCGATATAGAGCGTGTACTTCGTGGGGATCTCCTGCAAAGCCGCGTGCAGCACGCGCGGTTTGTCGCGACTGTTGACCCACGGATCGACCCCCTGGCCGTGTACCCGCACCGGTACGCCCAGATGCGCGAGGCTCTCCTCGAGAGCGCCCATGGCTTCGTGGCCGTTGTTACAGGTAATGACGGTGGTATCGCGGAGAGGGCCGACCTCTCGTTTCGGCGAGGCGTAGAACCATTGCTTGATCGGCTGCCAGTGGACCTTGTGCGTATGCGGTCCCTGGGCGTGGATCACCACCGGGTGCGTATCGAAGAGCGTATTGGTCAGCACGCGCGGCCTCTTCGTCACATCTTCTGCGGACCGCTCGGCTGGGCGGAATGATCGGTCGTCTCGTGGATGAAGGAGGCCAATGTATCCAAGCTCAGATCGCCGACGTACTTGCCGTCTTTCATCAGGAGCTGCTCGTACGGCAGGCGGCAGTCGAAATGCATATCCAGCGACGCCAGAAGATGCAACACATCGACGGAGGTGAAGCCCAAATCCTCGCCCAATCGAGTCTCAGGATCGAGACGTATATCGTCGAGATCCCAGTCCGACACCATCTGGCCGACGACCTCGGTCGTGCCGGCCATAACCTCGTCCTTGCTCAAGGACATAACGTGATCCTTTCCGATGACAATATGCGTGGCATCAACCTTGGCGGCGATTATAGTCCGCCATCTGCGATTGACCAGTTAAAAGCGAATCAGACTTCGCCCGCAGGTCCAGGCCAGAACCCGATTCGACATAACTCTAAAATCGACAACATATTCCAAGTCCGACCCGGCGGGTTTCACCCGGCAACGCGAATCGGAATCCACGGCAACGACCTCCCATGCGTCGGGCTTTCCCTGCAGGCCCAGTCCGCTCGCCTTGGCCGCGGCCTCCTTGGCGCACCAGTACTTCAACAGCGTTTCGGGCTCCCGAGCAGGAAGGCGGTCCAGTTCCGCTTGCGTAAATGACCGTTGCAGCCACGGCCCTACAGCCCGTGCGCCGGGAAGCTCGAGATCCACACCTGCCGGCCTGCCGTTTTCGCTGCACGCCGCCGCGGCCACGTCCTCCGCGTGGGTGATGGAGACCGTCGGCGGACGGGGCAGATGCGCGCACCGGACCACCGGCATGCCGTTCTCGTCGTTGTCGATCCCCAGGTCCGCCGGCCCCAGCAGCATCCCGTGGTGCGCCCACGCCCACGCCGTCACCGCCTCCTTGGCGGCGATGCGCCCGAGGAGGTAGCTTATCCGGCGCGGGCTTCCGGCCGGGAAGGCGTAGTAGCGCTCCCGCTCGGCTTCGTCGAGGTAGACGTGCGCGAGTACGCGCTGCCAGATGCCCCAGCTCGATTCCAGGAACGTTTTGCTCAAGACATTCACCATACGGATGAGCAAGCCGGGCGCCTGCGTCTCGACCGGAACGCTTATGCGGGCCTCGAGTTGCGGGAAATTGATCCGTTCGATAAACCCCGGCGGACAGTCGAAGAGCCGTTTACGTCCCCCTTCGACCAGCATGATCGTTTGTTCGTCCGGGGTGATGAACTCGTAGCGCGTGTGGACGATGCCGTTCTCGATCCGCAGCGCGCCGCGGCAGAGTACCTGCGTCTCCGGCGCAACCCGGGCGAAGATAGTGATGCGCTCCATGGCGAAGGGGAAGACGCCGAAGCTGTGCCGCTCGCTCCGCTCGACCAGCCAGTAGGCGACCAACTGCCCCGCGCAGTCCAGGAGCAGCGGCTCAAGCGCCAGCGTCGGTGCCGGATGGTCCGGGAAATACCGGCGCGGATCGCTCTCGCGGATTACCGCCTCGTAGCCGTGGGCGTCCATCCAGTTCACCTTCCGGATACCCTGCAGCGACGGGCCGTGAAACAGGAAATAGCGGTAGAACTCGTCGACCGTGACGCGGGGAGGCCGGGCCTCGGCATCGGGCCGGATCTCCGAAGAAGGCGCGGCGGGGTATTCGTCGGCGCAGACCACCACGGCCTCCAACACCAGTGCGCGCGCTTCCTCGTCGGCGAGTTCATACACGCGCACGCGCGCGGCGCGCTCCGCCGGCTCGGATCCGATCCGCTCGGCCTGCAGTTCGATGCCGACGGCACCACGATCAAGTGCGAGCCAGCGCATGCCGCGCACCTCGTCCAGCCGGATCGCCATGCCGCCAAGAAGCGCTACCGCCGCCTCGGCGACCGCTTCGATGCTGAACGCCATCGGCTGCACCGGCAGGCCCGACTCTGGCGCCGTCTGCGCGACCTTCCCCGCGCGGCCGAAACAGTGATCCAGCAGGTACCGGTCCTCTCCGGCGGCCAGCCGCCGGCGCGCGACCAGGCGCGTCGGGCTCCGCTCGACCACCTCGCCCAGGAGCGGAGCAGAAGGTTTTGTCCCCGTCGGGCTCGGCGCCGTCTCCGGCGGCCGAACGCGTGGTGACGCGGCGGGCTGTTGCAAGCGTGCGACAAGCAGGGCGTGCAGGCGCGCCTGGCTTTCGAGAAACCGGTTCATCAACTCGAAATGGGCCTTGACGATCTCCGCGCGGTCGACCGGCACCCGCTGCGGCAACGCGGGTGGCGGGGGCGCGGATGGGATCGCGGTCGTCGGAGAAGGCGCGTGTTCGTCCGCGGATGCCGGCCTCACCGGCGGCAACAACTCGTCCAGGCTTGCAGGCTCCGGCGAGCCTTCGGCCAAGAGCGCTTCGGCGTTCCACGGCACGCCGGCGACGTACAACTGCCCGAGTCCGTCCAGAAAGCTCTGCAGGCTCGGCTCCGCGCCCATGGCCAGCGCCGTGTGCGGCCGTCCGCGCAGGATGTCGCCGACGAACGGAGTGAGCAGGTTTCCCGGTCCGACTTCGAGAAAGGTGCGCACGCCGTCCTCGTGGAGCCGTTCGACGGTCTCGCGGAAGCGCACCGTGTGGACGAGCTGGTTGCGGATCGTCTCGAGCATGGCTTCGGATTCTTCCGGCATGGGTCCCACGGCATAACAACTGAAGAGCGGAATCGTCCCGCCCCGCAGACGCAACCGCGCGAAGAACCCGTCGTAACGCTGGAGCCGCTTCGCGAAGAGCGGCGTATGGAACGGCAGATCGAAAGGGATCGGCAGGCAGATCGCGCCCGCCTCCTGCAGACGGTCGATGGCCCGCTCCATCGCCTCGTCATCGCCGAAGAGGACGAGTTGGTGCGGCGCGTTGTCCATGGTCAGAAAGACGCGCTCGCCATCGACCACGTCGGCGAGGCAGTCGCGGTCGCGTACACTCACGGCCACACTGCGCCCGCGCGGGACCGTCTCGCTCCGCTCCACCTCGCGGGCGAAATCCGCCAGTTCCCGCAAGAGCTGCAGGTATTCGCCGCGTTCGATACGGCTGCTTCCGCTGGCGACGAGGGCGATGTTCTCCCCGTTACTGTGACCGAGCATCGCGTCGACGGGAACGCCAAGCCGCCCGAGCAGATCGCAGAGCCCCAGCGTGCCGACGACCACCGCCGCGCCGCCGGCGTTGATGTCCAGAAGAAAACGCTTCACCGCTTCGCCTTGTTCT
Organism: uncultured Planctomycetaceae bacterium; assembly: GCA_964457365.1. Lineage (GTDB taxonomy): Bacteria > Planctomycetota > SZUA-567 > SZUA-567 > SZUA-567 > CAYWFP01. The sequence goes on from CAYWFP010000006.1 coordinate 55,130, forward strand.
CCCGTCAATACGGCCGGCGGATGGAGCAGCGTACTGACCGCGTTCTCCTGCGGATGCGCGAAGGTCGCGTCGAGCTGGTCGAACGCGGACCTTATCGACGGGAACGCCAGCGCCAGGTCGTGCATCATGCCGGTCTGCTGGGCGCCCTGTCCGGGCATCAGCCAGGCGACCGTTCCCCGCTCGGTTTCGACCGCGACGCCGTACCATATGCCGTACCGCGTCCGCAGTCTTCCCTTCTCCGGCAGCAGCGGTCGAATCCGCCGAAGCTTCTGCAGCAATTCCAGGCTGTCGCTCGCGCGGACCGCCAGCCGCGCCGGGCCGTCCGCCTCTGGCAGCAACGCCTGCGCCAACGACTCCGCCGAGACGTCCGGTCGGGTTTCGAGCCGGCGGATCAAATCGTCGATCCGTGCGAGCATGGCTTGCGGCGACGGCGCGCCGAGGAGAAACAACGTTTCCGTCCGGATCGGCGTGCGCGGAGCGCGCCCGCTCGCGGCTTCGCACAACCGCCAATGACAGGCCATTCCGCCGGGTTCGACGGAGGTGATGCCCACGCGTCGGAGATCGGCCTCTGCGCGGAACCACGCGCGGGCGCTCGTGTCGACCCGCATGTTCGCGTCTGTCGTCGTCGCGCCGGAGAGCGGCGGCAGCAGTTTCTCCCGGAGCGCCAGGCAGCCGCAGAACAGCGCGCCCAATCCCGCCGCCGCGCCGGCGTGGTCGAAGACGTTCTTCTCGCATCCCAACGTCACCACCGGCAGCGCGAGTCCCGGCGGCAGGCGCGATTCGAGGGACTCCAGTTCCCGTCGGTCCTGAGACGGGCCGCCGCCGCTCAGGAGTTGCCATGACGGCGGCAGCGGTTCATTCGGATAGGCCGTCTCCAGCAACGCGTCCAACGTGTCTCGCGAAGCATGCGGCCAGGCGAGCTCCGGCTCGTGTACGCGAATGATCGCTTCGAGTACGGCGTAGGCCTTCGTATTCTCCGTCTCGCGGCTCAGCACCAGGCAGACCCCGCCGGCCATGGGAAGGATGCCCTCTGCGCCATCGGCGAGTGCGCGCATGGGCGTATTGAGCAGCAAGCCGCTTCCGCGCAGGTGCAGCAGCAGCGCTTCGGGGATCATGCGCTGCACCGCCAGGAGGGCCACGGTCGGGGACGCCTCCAGCATCCTTCCCGCCACGTTCAGCAATGCGCCCGAATCCGAGAGCGGCGCGTGAAAGCGGAGGTACGGGTAGTCCTTCGCCAGCGAAGCGGCCCAATCCGGCGGGGCGACGACATCGACAGCCGGCGCGACACCGCCGGGCCGCGCCAGAATTCGGGCGTACTCCGTCTCTGTCGCGTACAGCAGCGGGATCTTCGTCTCGGGCTCGACTCCCGCGTCGCGCAACGCTCCACGTACGAGCGCGGCCGGGTCGGGAATCGGCGCGCGCGTCGCTTCGGGAGGACGCCCCGGACTGCGCAGCAGCGCCCAGATATCCTCGAGCGTATTGTACTGCGCCAGGTGGGCGCTCACGCCGATGATCGCGAGTGGTCCGCTCGGATTCATTCTCGGCCTCTACGCCTTCTCGATCCGCAGTTCGAATCCGAGTGAAGCCAGACCTTCTTCGGGCGAATAGATTTTGGCGTGGTCGGCGATGCCGGCCTCCTCGACAAACGCCTGCACTTCACCGGGCGTGAACTTGCCGTCGAGGACGCTGTTCTCGACGCCGGCTTTCGCGCGCATTCTGTTGAATGATGCCAGCGCCTCGGGATGCGGATCGCGCCGTACGTCGTGAATGACGGCGACCCCGCCCGGGGCGAGGACGCGGTCGATCTCCCGGAACGCCCGCACCGGATCGGGCCAGTGGTGAATCGTGCTGCGGCTGACGACCAGGTGCGCCGAACCGTCGCGGCACGGCAGTGCGTGCACGTCGCCGGCCAGGAGGTGCACGCGGTCGGCGCAGTCGTCCTCGACCACCGCGCGTTTCGCCTCGCCGAGCATGTCCTGGTAATAATCCAGGCCGATCAATCGCATTCGCGACAGATCCGGCATCGCCGCCAGCTTGAGCAGGACCTGCGCCGTGCCGGCGCCCACGTCCAGGAGCGCTGCGTCCGCGGGCTGCCGCCGGTATTCCCGCCCGATGCGCTCGATGAAGATCCTGTCGAACGGCTCGATATAATCCTGGGTGAATTTGTCGTACAGCTCCGCCGAGTAGCGCACGCGGATGCCTTGCTCTTCCCCGTTCATGACGTTCCTTTCCCGCTTCGGTGCAGCGCGGAGAGAGAACGCGCGGCCGCCTCGACGCTCTCGGTCGCCGGAACTCCCCGCCCGCGCAGATAGGCCAGGCCCGCGCGAACCGTCGACTCCGCGCCCCAGACGAGGTGAACCTGCGGCTGCGGATAGGTCGCGTGCAGCGCGACGAGTCCGGCGAGTTGTTTTTCCAGGTAGCCGTCCCAATACCAGTTGCACGTGACCAGGGCGTCGACGCCGGGATTCTCCAGCACCGCGCGCATGCACGCGTCGACGCGCGCCGGATCGGCCATCACCGCGGGGGTGATGTCGAGCGGGTTGGCGTGGCTGGCGAAGGGCGGGATCAGCGCGCGGATGTTCTCGCGCGCCGCGTCTTCAAGCGGCGGAAGTGTCAGACCGTGCACGACGAGCCGGTCGACCAGGTTCACTCCGACGCCGCCGAGAGTGGTGACGACGCCGACACCACTGCCGCGCAGCGGTCGCCCCGTGGCCATGACGGCGAGGGCCTCGACCAACTCGGATACGGTCTCGACGAGGATGACGCCGCGTTCAAGCAGCAGTTCCCGCAGCGCCGCCGCCTCGGCCGCATCGGCGCCGGTATGACGTCTGCACGCCTTCACGCCCGTGTCGCTGCGCCCGCCTTTGAGGAGGACGATCGGCTTGCCGACTTTCCACAGCGCGCTCAGTCCCGCGTCAAGCGCATTCGGGTCGGATGTGTTCTCCAGGTATGCACCCACGCGTGGCGTCTGCGGATCCTCCGCGTAATACGCCAGAAGTTCGCCGAAAGTCAGGTCGGCCTCGTTGCCGCTGCTGACCATGCGGCTATAGCCGACGCCGCGCGCGCCCAGTCCCTCGAAGACGCGGGCGCAGATGCCGCCGCTCTGGCCGACGAAGCTGAAGCTCTGCGGATAACTGAGGTGCGATTCGTCCAGCGGCTGCAGCAGGAGGAAGTTCGCCATCAATTTCGACGGCGTCGAGAGCACGCCCATGCAGTTGGGACCACAGAGAAGCAGACCGAACTCGCGTGCCGTTTGGCGCAGATTCTCTTCCAGCGCTTCGCCCGCCTCGCCCGCCTCGCCGTACCCGCTGGTCAGGACGATTACGGCTTTGACACCGGCCTGTGCGCAGTCCGCGAGGGTATTCGGCACCAGCGGCGGCGGCAGGGCGATGATCGCGAGTTCCGGCGATTCGGGAAGATCCGCGAGCGACTTGTAGCAGCGGCGGTTCAGGATCTCGTCGTACTTGGGATTGACCGGGTAGATCCCGCCCGGAAAGCCCGCGCGTTTCAACGCCAGCACCGGCTGGCCGCTGGGCTTGAAGGGATCCGCGGAGGCGCCGACGACCGCCACGGCATTGGGCGCGAAGAGCGCCCGGAGAGCCGTCCGGCGATGAGCGGAGAGGACGGCGCTCATGAGGTGGCGAGCAGTCGTCGGCCGGCTTCGAAGGCGCCCCGGTTCAACTCGCGCAGCTTGGGCTTGAGGACCAGGGGCAATGCTTCCAGATAACGCCCGGCCGGCAGATCCAGCGCGCCGCACGCGGCCAACGCGCCGAGCATGACCACGTTGGTCGCCTTGGCGTTGCCGGTCTCCTGCGCGGCCTTGACCGCCGGCAGCAGCTTCGTCGCGGGAGCGAGTGTCGAGAGCGCTTCGGCGATAGCGTCCACCGCAGGATAGGTCGCCTTGCCGCTGAGGACGGCGATGGGGTAGATCGGCCGGTCGCTGGCGAGAACCGTGGTCTCCGGATTGCCGTAGTCGGCCAGCACGCGCAACGTCTCCAGGGGTTCGAGCCCGACGATGACGTTGGCCTTGCCGCGCGGGATGAGCGGCCCCGTGCGCAGCGTCGGATGCAGGCGGACGTGGCTCATCACCGCGCCGCCGCGTTGACTGGCGCCGAAGGTCTCGCCGACGCTGACCTGGTAACCCGCCGCCACGGCCGCGGTCGCCAGCAGGCGCGAGGCGAGGACGTTGCCCTGGCCGCCGACGCCGGTGATGATGACGTTGAGGGGATCCGTAAGCGCGATCATGCGCCGCCCTCCGGCACGAGCTCGGCTGCGGCGATGGCGCCGGCCGGGCAGAGTTGCGCGCAGACGCCGCAGCCGTTGCATAGCGTCTCGTCGATCCGCGCCTTGTTCGTCGCGTCGTCCCAGACGGTACCGGGGCAGGCGAATTTTCGCGAGCAGAGCCCGCAGCCGGCGCAGCGTTCGGGATCGACGCGCAGAACGGTCTTGGTTTTCTCGCGCGCGGCTTGCAACGCGCACGGTTGCCGCAGGATCAGGACGCGCGGTCCGGTCTGCTGCAACAGGTCGTAGACGGCCGTCTCGGTCGCCTGCAGGTCGAACGGATCGCGCACGGTGACCGGCAGTCCGATGCCTTCAAGGAGCGACTCCATCCCCACCCGCGCGGCGTCGACACCGCTGGCGCTGGTCGGCAATCCCGGGTGCGGCTGGTGTCCGGTCATGGCGGTGGTGTGGTTATCCAGAACGACCAGCAGGACGTCGGCGTTGAGGTGTTTGGCCTCGACGAAGGCCGGGAGGCCCGCGTGGTAGAACGTGCTGTCGCCCAGCACCGCCACCACCGGACGCTTGAAATCGAACCGCCCGAGCCGTCCGAGTCCCGTGGCCATGCCGACGCCCGCGCCCATGCAATGTACCGAGCGCAGCACGCCGTAGCCTGTCTTACCGAGCGCGAGGGTATAACAGCCGATGTCGCCCAAAACGATAGCGCCGCGCCCGTCTCGATCGACCGCACGGTACATGGCCCAGAAGCCGGCCCGGTGACCGCAGCCGGCGCAGAAGGTATGTTCGCGCTTGGGCATCTCCTGATCGAGCAGCTTCTCCGCCGCGGCGGTATCGGTGAATCGTCTCGTCGCGCGCTCGCCGCCGAAGACGCTCTGGATCGCGTTTATCACCAGATCCGGATCCATCTCGCCCACGCCCGGGCCGTGCGGGCCCGCGACCGTGCCGTCCATTTTGCCGCGGAAGCGGGTCATGCCGATTTCGCTCATATGCAGCGCCGTCCATGCCATGACGCTCTCTTCGACGAATCCGGCGGTCTCTTCGACAAAGACCACCTCCGCCGCCGGCGCGAGCGCCTTCGCGAGCAATTCGTCCGGCAGGGGGAAGCTTGTCCCGAGCCGCAGCAGGCCGACCTCGCCGCTGAGGCCCAGCAGGCGGATCGCCTCGGCCGCGTGCAGGGCACAGACGCCGGTGGCGATGACCAGCTTCTTCACCCCTTCGGGGCCGGCGTAAACGTTGAACGGCGACTGCTCGTGCAGTCCCTTGACCGCCGCGAGCCGTTTCTTTACAGCGGCGTGAAACATGCCCAGCGTCAGAAAGCGCTCCTCCGGGCCGATATCGGCCTTCCGCTCGCGCGGCGGCAACTCGCCCAGGGTGACGTTCCCGGAGCCATGGCAGATGCGCGTGGTGAGGCGCACCGCCACCGGCAGGCCGATTTTTTCGGAAACGTCGAAAGCCGCGCGCGTCATCTCCTTGGCGTCGTGCACGGTGGCGGCTTCCCAGACGGGGATTTCGGCGGCCTTGAGAAACGCGCGGCAGTCCTCCTCCTTGACGCCCGAATGCGCGCCGCAGTCGTCGCCGACGACGATGACCATGCCGGCCTTGACGCCGGTGTAGGCCAGGGCGGTCAGAAAGTCGAGCGTGACGTTGAGGCCGTCGGGCTTCATCGAGACGAGCGCGCGCAAACCCGCCAGACTCGCGCCGGCAGCCGCCTCCATCGCCACGATCTCGTTGATCGACCATTCCGCGACGATGCCCGCCTCTTCCGCAACCGCGGCGAGCGAGCCCATGATTTCCACCGTCGGCGAGCCCGGATACGACGCGGCCATCTGCGCGGCGCCTTCGAGCACGCCGCGCGCCGCCGCCTCGTTGCCGTTGAGGAGAAGCGCGCCCCCGGGGTCGTCGCGCAGGATCAAGTGGTCGCTCATGCGTTCACCTCGTCGATGTTTTTCAGGAGCGCGCGCAGGTTCTCTTCCGTGTCCTGCCATCCGCGGCTCTCGCTCATCCTCTTGACCTTGGCCATCAGGGCCTCGGCCTGTTCGTTCGTGAGTTCCGCACCCAGCTCCTTCGCGCGCGCGAAAAACGCGGCCCGACCGCTGTGCTTGCCCAGGACCAGGCGCACGCTTCCCGCGCCGACGAGCTCGGGCGCGTACGGCAGGTACGTGGTCGGATTTTTCAGCAAGCCGTCCTGGTGGATGCCGGCCTCGGTGGCGAAGATGTTGGCGCCGGCGACGGGCTTGGTCGGCGAGAGCGGCACGCCGGCCTCTTCGCTGACCAGGCGCACGAGCGGGACGAGCTCGTTCAGTTTTATCGGCACGCTCCGGCCGAGGCGTTCGCGCTGCAGATGCGCCGCCAGCGCCACTTCTTCCAAGGCGGCGTTGCCGGCGCGCTCGCCGAGACCGCCGACGGTGCATTGCACGATCGCCGCGCCCGCGCGCACGCCCGCGAGGCTGTTGGCCACCGCCATCCCCAGGTCGTTATGGAAATGCACGGCCAGGTACGCCTTGGCCAGTTCCGGAAGTTCCGTCCACAAGGTCTTGAGATTCTCGATCACCTGGTCCGGCGCGAGAACGCCGACGGTGTCGGTATAGCCGATGGTGGTCGCGCCGGCCTGCAAGGCCGCGCGACAGACCTCGACCAGATACGGCATCTCGGTCCGGCTGGCATCCTCCGCGCCGAAGGCGACCACGCCGAAGCGCTCCCGGGCGTAGCCGACGCTGGCGCGGACGCGGTCGATCAGTTCGCTCTCGCTCAAGCGTAGCTTCTGCTCGCGGTGCACGGTGCTCGTGGCGATGAAGAGGCTGACGCCGCAGCGGCGACGGTCGATGCCCTCGAAGGCGGTGCAGGCCGCGTCGATGTCGCGCTCCACGGCGCGGCAGAGCGCGGTGACCATCGTCTTCGGCAGCGCCTGTGCGACCGCCCGCACGGATTCCACCTCGCCCGGACCGCTGGCGGGAAAGCCCGCCTCGATGGAGAAGATGCCGGCCTCGGCCAGTGCCACGGCGATGCGCACCTTCTGCTCGGCGGTCAACGCCACGCCCGGCATCTGCTCGCCGTCGCGGAGCGTCGTGTCGCTGAAGACGATAGGCGGTGCATCGGTCTGCTGCTGTGTCATCGAAGCCCTTTCCGTGCAGACCATATCCGATTTTCACCACGCCCTCAACCGTCTTTTCGGTCAAATCCGATGAAAGGGGACGGCTGCGGCGTTTTCGCTCTCTTGACAGAACTTCATGCTCTTTCTAGACTTCCCACGGATTGCGGGCTCGATTGGCGGGCAGGTCACTTACTGGGTAATCCCGGAGATTTTTTTCATGCCTCCTCTGGCCCGCTCGGCTTATCTGGAATTGCTGCGCGAGGAGATCGGCGACCGGCTCTGGCCGTTGATGCTGCTCTCGGCCTTCTCGGGAATCGCCAGCGGCGTGATCGTGACATTGATTACCTCGATCACCGAGACCGATATCCACGGTTGGGCCATGCTCCGCTTCCTGCTGCTCTTCGTCATGGTCGCGCTGGCGTCGCTGGAGTTGTCGCGCCAGGCGTTGCTGCGGGTGAACCGGGAGATCGAGCGCCTCGTCCACCGCATCCGCACGCGCGTGGCCGACCGTATCCGCCACGCGGAACTCCGAGACCTGGAGCGGCTGGACCTGGCGCGCATCTACGTCACCACCGCCGAGAGCACCGAGAACCTGACCAAGGCGTCAATGCCGGTCTTCAAGAGCATCGGCGCGCTGGTGCTCATCGCCTACTGCCTGGTGCAGATCGGCTTGACAAGCACGGTGGCGCTGGCGCTGGTCCTGGGCAGCTTTCTCGGCGCGAGCCTCCTGTACCTGTATATCGAGAAATACGCCTACGAATACATCCGCGAAGCGTACGTGGCGGAGTACCGGTTCTTCAAACTCATGCGTGAACTCGCTCGCGGCTTCAAGGAACTCCGGCTCAACCGCGCCCGCGACGCGGACATTCATGCGGACCTCGAATCGCAGGCCGACCGGGTCGAGGCGCGGAAAATGCGCGCGCACCGTCTCGTCGCCTGGCTCTACAGCTACACCGATCTCTTCTTCTTCCTCACACTGGGGCTGCTGATCTTTCTGTTGCCGTTGCTGCACGCCTGGACCTCGCGGCAGTTGGCCGACCTGATCGCCATCCTGCTTTTTCTCGGCGGCGGCGTGGCGCAGGTGGTGCTCAGCGTCCACCAGATCGCCCAGGCCAACGTGGCGGTGCAGCAACTGCGGGAGATGGAGACCGGGCTGCGTCAATGCGTCGTGCCGGACACCCCTCAGGGAGCGCGCCCGCTACGGGAGCTGACGTTGAAGAAGGCGGTCTTCTCCCATCGCGACGAAGAAGGCGGAGAACTATACACCGTCGGTCCGGTCTCCTTGACCATCCGCCCGGGAGAAGTGTATTTTCTCGTCGGCGGTAACGGCAGCGGCAAATCCACGTTGCTGAAGATCATCGCCGGCCTGTACGCGCCGGAGGACGGCGAGATTCTCCTCAACGGCGAGGCGGTCGTCCGCGAAAACCGGCAGGACTATCGTGAACTCGTCAGCGCCGTCTTTACCGACTTCCATCTCTTCGACCGTCTGCTGGGATGGGAGGAAACGTCGCCGGAACGGGTGAACGCGCTGCTGGAGGAGTTGGGGCTGGCGAGCAAGGTCTCGTTCGAGAACGGCGGCTTCAGCACGCTGCAGCTCAGTACCGGACAGCGCAAGCGGCTGGCGCTGGCGGTGGCGCTCCTGGAGGACCGGCCGCTCCTGCTGCTCGACGAGGTCGCCGCGGACCAGGATCCGTACTGGCGCGAGGAGTTCTATACGCGGATCGTGCCCAAACTGAAAGCACGGGGCAAGGCCGTGGTCGTGATCGGGCATCACGATCGGTATTTCGAGACCGGCGACATGTTGTGGCGCATGGATTACGGGGAACTGGTCGAACAGCGCCCCGCGCGCTCCACGGAGGCATGATGAACCGTCCGCGCGTCCTGCTCTATTGCCACAACGCCGTCGGCCTCGGCCACGTGATGCGGACGCTGCGGATCGCGCGCGCGCTGATCGGGCACGACTGCGCGGTGAAGCTGCTGACCGGGTGCCGCTGGCTCGACGGAGTCGAGACTCCTGCCGGCGTCGAGATCGACCAACTCCCAGCGGTACGCTTTGACGGCGTCCGCTTCGTCGCCGCCGAAGGCGATGGGGACGTCTTCGCGCGGCGCGGCGAGCGCATCCTGCAGGTGCTGCACGCGTGGCGGCCGCAGGTCGTTCTGGCGGATCATCTGGCGCTCGGACTCGGCGGCGAATTGATCCCCGCGCTCCGGGACGAATCGATCCCCGCCACGTTCGTCTGGGGCGTGCGGGACATCTTCTACCATCCCGATCGCCCGTCGCTGGCGCCGCGGCCGCCGCGCAACCCGACGATGCGCGCCGCGCTGGCCCGTTACGGCGCGAGCGTGGCCTACACCACCGCCGACTGGATCGATCCCTTCGCCGCGATGAGCCATTATCCGCTTTCCACACGCCGGCATCACGTCGGCGTGATCGTCGGCGACGAGCCGGCGGTGAAGCCGGAGACGCCGCCGCGCATCGTCTGCCTCGCCGGCAGCGGCGGCAGCAGCGAGACGCATACGCGCCTCTGGTTCGAGGCGCTGGCAGGCATGAGCCGCGGCGTTTTTCGCACGCGCATGGTCGTCGGCCCGTTCGGCGATCTGGAGAATACCCGCGCACGCGGCGAGGAGCTCGACGTGGAAGTGGTTCCGCAGATGCCGGCCGAAGCGGCGGTGGCCGACGCGCATGTCGTGCTCTCGCAGGCGGGGTACAACACCGCCTACGCCCTGACGCGCACGCCCTGTCCGCTGGTGTTCCTGCCGGCGGCCAACGACGGGGCCGAACAGACGTACCGCGCCGAACGGATGCGCACGCTCGACCGGGTCTGGACGGTGGACCCGGAGAGCCCGGATGCGGTCGCGGACTTGCGTCAAGCGTTGACCGAGGCGCTGAACGCCGCTGTGGCGCCGCGGACGTTGCCGTTCGTTACCGACGGCGCGACAAATGCGGCAGCGCTGTTGACGGCGTGGGCGCGGGAGGCGACGGCATGAAACAACTGCTGATCAACGCCGACGATCTGGGATTGAGCGCCGGAGCCTCACGCGGCATCGCGCATGCAATGACCGAGGGCGTGGTCGTCTCCTGCTCGGCCATGGTTGCCGTCCCCGGCGCGGTCGAGACCATCGCCCGTTACGCATCGTGTCTTCGCGGCCGGATCGGACTGCATCTGCAACTGACCGCCGGCACGCCGTGCCTGCCGCCGGAAGAGGTGCCGACACTTGTCAAGGAAAACAGCGTTTTTCCACCGCACTGGCGCGAGTTGGGTCGCCCGGATCCGGACGAGATCCGCCGCGAGTGGCGCGCGCAACTGACGCGGCTGCGGGCGGCGGGCGTGGAACCGACGCACCTGGACTGTCATCACAACCTGCACCTCGATCCGCGCATCCTTCCGCTGGCGATCGAGTTGGGGCAGGAGTTGGGCGTGCGTGTGCGCAGCGGCGGGCGGGCGTTGGCGGCTTCTCTGCGCAAGGCCGGCATCGTCTGCACCGATCACTGCATCGTCGGTTGGGGGAAACGGGCGATCAGCCGCACCGATCTGGTCGAGACGGTCGATGCGGTATTCTCCACACGGCAAGCGCCGCGAACGGTCGAACTGGTCTGCCATCCAGGCGAGCTCGACGACGACCTGCGCGCACGCGCCGGCCAGGTCGAGACGCGGCCGGCGGAACTGGCGGTGTTGACCGATCCGGCAACGTCTTCGGCACTCGAGGCCGCGGGCATCGAGCTCTTGACCGCGCCGCCGACGCTCTCGGGGGAGCGATCCTGATGCATACGCCCGAGCGCCATCCATTTCTCAAGATGCTGTACACCGAGGTCGGCCCCCATACGCTCTGGGTGATGGTCGCCTCGCTGTTCTGCGGCCTCGCCAACAGCGCGGTGGTGATCTGCATCAACAACGCCGCCAAGTCGCTGGGCCAACCACTGCGGCTGGTGATCCTCTTCGGCTCGTTTCTGCTGGCCATGCTCGTCTTCGTCATCGGACGCAATTTCGTCCTGCGCCGCAGCACCGCGTACGTGGAGCTGATGATCCGGCGCATGCGCATGCGCATGGCCGAGGAACTGCGTGTGGCCGATCCGCTGACACTCGAACAGTTGTCCGCGGGCGAGGTTTTCTCCGTGCTGACCAAGTGCACGCAACTGGTCTCGCGCTCGACGATCCCGCTCTTCCTGGCCATGACCTCGGCGGTGATGCTCGTCGGTTGTCTCGTCTACATGTGCTTTCTCTCGCTCGCGGCGGCGATCGCGACGGTGGCGGTCTTCCTCGTCTGCGCGCGTTACAACCAACTCACCCAGGTCGAGGTGGACGCGCTGCTGGAGAAGAGCATCCGCAGCGAGAACGCTTTCTTCGGCAAGCTGCAGGATCTCTTGGACGGCATCAAGGAAGTCAAGCTCAGTCGCGCGCGGAGCAACGCCCTCTACCGCGAGGTACTGCTGCCGCTGGCCGAGGAGGCCCGGACGCATCAATACGAAGCGCGCATCCCGGTCATCGAGAACCACGTCTTCGGTCATGCATTCTTCTATATCATCGTCGCGGCGGTGCTCTTTCTGCTGCCGGCGCTGCCCGGGGGAACGCCGCGGCTGATGGCGGAGCTGATCGCGTTGCTGCTCTTCATGCGCTCCTCGCTGGAGGAGGTTGTCGGCGCCATTCCGATTCTGGGCGAGGCGGACGTGGCCATGCGCAATCTCTTCGCGTTGCGGGACCGGCTGGCGAAGCCCGAGCCCGAGCCGAACCCGGTGCAGATCCGTCGCCTGGAGCGCATCGAGCACGTCGAGTCGGTCGCGGTGCGCGGCCTCTCCTTCCGCTACCCCAGCCCAGACGGCCGGTCGACCTTCGGCATCGGGCCGCTGGACCTGGAGGTGCGCGCCGGCGAGATCACCCTCGTTCACGGCGCCAACGGGGCGGGCAAGTCCACGCTCCTGAAGGTGCTGACCGGGCTGTACGAACCCGACGACGGCGAGATCTATCTCAACGGCCAGCCGGTCAATCCCGGCAACCGCCGCCGGTATCGCGAGTTCTTCAGCGCCGTCTTCAGCGACTTCCACGTCTTCCGCCGGCTCTACGGTCTGGCCGACGCCGCCGACGCCCGGGTGCTGGATCTGCTGGAGGATCTGGAACTGGCCGCACGCACCGACGTGGTCGACCGGGCCTTCACCAACGTGGACCTGAGCACGGGGCAGCGCAAGCGACTGGCGTTCCTGGTGGCGCTGCTGGAGGAGCGGCCTGTCTGCGTCTTCGACGAGGTGGCGGCGGACCAGGATCCGGAGTTCCGCGCGCGCTTCTACCGTGAGATCCTGCCGCGGCTCAAGGCGGAAGGGAAAGCGATCCTGCTGGTCAGCCACGACAAGGACTTCTTCGACGTCGCCGACCGCATGTACGCGATGGACTACGGCACGCTGCAATGCGAGCGTGATCGGGAGCGAAGGGGTTTTTGACCTTGACAGGAACCGACCGGCCCCGTTTCATACGTGAGGTCCGTCGGCCATTTCGGGAAGACGAGGAATGAGCGAAAACGAGAAGACCTCCGATGCGCCAGACGGGGCGAAAAAGCCCCCGGAGAAGAAGAAGCCGTCCATAAGCATGAGACGGGTGACGCATTACTACTTTCTGATCGCGCTCTTTCTGGTCCTGCTTGTCTTGACGTATCTCGCCCCGCGCATCTTCATCACCGTCCCGCCCGGGCATCTGGGCGTCCACTTCCAGCGGTTCCGCGGCGGCACCCAGACCGCGCCGGACGAGTTGTTGCAGGAAGGGATCCATTACATCATCCCGGTGAACATGGTCTACCTGTACGATTGCCGCGTGCAGGAGGAATTCGCCGAGGTAAACGTGCTCTGCAAGGACGGGCTCAACGTCCGGGTGCGCGTCAGTTTCTGGTTTCGGCCGATGCGCCAAGACGTGGGGCGTCTGCACAAGCACGTCGGCCCGAAATATATCGAGAAGCTCGTACGTCCCGCGATTTACGCCACCGTACGCCGCATTCTGAGCCAGTACTCGCCCGTGCAGTTGTACTCGGTGCCCGAGAGCCAGGAGATGACGATCGAGATTCAAGCCGCCGGCCAGTCCGAACTCGGACCGCGGCATGTCGAGCTGGTCAGCGTGCTGATCCACAGCGTCCACCTGCCGCCGATTCTCAACACCGCTATCGAGCGCAAGCTGCGCCAGGAACAGGAGATCCTGGAATACGCCTTCCGCGTGGAGAAGGAGAAGGAGGAGAAGGAGCGCAAACTCATCGAGGCCCAGGGCATCGCGCAGTTCCACGAAACCGTCCAGCGCGGCCTGACCAAGGACGTACTCCGTCTGCGCGGCATTCTGGCTACGCTCAATCTCTCCCGCAGCGAGAATGCCAAGATCGTCATCTTCGGCAAACCCGACGGCTTCGGACTGCCGCTGATCATGGGGGACCTGGATGGCGGCGGAGAACACGGCAAGCCCGCGGACGTCCCGGCGACACGCCTAGACGCGCTTGATCCCTCCCTGGATCTCAGTCTGCGCACCGACCCCGATCCGGCCGCCGGTACGCACGGCGTCGACATGAGCCTTCGCCCGGCGCCGCTGGATCCGAAGCTCGAGTTCGGCCATGAGAAGGAGATGAAGGCGAATAAGCGGGAAGCCCCGGGTGGCGGTTTCGAAAAACAACCGAGCCTCTACGAAGAGGAATCGCCCAACGCGCCGTCGCTCGCGCCCAAATCGCCGACCGACGATAGAAAGCCGACCGCGAATCAGTCGACCTCGGAGAGCGCGCGACCCCCGGCCGAGACGCCCGCACGTCGCTACCCCGCCGCGGGGATCAGCCCGCAGGAGCACTACCGTCGCAAAGCCCGGTCCGAGAAGGCGGATACGGATATCGCCCCGCCGCCGAAGACCGCCGGACATAAGGAGGCCCAATGATTCCTGTCGTCGCTATCGTCGGGTACCTGGTGCTCTGCCTCTTGACCGGATTGATCGCCGAGCACAAGATGATCCTGAACTGGCGCCCGCAGATCGGACAATACCGGTTCCGAATCGGTTTCTGGCTGGCGACGTTCTGCGCGGTGTTCTTCACGCCGATCGTCGTCTTCGTGGTGCTTCTGGTGATTCCGACGCGAACGCGATGAATTTCACGTGGACATTCGGTTGTTGACAGCGCAAGGCGTCTACCTACAATAATTCCGGGCTGAATCTTTGTTTTCCGAACGAACGACCTGAAGAAAAGGGGAAGGCGATGGCCAAGAAAAAGAAGACGAGCGAAGAGACGACCTGTGCGGAAGCGGATTCGGCATGCTCACCCGAGCCGACCGCGGAAGACCAGGCCCTGCTCATCGTGCATAACCACATGCTCGGCGCCATGGCTGCCGCGGCCGTGCCCGTGCCGCTCTTCGACCTGGCGGCCGTGACGGCAATTCAGTTCAGAATGCTCGCCTGCCTGGCCGAGCATTACGACGTACCCTTCGAAAGCCAAATCACCAAGAGCACCATCGGCGCGGTGATCGGAGGCGTCGCCGTACCGGAACTCGGTCGCGTCGCGGGCCAGTACGCCGTGCGGAACGTTCCCGCGTCGTTCGTGCGTTCGCTGCCAGCGAGCATCAGCAAGTTCGTCCCCGGCCTGGGTCTCGTCGCTGGCGTGCTGGCCATGCCGGTGGTCACCGGCGCGAGCACCTATGCGCTGGGCAGAGTTTTCATCCGGCACTTCGCCTCGGGCGGCACCTTCCTGGACTTCAACCCGCAGTCGACACGCGACTATTTCTCCCGGATGTATAACCAGGGCCACACCTACGCCAAGGGGAAAGGCAAGCAGTTCATGAACGCGGTGCGCGGGAAGAAGGAACCGGCCGAGGAGGAAGCAGCCGCGTCCCCGGCATAACGGTCTTTCCGCGGAGTCGACAACAATTCCAGCGCGCACGGCCAAGGCCGTGCGCGTGTTTTTTGATCTACGGACTTGTTCAAAAATAAAATCTTGAGAGTACCGTATTCACGCTATGAAGCCAAGCGTAATCCTTCGGCTCTTGTAATATCGATTTTTGGGCGGATGAATTTTGGGGGGGCAGTTCCGGGGACTCCGGTTCCGGGGACAGTTTACTTAATTCGGAGGAATCTACTAGAAAAGGACTCCGGTTCCGGGGACAGTTTACTTAATTCGGAGGAATCTACTAGAAAAGGGTGGCAAACGCTGCGGGGGCAGGTTGCGTGGGCACTTCCAGTATTATGGAGTGAGCGAGAACACCGTCGGCATAACCCGTTTCTATCGGTTCGACCTGCGGGCGACCCGGAAGTGGCTCAACCGGCGCAGTCAGAAGGGGCGGATGAGTTGGGCGCGATTTATGGCCTACTAATCGCGCCATCAAATACATTGCGCACGCGGTGGCCGAAGAAGCAGTAAATCAGGCATTATCGACGGGTTGCCTGCAAGGTATTTTTAGGCGCGGTTAGTAATTTCCTCCTATCGGACAACGAAGGCAGGAATGGATCACAAGCGATGAGGAGTGTTATGCTTTTTCACCCGTCTCATCGTCGCGGTTGTGCCATGTCTGGTCGAAAGGATTGTAGATCGAGACGCCAGCGGGAAGCATGTCCTTGACGGTACGCGTGGCGACGGTCAGACCGTGCGCGATCGCGGTGGCGGCAATCAGCGAATCGATGGCGGGAAGCGGATGCCCCCTGGATTCCGTCTCGGCGCATAATGCCGACCATGCGTCGGTCTCCAGTTTGCCGATCGGAAGGATGCGGCCGGCGAAGCGACGCTTCATCTCGTCGATCCACGCCATTACTTCGTCGCGGCGCGCAGGATCGTCGAGTTTGCGCGCGCCCTTCTCCAACTCGCCGACAGTCAGGATGCTGAAATAGGGATCGATCCCATTCAGCCAGTCGATAACGGTTTGGTCGGGGCGCTGGCGGCGCTGTTCCGAGATGACGCAGGTGTCGACGAAAAACTTCACAAATCGACCTCGCGCGGCAGAGACTTGTCACGCTTCACGATGAAATCGTCGTCGAAGGGAGCGGTTGCCAGAAAATCGCCGAAGCGGATTTCATCCGGGGATTGCGGATCGGGGAGGATGACCGACAGCGTCACCTCGCCCTCGGGATAATCCCCGGGGACGTCGATATCGATGTGCGCCTTGTGGTCGCGACCGATAATCGCCTTGGCCTGCAGGGTCCGCGTCATGGTTCTTTTCTCCGAAAGTTACGTAGAAAATTATACTTCAAGACGGCTCATTCGTCAATCCATGAACATGCGTTCGGTCTTTTAAGATGCGTGGAAAGCGATGGGTAATGTTTTCATTAGAGATGTCCGTTCAGGCGCAAGGGCACAATGACGGCAAGCCATGCTCCGGCTCTACAGGCCCCTCCGGCCCCGGCAAGCTTTGCAGTAAGCCGAGTTGACTCCATGTCATCAATGCCCGTCCCGCAAGATTCTACGCCACGGTCCATCAACTTCGTAAAGCACAGGTCGTCGGTTCGAGTCCGACAGTTGGCTCCACGACACGCCATGCCCCGGGACGCTTGACTAGCGCCTCGGGGCTTTTCTTACGCCTGTTCAGCGACGGGTTCCGCACGATATCCCCCGGGGAGGGGTGGCGGCAGGATCGGCTATTCTCGGCTCATCAGGCAACTATAGAAGGACTGCTGTGACAGTAAGCGCGGCGGTAAGCGGGTACGTGTTGGAAGAAAATTTATAGGAAATCCAGGAAGAGACCTGCTTCAGATGCCATAACTGCATGTATTTTTGACGTTGGCTTGAATTCGGCTAAAGGAACCCTGCGGGATTTCCTAAAGCGGCCTGCGTCGGATGCGTCATATGCAAGACAGCTTGCGCATTGGCTCTTGTGGCATTAAATGAAAGCCGTTGGATCACGGCCCGCCATAATCCAGCAGCTTCAAGACAATCGTATCGTTCATCCGTGTCTCCAAGATGCCTTGGCACGGAATTTCATTGGTCGTATAGCTGCGGAATTTGGCTCCGCTGTCGAAGGTCGTATCCAGAATATGGCAGGCGATCTTCTTGTTCTTGAATGGATAATTTCCCTGGCGCACCATGGGATTATTTCCAGTCGGGTCGGTCGAAGGCGTCACGTGGATAGTCATGCTGCCGATAGACTCTCCATTGCGGCTGCGATCGATGCGGACCGAGACTTTCTCCGGCGTTACCTTGACCACCGTGTGCCTCGCCTGTACCCCACCAGCCATCTGGTAAAGCGCCCATTCGCCCACCTTCGCGTCGGCCAGGCAATCGGGCAGCTGCGGTTTATTCGTATCGCTCTTTTGGGCAATCGGCTGTTTGATCACACCGTTGGGGAGAAGCGCTTCGATATCGCTGCCGAGTCGATCGGGCGTGCGTTCTTCTTCCTCGTAGACCTTGCGTACCTTACCCTGCGTGTCGATAAGAATTACCGTCGGCACCGACATGCACGCCCCGTAATCGAGCCACATCTCCGTATTGGCATAGACAGTCGGATAAGGATACGTCTGCTTTTCCGCCTCGCCGACCTGCCGCTCCGACGACCTGTTCCATTCCGGCATCTTGTCCACCGAGACCAGGAGCACGGTGAAGCCGGCGGAGCCATACTTCTCCTGTAATGACTTCAGCATATCCAGGCTTTTCCTGCACTCCGGGCAGAATGCAGCCCAGAACTCGATCAAAACGACCTTGCCTTTGAGCTCCGCAATCGTCAACCGGCCGCCCTCAAAGCGCGATAGATCGAACGGCGCGGCTGCTTCGTTTCGTTCCGAGCGCGCAAGCATCTGCGCCTTGCCCCAGCCACGCTTGGCGTAATCGACATTCTGTTGCCATTTCTTTTCGCCGCTCAATTCGATCAATCGCTCGTTTTTTTCGACTGATTGCCGATAGGCTTTCGCTGCCTCGATGAACTTGCCTTCCTTGCTCAGTCGGTCGCCCAGAAGCAGAAGCTGATATCCCGGTTGCTGTAGCGTGAAGATATAGTTCTGGCGGTTGGTTGCATTGTCGGCGACCTCGAGCACTTCCGTATACGCCTTCTCCGCTTCGGCGTATTTCACAATCGCGGCCTCAATTTGACCTTTCTCAACCAAGGCCTTGGCTTCGTCAATGATCGCGAAGGCCTGTGCGGCCATCTCCTCGGGCGTCCGCGTCTTCAACGAAGCGGATTCTTCCTTCGCCTCGGGCTCAACTTGCTTCTCTTCACTCTTGACGGCAATCGCTTCGTCCACGACCTTGCGTCCGTTCACGCGGTCGGCATCGATATAGCCTTTGGCCACGACCATTCCGTCTTTCAACACCTCTACCTGCTTCCATCGGCCATGCGCGGCAAGAACGCGCACCTTGCCGCCTTGGGGAATGATGTGTTCGGTATACTCCGGCAACTCCGATTCGGAAGCGAACTTCATTTCGCGCAGAACATAGGTCGTGCGTCCGCGCATCTCCCAGATTCCATCCTTCGAGTCATAGAAAGCAGTCTGCGGTGGCAGATCATCCTCGGCAATCTCTTCGTTCGAACGCGAGGGCAGGATAGAGAAGAGCCACTGCGAACCGTTATGAATCAAGATAGGCGAGGCGAGAAAGAGCAGCATTAACAGGACGCCGAGCACCCAGGGCCAACGCTTCGATTTCTTCTTGCTCGTTTTCATCTCGTTTCCCCTCTCTCGCTATCGCAATGCTTTCCGTTCCGACCTACGGCTTACTCCACTCATGCCAGTCGCCGCCGGTAGCATTTCTCCAAAGAATATAGAACGGATCATTCTCCGAGGCGATATCGACCGCACGCTGGAAATCGTCGTAGGATTCGGGAAAGTGATCCATCTCCTCGAGCCATTGCCAGAAGTCATCGGGCGTGCCGACACCCGTCTTCTCTGAAAGCCATTCGTGATAATTCTCGTCGCGCGGTTGTTCGTGATCCATGTACTCGTTGTGCGCCTGCATCACGCGCGCGGTGTCCGAAATTGCCGATAAAAGCAGGTCGATCACTACATCGGAACTGTTCACGCTCGCGGGAGCATTGGCCAGGTGTCCGGCAAGCGAAGCCATTTCGGTCAGTATCATTATCTTTCCCCTTTCTTCTTTGATGCTTTCGTATGCACCGGAGCGTTTTGCCCGAGGCATCCAGCGACTTGATGCGTCAAATACATTTGGTTGCGTATGGCGAACGGCCAAGTTAACAAGTTCCAGATGCCGATCTCTTTTCCCCTTCGTTTCATGATCAGCGGAAAAGACAAAACATAGCGCCAAGTTCTGCGAAGCTCGCGGCTGGCAATAAGCGCGCGGACTCCCTGCACCAGGTCGACCAGGATCACGATCGCCAGCAGCACGACGAAAATCCAGGGCGTCCACTGCCCGCGGCCGATATAGTCCAGGTAATCACGCGCTTGCTGACGCAGATTATACAAGCCGTGTTCCAAGACGACCCAGGAGAAGCATAGCAGCGGCAATACCCACCACCAATAGTTGCCACGCGCAAATTTCAGCCTCTTGATATGCTCTCCGAGCGCGATGCCAAGCGCGGTAAAGCCAGCGGCGGCGGCATGCCCGATAAATCCCATCGAACCGTGACGCCCCATGCTCACGCCGAGCGCGTCTTGAAAGAAATGGAAGCCGCCGAAAGCCGGTCCGTAGACGAAGTCGTACGCCTTGACGCCGACAGGATAGAACATCTTCTCGACAATGTCGAAGCCCGCCCCGCACAGAAGCGCCATGACGACTATATCGCTACCGGTAAACCTCGTGCGTGTCCGCCGCCAACCCCACCAGATCGCCAGTACGACCGGCAGCACCTTGACCGCTTCTTCCAGGATCGGAATGTAGATGCCGCTCATCCACCACAGCTTCGGATCGATCCCGAAGACGTGCCAATATAGCCCCTGCCCCAATAGCAGCGTGATACCCATGCACAACCAGATGCCGCGCGAGAAGAATTGAAGCGCCCGCATCGTCGGGATCGACCGCGTCAGCCAGGTAATCAGCAACGCTTCGAGAATCAGGATACCTTCGAGCCGGAACCAGTCTGTGCCATGCTTGTAGTCGTGATAAAGGTAGCGCGAGGCAAGCGCCAACAGTGACAAGATAGAGATTCCGAGGCAGACATGGCGGAGGATCATGCGTTTCTGTGACTTGCGCGGCTTTTCCCGGTGCATGATTCTGGCGTTATCGGTGTCGATATCACTCATCGGTTCCCCTCTGCCCAATTGACTTACATCAATCGTAGTCGAGTCGGCGCAATCGGGCAAGTCACTTTCGGCCTCGTCGGCTGCAGTATGGCTATCATCGGCCCAGCAATATGCGCGCCAGGCCGACAAGCAGAACAAACACATGACATTATTGCAGTTACGATAGGCAATAGATGAGCAATGTCAAGACGTTGTTGTTTGTCTTGTCGGATTACACCACACTGAAACGCAGAACTGCGTTCGTTGAAGCACTACACTGTCACGATCTGGACATGAGCTTGATCGAACCGAAGCAAGAGATCGATTACGAGGGACATCTGAAACGCTTCATAGATGAATTGCGTCGATCACGCGTTGAGGGGCACGGTGACAAGGACATCTTTGCAGAGATGATCGAATTGCTGGCGCCAGATGGCGGCGGGCGAGCCTTGCTGACATTAGTTTGAAAATCATCAATGCGAAGCGAGCATGGCAGAACCGAAAGTGACGGTAAGCCACCACCAATGTTGCTACCGTTTGCGAACAGATACTGTTGGATGGTTTCTGTTTCGAACTCATCACTAAGCATTGAGGCGAGAAGGTCATGTAGTGTCTTCCTATGCTTCCTGCTATCGGCGCGCTCAACTGCATCTGCACCAATGAGCAGTTCGCTCGCCGCGCATTGATGGTCGGCATCGATAAGCAATGTCTTGTTGCCGTTGGCTGCGAAACACTCGGCAATGGCAACTGCTGTAGCAGTCTTGGCAACACCGCCCTTGAGATTGATAAACAGGATAATCGGCATAGCTATTCCTCATCAATTTGCAAAATATCCGATAATCCCAAATCCCGCAGAGCCGATTTCAACTGCTCAAGCTTTTGCTGGGATATTGGGCCGTCGATAGTTATCTGTACATCTAGGGTGTTTTCGGGAAGCTGAGCTTATGTGGATCGACCGTCTCCTGTCATCGCGCACACGCAACGCCGTGGAGCTGGCGGCGCAGTTTGCCGAGCAGCGGCAGAAGGTGCTGGCGGAGAACCTCGCGAACGTGGATACGCCGGACTACCCGACGCGGCGGCTGGATGCGGCGTCGTTCCAGGCGTCGCTGGGCGCGGCGCTGGACCGGGCGAAGGCCGGCAAAGAGAAGGCGCTGGAGTTGCGCGGCAACGCGCAATTTGCGACGGGTCGGCAGGGTGGCATCGTGGTCGAGCCGGCGGTGGAACCGGCGCAGAACGTGCTTTTTCATGACGGCACGAATGCCCGGCTGGAGACGCTGATGGGGGATGTGGCGGAGAACGCGATGTCCTACGATCTGGCGATGAGTTTGTTGCGCGGTCAGTATGAAGGGCTGCTGCGGGCGATTCGAGGGCGTACGCAATGATCGGGGCGCTTGACGTATCGCAATCCGCGATGGTGGCCCAGCGCATTCGGCTGGACGTGATTGCCAACAACATGGCCAACGCCGATGCCACGGCCCAGGAGGACGGGACGGTAGTACCTTTTCGGCGGCGCTACGTGACGTTTCAGCGGGGTGACGGGCGGGGTGGCCCGGGTGTGCACGTGGGCGAACTGCGAGAGGACCCGAGCCCCTTTGAGCAGCGCTATATCCCGGGGCATCAACATGCCGGTCCGGACGGGTATGTTCAATTCCCGAACGTGGACCTCTCGGTGCGTTTCGGCCACGACGCCGGCATCAAGTTCAAGTACCCCTGGCTGATCCCGGGCATCGGGTCGACGAACATCGCCAAGAACAACTGGGAGGGGTTGGCCATTGGCTCTG
>CAYWFP010000007.1:0-32274 GCA_964457365.1 uncultured Planctomycetaceae bacterium
GCTTCTGCAGCGTCTCCTCCAGGCCCTTGAGCAGGTAGGTGTACTCGCCGCGCAGGTAGACGATGCCGGTGGCCGCGCCGACGGCGTAAGCGGCGATGGTCATCCCCTCGCACAGCAGATCCGGCCACTCGGTCAGGATCACGCGATCCTTGAAGGTGCCCGGTTCGCCCTCGTCGGCGTTACAGACGATGTGCTTCTTCGGGTTCTTGGCGGCGGCGGCGAGGTTCCACTTCACCCCCGTCGGAAAGCCCGCGCCTCCGCGGCCCTTCATGCCCGAGGCGCCGATCTCGCCGATCACGTCGGCCCGGGACTTGCCCAGCGCCGCTTGCAGCCCGGCACCCGGCGCCACCTGCGCCAGGGTCATGCTGTTGATATCCGTGGCGGTCATAAGACATGCTCCTCCATCTGCTGCAGGGTATGCGGACCGAAGACCTTGCTGCAGGCCTCCAGGATGTCGTGCACCTTCTCCGGCGTGACCTGGGTAAAGACCTGGTCGTTGACCAGCATCGCCGGCCCCTGGTCGCACATGCCGATGCAATTGGCCCACTCGAGGCTGAAGCGCCCGTCGGGCGTGGTCTCGCCGAACTTGACGCCGAGGTCGTTCTCGAGCTGCTTGGCCACGCGCTCCTTGCCGGCCAGGTCGCAGCTGATCGTCCGGCAGAGGCGGATGACGAAGCGGCCCTGGTACTCGGGCTTGAGGAAGGCGTAGAACGTCACTACGCTGTAGACCTCCACCGGGTGGATGCCGAGCATGTCGGCGATGGTCTGCATGGCGAAATCGGAGATGTGGTGGTACTTGCGCTGCACGCTCTGCAGAATCGGGATGAGGGCGCCGCGGTCGGTGCCGTGCTTCCCGACCAGCGCCTTCAGTTCCGCGGTCAGTTTGTCCTGTCCGGTCACCAGCATCGGGGTTTCCTTTCTATTTGGTCAACAGTCCGTTGACTTTCTCGATCAGCACGGCGGGCTTGACCGGTTTCTCCAGGAACTCGTCCACCGGATTGACCTCTTCGTCCTTGCCGTACTCGTTGCCGATCACCTTGCCCATGCTCGTCAGCATCAGGATGGGCTTGGAGAAGCTGCTGCGCTTCAGTTCCTGCGCCATGGCGATGCCGTCGTCGGGCTGCTCCATCATCACGTCCAGAATCAGCAGATCCGGCATGTTGGCTTCGATAGCCTTCATGCCGTCGGCCCGGTTGTGCGCGGCCATGACATCGTGCCCGTCCTTCTCCAGGCACAACTTCGCGGAATCCACCATGATCGGATCGTCGTCCACGATCAAAATCTTCGCCATCCTCCCTCTCCTTTTCCGGGTCTTCAGCGGAACCCACAGGACGGATGCCCCGCGCATACGACATACCGGATTGTCCGTTTCATGCAGGGCATGCCGGGTCGGCGCCAGCCGTAATTCAGGGGATCGCAAAACGCCGGCCCGCTGCTGTTACTGATTTCACAAATCACACCTTAACCCGCTTCCCGAAAAGGTCAACCGCTTTGTCAGAAATATAATTATTCGCATCGCGTCTCATTAATGCCGGCTGGATAGTCCTTTATCGACTCTGCGAAGCTGCCGCGCGTGCCGCGAAACAATGCGACAACGACGCCAATGGCAAGCCCCCGCGCAGGCCGTGCCGACGCGGGGGAAGAGGCGGCGGGAAGAGGCGGTTCAGGCGATGCGGAAGCCGCGCGCGGCCCAGAAGCGGCGGAACTGGACGTGCAGCCGCCGGATGATCTGATCGCGCGCGCGACCGGAACTGATTTCGCGCCGCCGCCGGTCACTCAGCGAACGGTTGTTGAACTGCTCGAGCAGGCCGATAAAGGCCAGATTGGCCTGCGTCAACTGGCGCGAGAGCGCGAGCAGCCGGCGACGCTCGTTGGAGTTCTGCTGCATGTCGAAGACCAGCTTGCGCATCATCTCGCGGCCGCGTCGTTGCCGCCGCAGAACAAGGTTCCGAAGAGCACCAGTAAGCCCACGATCCCGTTCCGTACGTTACGCATTTTCGCCCCTTTCTTCTTCATGATCCGTATGATGTCGATTCGTCACCCCTGCGGTGACGCTGTCTCTGCCGCACTCCGTTGTCTCGCCGATGATGCCGCTCGCTGCACCGTGCTGTGCGAAGGCGGGAGCGGTTTCTCTCACGAAAAAATGAAAAAACCGCCCCGGCGGGATTCGCGCGCCGGGGCGGAGCATCCGCTTTTGTTTGTCGGAAACGCACGCTTTGCTAAGGACCCGTTAAGCAATAATTTCAGAAATCCCGATCTTATTGCTTAACGGGTCCTAAGCTGCTCGCGGGAGGGGGGAGTCCGTCACGAATCCATGACAGAGCCGCACGCCATGACTTCGATACACCCGGCAATCCGGTATCTCCGCGCCGTCACGCTGCCGGGGTGGCTGCTCCTTCTCGGCGCGGCGCTGCTTGCCGTCCTCTTCGCCCGCGGCGCGCTGACGCTGCAATATCACTGGCAGTGGCACAACATTCCATAATATCTCTATATCTGGAACGAACAGGGGTTCGCGCCCGGACCGCTCCTGAAAGGCCTCGGCGTTACGCTCGCGCTTTCGGCGCTCGGCCTCGTCTGCGCGTTCGCCGTGGGGCTGCTGAGCGCACTGCTGCGCCTGTCGGGAAGCGTGCTGGGGCGCGCGCGCGCGCGCCTGTACCTGGAGACGATCCGCAACTCGCCGCTGCTGATCCAGATCCTGATCGGCTACTTCGTCATCGCGCACATCCTCGGCATCGGCCGCTTCGCCGCGGCGGTCCTTTCGCTCAGTCTCTTCGAGGGCGGCCTATATCGCCGAGATCGTCCGCGGCGGCATCGAGAGCGTGCCGCGCGGGCAGTGGGAAGGCGCCGCCGCGCTGGGCCTCGGCCGCGGCGAGACGCTGCGCCACGTCATCCTGCCGCAGGCGCTGCGCTCCGTGCTGCCGGCGCTGGGCGGGCAGTTCATCAGCATGATCAAGGATTCGGCGATGGTCTCGCTCATCTCGGTGCCGGAGTTGACGTTTCAGGGCAGGCAGATCGTCGCGACGACCCACCGCAGCTTCGAGGTCTGGCTCGCCGTAGCGGCGATGTACCTGATTCTGACGCTCTGCCTGTCGCTTCTTGTCAGACGCCTGGAGTTGCGGCTGGCGCACAGGACCGGCCGGCGCGCGCGCGGTTGAAACGCGGGAAACGAAAACAGCCTCCGCACTGGCGAAGGCTGTGGCTTGGACGCGTATCGCGGGGTACTAGCGCAATGCCGAGGTGCGGCGGTGCGGATGGGTCTTGGTCCTGCGCTTGTTGCCGTCGGGGCCCTTGGCGGCCTTGGCGGCCTTTTTCGCGCGCAGCTTGCGATGCAGACGCCGGCGTTCCTTCATCAGCCTGGCGCGCTCGGCGGTCTTGGTCGAACGGCATTTCTTCTTGGCAGCCATGGTCCTGTCCTTGTGACGATTCCGTAAAACAAAACAATATAGCCGCAAGCGGGGGCGCTGTCAAGAATTGACTTGCGATTGGAAGGAAACCAGGGGCAACGGCCGCAACCGCTTGGGGCAAAAAGGTTTCCGGTAACCGCGCTACAGCGCTGCGCGGCGCCTGGCGGCGCGGCGATCGGCGATGCGAGCGAATTCGCCGTCCTGAATGCGCGCGAGGATCTCCTGCGCGCAACGCAGGCAGTAGGTCTCGGCGACCTCGTCGTTGAGCTCCCCGGGCCACGGCAGGCGGAATTCCCCGTCGACGCGGATGCGTTTGCACTCCCGGCATTGGACAACCATGGCGTCCTTTCGTGCTGGCGATCTCACCATCACTTGCGCCATGATCGGCCACGATTTCAGCCGAGTTCGATCTTTCCGGTGCCGGTTGTGCGACCGGACGATACCTCCGTTCGAAGTTGCGTCTTTCCCGGTTGCTATCGGTCCGCGCGCGCATTGGCAAGAGTGGCGAAGACCTCGTCGGGACTCACCGCCGCCAGCGCCTCGCGCGCGGCCTTCCGGACGGCCGGATCGTTCAGGTTCGGCGTAACCGCGCCGCCGCGGCCGACGTTGACGACACGCCGTCCGAGCGCGCGCGTCCTCGACGGCTCGGTAATGCCGAAGACGACCACCGTCGGCTTATCGAGCGCCGCGGCCACGTGTGCGCCGCCCGAGTCGCCGCCCAGAAACAGCCTCGCCGTATCGATCAGGCCGCAGAATCCGCCCAGGCCGGTCGCGCCGGCGAGGTTGTGAATGCGTGGATGAACGCAGATCGTTCCGCCGGCCTCGCGCTGGGCCGGCGTGCCGGCCACCACCACGTCGAGATCCCACTCCCGCACCGCGCGTTCGGCAACGGCGGCGTAACGTTCGGCCGGCCAGTCCTTGACCTCGCCGTAGGCGCTGAAGGGGGCGATCAACAGATACGCCGCGCCCACGTTCCGCGCCCGCAACGCCTGCCTGGCCTCTTCGCGATCGGTTTCGGCAAGCACCAGCCGCGGCTGTCGCGGACGCGGATCGGCCCCGAACCGGGCGGCCAGATGCAGATAGTAATCCGCCTGATGCGCCGCCAGCAGCGCCGGTCTTGCCGCGACCGGCTCGGTCAGCAGAAGCCGCCGGCCGTCGCGGGCATAGCCGATGCGCCGGCGCGTGCCGGTGCGCCAGAGCCAGAGCGCCGAGGAGAAGCTGTTGGTCAGAAGCAGGCCGGCGTCGAAGCGCCGCGAACGCAACGCTGCGCCTGCGCGCCAGAGCGACACGAGCCCGCCCGCCCCGCGTGCTGCCGGCGGCACGACCGCGACCTCGTCGATATCGGCGCAGGCGTCGTAGCAGGCCCGCAGGTGCGCGCGCACCGCCGCGACGATCCGCGTCCGCGGCAGGGCCTCGCGCAGTGCCGCGAAGGTCGGCAAGGCCATGACGCAGTCGCCGAGCCAGTTCGGCGCGCGGACGAGCATCGATACGGGAGGGCGCGAGTCCGCGCCGCTCACGAGGACTCTCCGGGTGGCGGCGCGTTTCTGCGCTCTCGCCGGCGCAGCCAGAGCAGGACCAGCGCGCTGCCCGCGAGCGTCGCCAGCGCCAGGATCTGCCCCATGCGCAGCGCCGGCAGCCCCTCGACCAGGACGTGCAGCGGCGTGTCGTCGCGAACGAATTCGACGAAGAAGCGGAAGACCGAGTAGAGGATGAAGAAGCTGAGCATCACCACCCCGCCCGGCCGCGGCAGGCGCAGGCCCTCGCCCTCGGGCGCAGGCTTGTACGAGGCGAAGCCGGGGCCGCCCCGGCGCCCGTCGATCCAGAGCAGCAGCAGCGTGATCGCCAGCAACGCCGCGGCGCTGTAGAGCTGCGCCGGATGCACCGACAGCGGAAAACTCACGGCCGACGGGTCGATGCCGGCCGCCTCGGCCGCGCGCGCGAGCGCCTCGGGCTGGTAATAGTAGAAATGGTTGACGTTCTGCAGCATCGGCGGCTCGTGGGGGAACTGGCCGGTGACGGGAAAGCGCACCCCGAGCGGGAATTCCGGATGGCAGAGCCGCCCCCAGCAGCAGCCGTTGAGGAAACACCCGATCCGTCCGAACGCCACGCCGAGGGCCAGGCCCGGCGCGTAGACGTCCGCCGCGGCGCTGATGGAGAGCTTCTTCCAGCGCAGATAGACGACGGTGGCGACAAGCGCCAGCAGGAGCCCGCCCTGGAAGACCAGGCCGCCCTGCCAGATGGCCAAGGCCTGGCCGAGCGACTGGAGCGGCTCCTCCATCTCGATGAAGACGAACGCGGCGCGGGCGCCGACGATGCCGCTGATGATCATCAGCAGGCCCAGGTCGTACACCTGGTCACGGTTCATGCCGAAGCGCGGCGCGCGGCGCGCGGCGAGCCAGAGCGCCGCGACGAAGCCGATCATGAGCATGAAGCCGTAGCTGTAGATCGGCACGCCGCCGTCTACGCCGGGCACCGGCAGGTGCAAGAGGATGCGATGCATGGCTCTCCCGTGAACCGCTCAGTGGGTCGTCCGGCGGACGGCGTTGTTCTCGTCGACGAGAACGCGAACGGGCTGGTGCGCGCGCGCGGCCGCCTCTTCCAACAGGCAGTAGCTCATGATAATGACCTTGTCGCCGCGATGCCCCAGGCGCGCGGCCGCGCCGTTGAGACAGACCTCGCCCGAGCCGCCCTCCATGATATAGGTCTCGAAACGCGCGCCGTTGGTGATATTGACCACCAGCACCTTCTCGCCGGGAAGCAGATCGGCCGCCTCGCGCAGCCCCGGCCCCAGCGAGAGCGAGCCTTCGTAGTCCAGGTCCGCGCCGGTGATGGTGGCGCGGTGAATCTTGCTCTTGAGCATATGGCGCAACATGCGGCTCCTTTTCTCAGCGCCCCGGATCGACCAGCACGTTGTCGATCAGGCGCACACCCCCGACGCGCACGGCGCCGGCGATCAGCACCACGTCGTCGACGCGCGCGACGTCCTCGAGCGTCTCCGGCGAGAGGATATCGATATAGTCCACCTCGACGCAAGGTTCCTCCAGCATCTGCTCCGCCATCGCGTTCATCAACTGCGCCGCGTCGCGCTCGCCCTCGGCGATGGCCGCGCGGCCGTGCTCCAGCGCGTGGTGCAGGCGCAATGCGCTCGGGCGCAGCTCCGGCGGAATGCGGACGTTGCGGCTGCTCATCGCCAGGCCGTCCTCCTCGCGCACGATCGGGCAGACGACGATCTCGACGGGGAAGTTCAGGTCCGTGACCATGCGCTGGATGATGATCGCCTGCTGGGCGTCCTTCTGGCCGAAGTACGCCCGCCGGGGCATGACGATGTTGAAGAGTTTGGCCACGACGGTGCAGACGCCGATGAAGTGGCCGCGTCCGCGCGAGATGCCGCACAGCCGGCTGGCCAGGCGGTTGACCTGGACGATGGTGTCGCGCCCCGGCGCGTACATCGCTTCGGGCGTGGGCGCGAAGAGCACGTCGACGCCGGCCTCCTCCGCCAGGCGCGCGTCCAGCTCCAGGTCCACCGGGTAGCTCTGGTAATCGCCTTCCTCGTTGAACTGGATCGGATTGACGAAGATGCTCATCACCACGTTGTCGTTTTCGGCCACGGCCCGGTCGACGAGCGATAGGTGCCCCTCGTGCAGCGCGCCCATGGTCGGGACGAAGCCGCAGTCCGTCCCGCCGCGAAGGCTCGTCAGCGCCCACTCCTGCATGGTCTCGATGCCGTGGATCACCTGCATGAAGAATATCTTACCTCGTCATCGCCACGCCCAGCGGCCAGCCCTGCTCGCGCTCGAGCGCCTCGAAGAAAGCCTCGCTCAGCGCCACGCGTTGCGCGAACCGTTCGCGCGAAATGTCGAAATGCAGTCGCTCGCGCAGCGTATCGAGCCAGTAGCGGTTCTGCTCGCCGCGGATCCAGGCCAGCGCGTCTTTCTGCGACTGCTCGTGATACGCCACCCACTGGAAGGTCATCCATACCTGCTGCGCGCCGACGTGATCGAGCGTGTCGGCGTCCTGCAGCAGCTTCAGCGCGGTCGTATCGACATCGCCGCGCTTGTTGTGTCGACGCACCAGGTCGGCCACGGCCCCGAGTTCCGCGGGTGTGCAGACCGGCGCCAGAAGCGTTCGAATCATCTCCGCGCCGATGCGCGCGTGCGGCTTCTGCCCCTTGGCGACGTCGTGGAAGAGCGCTCCGGCGAAGAGGACATCGCGGTCCACCGCGCCGGCCTCGTCGACGGCGTCGGCCAGGTCCAGCGCGATCTTGGCCGCGCGCAGTCCGTGGCAGTAAAGGTAACCCGCCTCCCGTTCGGCGATGGGTTTGCGCGGTTTCATGTTCTCGTTGGCGATGGCGATGACGGCGTTGCGATACATGATCGGCCTCCGCTACTCGATAGCGTCCAGCAGTTCGCGCACGGTCTGCTGCAGAACCGGATGACGCGCCTCGGGCGCGATGGCCGCCAGCGGTTCCAGGACGAAGCGGCGCTCGTGCAGGCGCGGGTGCGGCACCGTCAGCGCGGGGCTTTCGATCACCGCCTCGCCGTACAGGAGCAGGTCCAGATCCAGCGTCCGCGGACCCCAGCGCGTCTCGCTCCCGCGCGCGCGGCCCAGCGCCTGCTCGATTGCCAGGCATGCCGCCAGCAGCGCCTCGGGCTCGAGCTCCGTCTCCACGGCCGCGACCGTGTTCAAGTACGGAGCCTGGCCGGGCGGCCCCCCCACCGGTTCGGTCTCGATGACCGGCGCAACCTCTATTATATGCACGCCGGCGATCAACTCCAGTCGTTTAACCGCATTCTCCAGATTCGTCGCCCGGTCGCCGAGATTCGCGCCCAGGCCGATGTAAGCCGTTTTCATGACGGAAAATACTCGTCCGGATCAGGATTTCGAACCGGTCTGGACAATGCGCCCGAGCGCCTCCTCCAATACCTCATCCGGATAGGTCAGCGAGATGCGGTAGAAACCCTCGCCGTGTTCGCCGAAGGCGCGGCCGGGCGTGACCACCACGCCGGCTTTGTCCAGAAGCGTCTCGGCGAAAGCGCCGCTGTCGCCGCCGAATTTCTCCGGCACCGGCGCCCAGACGTAGATCGTCGCCTGCGGCGTCTGCACCGGCCAGCCGGCCCGGTTCAGCGCGTCGACGACCATGTCGCGCCGCTTGCGGTAGACGCTGTTGACCTCCGCGAAGATCGCCTCGGCCCGATCGAGCGCCGTGGCCGCGGCGAACTGGATGGCGCGGAGCGATCCGTTGTCGACGTTGTCCTTGACCAGCTTCAGCGCCTTGACCGCCGAGGGATTGCCCGCCAGGCAGCCCATGCGCCAGCCGGTCATGTTGAACGCCTTGCTGAGGCTGAAGAACTCGACCGCCACCTCTTCGGCGCCGTCGACTTCGAGAATGCTCGGCGCCTTGTATCCTTCGTAGGTGTTCTCGGAATAGGCCGAATCGTGAGCGATGAGAATGCCGTGCTCGCGGCCGAAATCGACGGCTTTCTGGAAGAAGCACAGGTCCGCCGTGGCGGTGGTCGGGTTGTTCGGATAGTTCAGCCAGAGCACCTTGGCCAGCCGCTTCACCTCCGCGGGGATGGCGTCCAGATCCGGCAGGAACGCGTTCTCCGCCCGCAGCGGCACGCGATGCGTCGTGGCGCTGGCGAAGACGTGGCCGATGTTGTAGGTCGGGTAGCCCGGGCAGGGCGCGATGCCGATGTCGCCGGGATTCATGATCCCCAGGGCGAGCTTGACGATGGCGTCCTTGCTGCCGCCGGTGACCTGTACCTGGTCGCCCTGCAGCGTAACGCCGTAGCGGCGCCGGTAGAACTCCTTGATCGCCTCGGGCAGCTCCGGCACCGGCACGTCGCAGCCGTAGCGGTGGCGGTTCGGGTCGTCCGTGTCGGCGATGGTGCGGCAGAGCGCCTCGATCACCGGGTCCGGCGTCGGCCGGTCCGGATCGCCGATGCCGAGGGTGATGACGTCGGCGCCCTCGGCTTTCTTCTGCGCGATGCGCTGGCGCAGGCGCGCGAAAGGATACGGCGGCAGCTTCTGCAGACGTTCCGCGGGCTGGATATCCATGCGGGTGTCAGCCTCCAAACAAGACGTGGTTCATCGAATACATTCCCGGTTCGCGTCCGGCCAGCCACTTCGCCGCGCGCAGCGCCCCGGCGGCGAAGACGTCGCGCGTCTCGGCGCGGTGGGTCAGTTCGATCCGCTCGAAGAGGCTGCCGAAGTGGACGGTATGCTCGCCCGTCACCGATCCCAGGCGCAGCGCGTGAACGCCGATCTCCCGGCGGCTGCGCGGCCCCGGCCGCCCCTGCCGGCCGTAGACCAGATCCGTCGCCGCCGTCCGCCCCGTCGCCTCGCAGACGGACCGCGCCAGCGACATCGCCGTGCCGCTGGGGGCGTCGGCCTTGCGGTTGTGATGGCTCTCGGCGATCTCGATGTCGAAGTCCTCGCCCAGCGCCGCGGCCACCTCCGCGGCCACGCGCAGCAGCAGGTTGATCCCGAGCGAGTAGTTGCTCGCGTGCAGCACCGGCACCGCCGTCGCGGCCTCCCGCACCGCCGCTTCCTGCTCCGGATTCAAGCCCGTGGTGCCGACCACCAGCGCGACGCCCATCTGCGCCATTTCCCGCGCGCGCTGCACGGTCGATTCGGGCGCGGAGAAGTCGACCAGCACGTCGGCGTCGGTGTCCAGCGTCGCGGCGAGCACCGCGCGCGCCTTGGCCTCGGGCTCGATCTGGGCGATATCCTTTCCGAGCGCCGGATGGGCCGCGTACTCGAGCGCGCCGACGAGCGCGAGCCCCTCGTCGGCCACCGCCAGCGCCATCAGCCGCCGGCCCATGCGTCCGGCCGCGCCATTGATCGCCACGCGCACCGGTTTCTCTTCGCTGATCATGCCCTTCCCTCCGCCTCGCGGATCGTATCGATAATGGCGCCGAGGTCGTTGGCCACCGGCACCGGTTTGTTGGCGTGAACCGCGGCGTCGACACCGTACGAGCCGTAGTCGGCCCGCAGCTCGTCTTCGCCGGCGCTGTGATAGGCCACGGTCGCGTGCGGATCCTTGAGCTGATGCCCGGTCAGCACGCACGCCACCCGTGCCTCCTTGTCGATCACGCCTTCTTCGATCAATGCCTTCAGCCCGGCCACGCTGGCCGCGCTCGCCGGCTCGCACCCCAGTCCCTCGCGGGCGACGCGCGCCTTGGCGTCGAGGATCGCCTGGTCGCTCACCGCGCGCACCACGCCGTCGGTCCACGCCAGCGCACGCAGGCATTTCTTCAGGTTGACCGGCCGGTTGATCTCGATGGCGCTGGCGAGCGTATGCGCGCGCTCGTTCCTCGTGGCGAGCTCCGCGTAATACGCGTTGATCGTTTCGTCGTCCACACGCCCGCTGTTCCACGTCAAGCCGCGTTCGTTGACCAGCCGGTGCAGCGTCGGCGCGCCGGTGGAGTTGATTACCGCCAGCCGCGGCACGCGGTCGATCAGGCCCAGGTGCCTGAGCTCGCGAAACGCCTTGCCGAAAGCCGAGGAGTTGCCGAGGTTGCCGCCCGGGACGACCAGCCAGTCCGGCGGGTTCCAGCCCAGCCCCTCCAGGACGCGGAACATGATCGTCTTCTGCCCCTCGAGGCGGAAAGCGTTGAGCGAGTTCACCAGATAGATGCCTTCCTCGCGGCAGACCTCCTGCACGCGCGCCATGGCGTCGTCGAAGTCGCCCTTGATCAGCAGCGTCAGCGCACCGTAGTCCAGGGCCTGCGAGAGCTTGCCGTAGGCGATCTTGCCCTCGCCGATGAAGATGATCGCCCGCATCAAACCCGACGCGGCGGCGAACGCGGCGAGGCTGGCGCTGGTGTTGCCGGTCGAGGCGCAGGCGGCGACGGTGGCGCCGACCGCTTTGGCGTGCGTGAACGCGGCGGCCATGCCGTTGTCCTTGAAGCTGCCCGAGGGGTTGAGCCCCTCGTACTGCAGCCACAGGTTCGACCGGTTCAACCCGGCATAGTCGGCCACCTGCGGCGACGGCCGCAACTGCGTATGCCCCTCGCCGATGGTGACGCGGTCCTCCGCGCGCGCGAACGGCAGAAGCGCGCCGAAGCGCCAGACGCCGCTGATACGCCCGAGTCCGCCGACGGGAATCTCGACGCGACCGAGCGTCTTCGGATCGTCGGGAACGTCCGCCCGATTCCAGTCGTAGCGCACGTCCAGCAGATTGGCGCACGTGGGGCACGCGCTGAGCGCCTGCCTCAGGTCGAAGCGGGCGTCGCAGTCGGGATTGATGCATTGCAGCCAGGCCGCAGTCTCGGTCATCGGCTATCCCAAAAAGGAAGGCCGGCGGGTCCCGGCCACTCAAGACGGATTCTAGCCGTGAGGACGACGCTGTCAAGCAAGGAGGGCCGCCGCGCCGAAGAAGGGGGGCTCGGCGCGGCGGCATGAGGGGATCAGTTGGGGACCACGTACCGGGCGACCGTGGCGAGGCGCTTGCCCTTCAACCCGACCTGTCGCAGCGAACGGAAAGCGCCTTCCTTGCGCGCCTTGACGATCCGCCGCGCGGTCAGCGAGGCCGGATAGAGCCAGCGATCCGACCGCCCGTCGGCGCGCTTGCGATGATCGTCGCCGCCTTTGGTGCCGCAGGCGCAGGCCAGGTCGTACTGCGAGGCGTCGGCGAGTATCTCGAGCTTCTGCTGCGTGTCCATCGAAACGCCCTTACGCCCCCAGCGCCACCGCCAGCGGCCGGCAGAAATCGACCCGCCGCACGTTCCCCGCCGGCGCGGCGGCGTGCTCCGCCGGGATCGGCTCGGTGTCGTCGATCTCCAGCACCAGATCCTGCACGATGCGGCCGACGATGTTGCGCGGCACGCTCAACGAGACGGCGTAACCCGCGCGCCCGGCGCGGCCGAGCTCGAAGAAGCGGAGCTTCGGGAACGCCGCGCGCAATTCCTCCAGCTCCGCCCGCGTCGCCGCGCAGACCTCGACCAGGTTCGCCTCCTTCGCGCCGTGGATGCCGTAGTCGCCGTAACGGGTCTTGAGTTCCATGGTTCGCCTCCTCGAGATTTTCGCGTTCAGGCCACCGCTTCTTCGAGTTCCTCGACCGGCTCGTCCTCGGCTTCGGTCGCGGCTTCGGTCGCGGCTTCGGTCTCTCCGCTCGCATCTTCCGGATCGCCGAAGTAGATGTCGCGCAGCCTGGTCTCGATCTCGCTGCGGATATCCGGGTTGTCGCGGAGGAACTCGCACGCCCGGTCGCGCCCCTGCCCCAAGCGCGTCTCGCCGTAGCTGAACCAGGTGCCGCTCTTCTGCAGCAGCTTCTGCTCGACGCCCAGGTCGATCAGCTCGCCGTCGGTGTTGATCCCGTGGTCGAAGAGAATGTCGAAATGCGCCAGGCGGAACGGCGGGGCGACCTTGTTCTTGACCACCTTTACCTTGGTCTGGTTGCCCACCGACTCGTCGCCCTTCTTGATCTGGCCGATGCGGCGGATGTCCAGCCGCAGCGAGGCGTAGAACTTCAGCGCGTTGCCGCCGGGGGTGGTCTCGGGCGAGCCGAACATGACGCCGATTTTCATGCGGATCTGGTTGATGAAGATCACCGTGCAGTTGGACTTCTTGACGATGCCGGTGAGCTTCCTGAGGCCCTGGCTCATCAGTCGCGCCTGGAGCCCGACGTGGCTCTGGCCCATCTCGCCGTCGAGCTCCGCCTGCGGGGTGAGCGCGGCCACCGAGTCGATGGCCACCACGTCCACCGCACCCGAGCGGACCAGCAGTTCGCAGATGTCCAGCGCCTGCTCGCCCGAGTCGGGTTGCGAGACAAGCAGGTTGTCCAGGTCCACCCCGAGTTTGCGCGCGTAGCTCGGGTCGAGCGCGTGCTCGGCATCGATGAAGGCCGCGACGCCGTCGGCCTTCTGGGTGTTGGCCACCACGTGCAGCGCCAGCGTGGTCTTGCCCGAGCTCTCGGGACCGTAGAACTCCACCACGCGCCCGCGCGGTACGCCGCCGATGCCGATGGCCGCGTCCAGCGCGAGGCTGCCGGTGGTGATCGCGTCGCAGGCGGCCTTGTAGTCCTGCCCGAGGCGCATGATCGACTCGTTGCCGAAACGCTTGCCGATCTCGTCGATAGTTCGCGCAAGAGCCTTGTCGCGGCCGCTGCGGTCCGCGTCGGGCATCGCCTTCTCGTTCTTCTTCCGTGCCATGGTCTACCCCTTTCTCGTTCTCGGGCCTGCGCCCTCGTCGGTTGCCAGAAAACCACCCGCGCTTCGCGCGCGTCTCCGTTACGGAATCACCCGGTGAACCCCCACCACCCGCCCGCCGACGCGAAAGTCTGTCGCGGCCAGATCCACCTCGACGGGGCGGTAGAGATCGTTCTCCGGGATCAGCTCCACCGTGGCGCCGCGGCGGCGGATGCGCTTGACCGTGGCCTCGCCCTCGACGATGGCCACGCCGATCGCGTTCTCCTCCACCTGCGCCTGCTCGCGGACGATGACGAAATCGCCGTCCCAGATGCCGACGTCGATCATGCTGTCGCCCCGGACGCGCAGGGCGTAGTGTCGTTCGTCGTAGAGTTCCGATAGATCGAGATACCCCTCGAGATTCTCCACCGCCGTGATCGGCGCCCCGGCGGCGACGCGCCCGACGATCGGCACGCCCCCGCGGGGCATGTGGGCCTCGTCGATCTCGATGCCGCGGCTGCTGCCGGCGCGGCGGTGGATATAGCCTTTGCGCTCGAGCGCCGCGAGGTAATCGCGCACGGCGTTGGTAGAACGGAAGCCGAAATGCCCGGCGATCTCGCGCACCGTCGGAGTGTAGTTCTCCTCACTGATGCAGTGCAGCAGATAATCGAACACCGCGCGCTGTTTCTCGGTCAGGTCTTTCATCGCCATGCCTCCGTTTCTGCACATCCGAACAGCGACTCTATCCGTCTTTCGGCACTTATACTGCTCATCCGTACAGAAATCAAGTGACTTACGAATTTTTAACTGTTTTTTCGAGCAGCTCTCGTCATGCCGCTTTATTGACTGCGAAACCCAAAACAGCCGGCGTGCCAGAGTTCCGGAGAAACACGCAAGTCGTTATTTTAATAGAGGTTATGAGTTATATTCTCGTGCCGAGCGCGACGCCGACAGGCAGGGAAATCGATCAATTGCTGATTTTTCGCGCAGTTATTGACTTGTTCGCAGATGGTGGCGGCGCTCTCGCGGGCATCGCGTGCGCGCAGGCGAAATCTTTCCGTTGACAGCGCGGCGGCGACGTCGCCATGGAACTCGTCGACTACGGCGCCGGCGGGGAGCAGAAGCGAAGCCGTCAAATCCCGGCCGTGGGGAAGGCGGCCGGGGGATTCCGGCATACAGCGTAAAATAATGACGCTGTCGATTGTGCTTGGCGGCTCTGATGTTCCATTGGAGATCCGAAGGTCGATAGCCCCTGATTTCCCCGTCATGATTTCGTCCGGCGCACACGGGCCGCAAGACTCCCCGGCCGGTTTTCCGCGAAGCGGGCTTGCGCGCTCGGCATTCCCGCGGTATTTTGCCGCTGTTGCGGGGCCGGAGGAGACTGTCATGCCTGGATCGAAAGGACGGCTCGAAGCCGCGATCAGCGAAGCGTTGATCAGGTTCGAGAAGGAATACATGGGGCGCGGTCCGACGGAAACGCGCACGTTCATCGTCGACGACATGATCATCGTCCGGCTGCGCGGCGTTATTACGCGCGCGGAGTATCACCTTGCCAATTCGGACGAGGACGGGCGCGGGCGGGAGCTGATCAAGGAGACGCGCATGCAACTGATCGAGAAGGCCCGGCCGGTTCTGGAGGCGGCCATCCGCGATCTTGTCGGCGTCGGCATCCAGAGCCTGCACACGGATATCAGCACGCGAACCGGCGAGCGGCTGATCGTCTTCACGCTCGAATCCCCGCTCGAGCGCGACGAGAGCCACGCCCCGTAGCGTCGGAGAGAACTCCGTGAAGAAGTCTTGACTGGCGCGACGAAATGAATAGGATGTCGGGCGACGATTCGAGGCGGGGCCGCGGCCGGGCTTCGGGTTGCCGCGACGCGACAGACATAACGGGCTAGGGCCGGACGAAGCGCAGCGCGACGCGTCCGGGCATATGAACCGAGAGAACGCCATGAGGGCGCCTCTCGTTTTTTCGTTTCTTCGTGGTGCGCCGGGATCGCGCAACCCGGATTTGAGGCGAGTGAATCATGAAAATCGTTATCACCGGCCCGAAATGCTCGGGCAAGACCACCATCGGCACCGCCCTGGCCGAACGCTTGTCTATACCGTATTTCGATCTTGACGAACTGGTATTGGAACGGGCCGCGGAGAAGGGGCGCGAGACGGAATCCTGCGCCGCCCTGTACAAAACGCTCGGCGAGAAAGCGTTCCGCCTGGTCGAGCGAGACGCCATCGCCGAACTGGATCGACACGGATACATGGTTCTGGCCACGGGCGGGTCGACGATGCTCCACCACGAATCGCGGCATTTGCTCCGCCCCTCGTCGTTGTGGGTTTATCTGAAAGCAAGCCCGGAATGCCTGTGGAATCGCATTCCTCAAGATCCGCTGCCGGCCTATCTCCAGGCGACGGGCGATCCGCGCGCGGCCTTCCTCGAGCGCGTCGACTGCATCGACGAAGTGCTTTCGCTCCGGTGTGATGTTCATATCGATACCGAGACGGAGAATATGGAGGCGATTCTCGACGAGATCGTCGACAGCCTTCACTGCGAACTCGCGGTCCTGGCGAACGCGCCCAATACGCTCGGCGATATCGTTCGCCTGACCACCTTCGGCGAGAGCCACGGGCCGATGATCGGCGCGGTGCTGGATGGCGTTCGTCCGGGCCTGTCCTTGTCGGCGGCGGACGTTCAGCAGGACCTGGACCGCCGGCGGCCGGGGCAGAGCGCCGTCGCGACCGCGCGCAGGGAGTCGGACGCGGTGGAGATCGTCTCCGGCGTATTCGAGGGCAAGACGACCGGCGCCCCCGTCGCCATGCTGATCAGAAATGCCGACAGCCGCCCGTCGCATTACGAAGCGATCAAGGATCTGTTCCGCCCGGGCCACGCGGACTATACCTTCTGGCAGAAATACGGCATCCGCGACTACCGCGGCGGCGGGCGCTCCTCCGGACGCGAGACCGCCGCCCGCGTCGCCGGCGGGGCCGTGGCCCGGACGATCCTCGCGGCACGCGGCGTGACGATCCGGGCGTATACGATACGGATCGGCGATATCGTCGCGGATCGAGTCGACCCCGCTCACATCGACAAGAATCCGGTGCGCTGCCCCGACGCCGAAGCCGCCGGGAAGATGGAGGCATTGGTCCTGGAGGCCAGGCGGCAGGGCGATTCCGTCGGCGGTATCGTGCAGGTGGAGGCGCTTGGCGTGCCGCCGGGCCTGGGCGATCCGGTCTTCTCCAAGTTGGACGCGCGGCTGGCCGCGGCGCTCTTCTCGCTCGGCGCGGTCAAGGGCGTCGAGTTCGGCTGCGGTTTCGCCTGCGCGTCCCTGCGCGGCTCGGAGAACAACGATCCGATGGCGAACGGGGCGTTCCTTTCCAACAACGCCGGCGGCGTCCTCGGCGGCATCTCCTCCGGGCAACCCCTTGTCGCCCGCGTGGCGGTCAAGCCGACGCCCTCGATCGCAACCGAGCAGCAGACCGCGGACGTGCATGGCAACGACAGGACGCTGAACGTCGCAGGCCGGCACGACCCGTGCATCGTGCCGCGCATCGTGCCGGTGGTGGAAGCCATGGTGGCGCTGACGCTCTTGGACGCCTGGGAAGTGCAGGCCCGCCTCCGGCCGGATTGGCCGCGGGCAGTCGCGACGAATGCGTGATGCGGGCGGCGAATCCGCGCGACCGCATCGGCGACAGAGACCAAAGGAGATGCATGCGGAAATACGTCATTCTTCTCTCGTCGGTACTGATGCAGACATGTATCGGAAGCCTGTACGCCTGGAGCGAGTTCGTTCCCGCCCTGAGGAATACGTACGGTCTCTTCACCTGGAAGACGCAACTGGTCTTCGGTACCCTGATCGCCGTATTCACCGTATCCATGGTCGTGGCGGGACGCCTGTTGCGTGCCGTCGGGCCCCGCTGGATCGCCGTGGCCGGCGGAATCGCCTTCGGCGGCGGCTATTGGATCGCCTCCCGATCCGGCGGGGACTTCGGTCTGCTGCTGCTGGGCATCGGCATCGTCGTCGGCATCGGCACGGGCTTCTGCTATGTCTGTCCGCTGACCATGTGCGTCGAGTGGTTTCCGAAACGCAAGGGACTGGTCACCGGTATCGCCGTCGCCGGTTTCGGTGGCGGCGCGGTCGTTCTCTCCGCCCTGGGCGAGTGGTTCTTCGCCCACGGCATGGGGGTGCTGGAGATCTTCCGGATCATCGGCATAGCGTATGGCGGCGTGATCGTCGTCGCCGCGTTGCCCCTGCGCATGCCCACGGGCGAAACGGCGAATCGCCCGCCGATCGAGTTCGACGTGCTGCGGCGGGATCGCTATTTCTGGGGGCTGGCGCTGGGCATGTTCGGCGGCACCTTCGCCGGACTGCTCGTCATCGGCAACCTGAAGCCGATGATCCTCTCCGCCGGCGTGGCCTCTTCCGTCGCCACTGTCGCCATCGGCGCCTTTGCCGCGGGCAACGCGTTCGGGCGTATCTCCTGGGGCTGGGTCGCCGACAAGATCGGCGCGACGGCTATTCCGGCCTCTCTGGCGTTTCTGGCGTCAATGGTCCTGCTCTCGTGGTTCTTCCTGGATTCGCCGGCGGGGGCGATATCGCTCTCGGCGTTGCTCGGCGTGGGATTCGGCGCCTGTTTCGTCGTCTACGCCGCGCAGACGGCCGCGCGCTACGGCGCTGAACACCTGGCGGCCATCTATCCGCTCGTATTCCTCGCCTACGGGTTGTCCGGTCTGCTCGGCCCCTGGCTGGGGGGCTGGATGTACGACCAGACCCGGAGCTATGCCGGCGGACTGGCCCTGAGTCTCATGGTCCTGCTGATTTCCGTTCTCGGCAGTCTCGGTTTGCTCGGTCTCCTTCAAGGCGGAGACCCGTTGCTCGAAGGGGAGGTGCAGCATGAGTAATCCCGTCGTCTCGGTCGTCATGGGCAGCAAGTCCGACGCCGATATCATGGATGCGGCGGCCAAGATCCTGGACCAGTTCAACGTGCCGTTCGAGATGCGCGTCATTTCGGCGCACCGGACCCCCGAACGGGCGGTGGAGTACGGCAAGGGCCTGAAGGCGCGCGGCCTCAGGATCGTCATCGCCGGCGCGGGCAAGGCGGCGCACCTCCCGGGCGTGATCGCGGCCTTGACCACCCTGCCCGTGATCGGCGTTCCGATGGAAACGTCGGACATGGGCGGATTGGATTCGCTGCTCTCCATCGTACAGATGCCCGGCGGCGTGCCGGTCGCCACCACCGCCATCGGCAAGCACGGGGCCAAGAACGCGGGGCTGCTCGCCGTCGAAATCCTCGCCCTGGACAACGCCGCGCTGGCCGACCGGCTGGAGGCATACCGCGCGCAGATGGCCAGGGACGTGGAAGAGGACGATCGGACCTTCCACGGCGCGAGCTGAAGCGGCCATCCGGCCGAAGCGCCCGCGCCGGCCGGCGGCTGGGTGTCGGAGAATCCGCGCGATCCGTCGCGGGCGCTACTCGAACGAGGTGCCGTTGGGGTCGAAGGCCATGTCCACGTCGCCGAAACGGACGCGGTTGCGGCCCTGCTCCTTGGCGGTGTAGAGCGCCAGGTCCGCCGCGTGGATCAGCATATCGAGCTTCAACTCCGCGTTCCCCCGGCAGCAGCAGCAGCCGATGGAGACGGTCACCGGGATGCGCTTGCCCTCGAAGGCGATCTCCGCCTCCTCCACGCGCTGACGGATGCGCTCGGCGACGAGTTCGGCGTCCTTGCGCTCGATCCCGCGCAGCAGGTAGACGAACTCCTCGCCGCCGTAGCGCGCCAGCAGGTCTTCGTGCCGCTTCTGCGTGCCGAGGATCCTGCCCAGCTTGCGCAGCACGCGGTCCCCGGCGAGGTGGCCGTGGGTGTCATTGATCTTCTTGAAGTGGTCGGCGTCGACGATCATCAGGCACAGCGGCGTGTCGCGGCGGCGGGCGAAGGAGATCTCCTCCTGGCCGCGCTGGCTGAAGCTGAAACGGTTGGCCACGCCCGTCAGCGCGTCGGTGGTCGCGGCGACGTAGATGTCCTCCTCGCGCTTGAGCTCCTCGGCGTTGGTGAACTCGTGCCGCAGCAACGTCCGCCCCACCAGCATCGTGGAGCCGACCGGCAGCGCCGTCCTCTCCGTGACGCGCTGGTCGTCGACGAAGGTGCCGTTGGTCGAGCCGAGGTCCTCGACGAAGACGTGCTGGCCGACCACGGTCAGCCGGCAGTGGAGGCTGCTGATGCGCTGGTCGCCCAGGCGGATGTCCGCCGGCTCCTTGCGGCCGATGGTGGTGGTCATCTGCTGCAGACGGTAATAGCGTCCGGTGTCGCGCCCCTGCACCATGAAGAGGTAGTGCTCGCGCTTGGGCGGCACTTCGCCGTAGGGGCTGTTCATGTCGATGGCGGTGTCGCCGCCGTAGGGGTTGCCCACGTCGCTTCTCCTCTGTCGACCGGCCTTTCCAGCATAATCCCGACACCGGAGAAAGCAAGCGAATCGTGGGAAAACCCCGCCGCGGGAGCGCTCGGGATCGTGCGGATTGGCGAAGCGGCCTGCCGGCGCAGACGCCTGTTTTCCGCGCGCGGCGTTCCAGAGCGCGGCCGACCTCTCGGGCGGCCGGTGGCGGAAGGTGGAGATTCCCTGCGAGGGCAAGGCGCTGCCGGCGTACCTCTTCCTCGTCGACACCTCGGGCAGGAAACGCCCGCTGCTGATCGCCCACACCGGCCTCGACTGCGGCATCGAGGAGATGTACTTCGGCATCGGCCACGCCGCGGTCC
This sequence comes from uncultured Planctomycetaceae bacterium, assembly GCA_964457365.1. Classification (GTDB taxonomy): domain Bacteria; phylum Planctomycetota; class SZUA-567; order SZUA-567; family SZUA-567; genus CAYWFP01. The sequence goes on from CAYWFP010000007.1 coordinate 20,280, forward strand.
GCCGCGGCTACAACTGCCTCATCTTCGAGGGCCCCGGGCAGGGGGGCGCGATCCGGGAGCTGGACCTTCCGTTCCGCCACGACTGGGAGAAGGTGGTCACGCCCGTGGTCGATTTCGCCGTCGGGCTGAAGGAAGTGGACCCCGGGCGCATCGCTCTCTTCGGCATGAGCATGGGCGGGTATCTCGCGCCGCGCGCCGCGGCGTACGAACCGCGCATCCGCGCCTGCATCGCCGCCGCCGGCGGATCCGCTCGAACGAAGCCCTTCGGCGACGGCGTCGAAGGGCTTCTTCACCCCCGCCCGCCGACAAAGCGAACGCGTCTGCCGCATTCGCCCCTTGCGTCCCACGCCGCAGGCGGTAAGATGCGCGCCGGGAGAAACGGGATGAGCGCGACGAGCGAGAGGCCTCTCTTCGAAGCCGACGGCATCGAGATCGACGCCGGCGGGGTGACGCTGCTGACCGAGGTGACCCTGGCGCTGGCGCGCGGCGAGCGCGTGGCCCTGGCCGGCCCCAGCGGCTGCGGCAAGACGACGCTGCTGCGGGTGCTCGCGGCCCTGCTGGAGCCGAAGGCCGGCCGCCTGCGCTTCGCGGGCAAGACCCCCGCCGAGAGCGGCTATCCCGCCTGGCGGCGCCGGATGGTATACGTCCACCAGACGCCGGTGGTTTATCCCGGCTCGGTCTACGACAACCTCGCCCGGCCGTTTACCTTCGCCGGCGCCGGCAGGGAACTGCCGGTCGATACCGCCAAGGGGCTGCTCGAGCGGCTCGCGGTGGGCGACCACCGCCTCGACCAGGACGCGGCGTCGCTGTCGGTGGGACAGCAGCAGCGGCTGGGGCTGATCCGGGCCCTGCTGCTCGCGCCGGAGGTGCTGCTTTTGGACGAGCCGACCAGCGCGCTGGACGAGGACGCCACGGCGATGGTGGAGGCGTTGATCGACGAGCAGGCCGCGCGCGGCGCCGCGGCGCTGATCGTCTCGCACAACCCCGCGCAGGCCGCGCGCTGGTGCGCGCGCCGGATCGACCTGAAGGCCCGCATGGTCCCGGTCGCCGCGATCCCGGCCGCGAGCGCCGGATAGGAACCGCCGATGAACCAGACCGTCGACCACGCCGCCAACCTCGAGATCTGGGAACTCGCCGTCGCCGGCGCGCTGATCCTGCTGGCGGGGATCATCAGCCTGGTGCTGCGGCTGGACCTGGAGAAGCGCCTGGCCGTGGCGGTGGTCCGCGTCTGTCTGCAACTGACGCTGACGGGCTTCGTGCTCAAGTACGTATTCGCCGCCGAGAACGGGGCGGTGGTGCTGCTGATCCTGCTGCTGATGCTGCTGGTGGCCGCCCGCAACGCCGTGGCCCGTCCGGGGCGCACCTACCGCGGCGCCTTCGCCCAGGCGTTTTTCACGCTGATCCTCTCGGGGCTGGTCACCGGTGCGTTCATCACCCAGGTGGTCATCCGCGTCGATCCGTGGTACGAGCCGCGCTACGTCATTCCGCTGCTGGGGATGATCCTCGGCAACAGCCTCACCGGCATCGCCCTGGCGCTCGACCAGATGCTGCAGACGCTGGTGGAGCAGCGGCTCCGCATCGAGACCGACCTCGCGCTCGGGGCCACCCGCTGGGAGGCCGCGCGCGGCGTTATCGTCGAGTCGGTCCGCCGCGGCATGATCCCGACGATCAACTCGATGATGGTCATGGGCATCGTCTTCCTGCCGGGGATGATGACCGGGCAGATCCTCGGCGGCGAGAGCCCGCTCGGCGCGGTCAAGTACCAGATCCTGATCATGTTCGCCATCGCCGGCGCGGTCGCCCTGGGGTGCATCGGCCTGACGCTGCTGACCTACCGCCGCCTCTTCAATCACCGGCACCAGCTCGACCTGTCCATCGTCCGCACCCAGAAGAGCTGAGCCCCGCGCCGGGGTCGGCAAGCCCCGCGCCGGGGTCGGCAAGCCCCGCGCCGGGGGCGAGGAGTCCCCGACAGGTTCCTGCTTCATCTGCGGCTGCAGCAGCGCCGGGGGAACCACCACGACAATCGCACCCAACCTCATTTCGGTCTCCTTTCGAAATTCTCTAACAAGTAATATTGTCATAAAAATTACCGAAAGCAAGAATAAGCGGTACAGAACTGTACTCTATAAAAAGTATAAAGTCGGGCTGGAATCCGCAAGTCTCAATGTAATAGATGCTTGCGACGTCTGTTCCGAAGCAGGAGTTCTGCTAACTTTTTTCATAATCGGCGAAGGAGGGGGTGGATTGTCGGGGGGTTCGACAAAAGCATGAGGGATGGAGCGTGCGGCATGGCGGCGCGGTTTCGTGAGGCGATTCGGGGGCGCACCGGTCTTCGCCTTCCGGAGTTGCGCGCCGTTACTCCGCCTTGCGGAAGGTCAATATCTCGCCGTCGGGATCGGCGTAGCCGAGGCGTTTGCGGCCGGCGGCGGCGAGGCGGATGCCGCTCCAGCCGTTGAGGTTGCCGGTGTCGAAGCGGACGGTGAAGACGGCTTCGCCCTCGCCGTCGTGACGTCGCACGCGGAGTTTGTCGCCGGCGCGGAGATCTGCCGGCAGGTCCGGGTAGGTCGGGTCGAGACAGCAGCCGTCCGCGCCGAGAAGTCCGACCTGGTCCTTGCGGGCTTTCATCAGGACCGCCCGGCCGACGGCGGGGTCGCGCCCGGCGAGGTCGGCCTCGACCGCGCGCCCGAGAGCGATAGGCTCGGTCCTGGGCTTGTAGTGCCGCGTCGACCAGTGGTAGGCGACCGGTCGCCCGCGGGCGTCGACGCGAAACCACATGGTGCCGACGCCAACGCCGGTGGTTCCCTCGGGGCGGGTGTCGTCGCCGTGGGGGCCGGTGGTGGCGTCGAAGATCCGCACGCGCACGGTGCCGTCGCTCTCGCGGACCGGTTTTTCCAGTATCATGACGATGTGGCCGGTGTTGCCCTTCTCCGGCAGCACCTCGCGTCGCCAGGCGATGAAGTCGCCCGGCAGCGCGTCGACCACCCGCGGCACGGCCTCCCAGCCCGGGACTGGGGTATTGCGCGCGCACGCGAAGATCGCGGTGAAGTCGACCGCGCGCGGGCGGCTCTTGCCGCGGCCGACCGGCACCGCCGCCAGCGACCACGACGCGGCGGAGCGCAACAGGTAGGCCGCGAGCCCGGAGCAGTCGAGGCGGTAGCGCCCGGCCTTCTCGTCGACCTCGGGCGTGTGGTCGTAGGCCGTCTCGCGCAGGTTCTTCAATACGTTCTCGGCGGCGGCGAGGACGCGCGCGCGCGGTTCGGCGGCGACGACAGAGCCGGTGACGGCACAGAAGAGCGCGGCGAGGAGGAGGCGTTTTTTCACTTCTGCTCCTTGCGGGTGCTGCGCAGACGCGCGGCGAGGTCGCGCTCCACGCGCGGCACCTTGAGCACCATCCTCCCCCGCGGCGCCGGGAGCAGCTCCCGCGCCATGACCTCGGCCGCGTACGGGTCGAACCACTCGATGGCGTACTCGCCGGACGGGAAGTCCGCGAACTGGAGCTTCAGACCGGAGAAGGGCTGCACCGGCCGGCGCAGGCGGATGCGGTCGTACCAGCGGTTGCTCAGGTTCTGCACCCAGAGAAGAATCTCGTCCTCGGCCCGCAGGGCGAGCACGCGCACGGTCTTCGACTCCACGCGCATGGGAACGAACCGCTTGGTCCAGTCGACGCCCTCGAGAAAGGTCGAGAGTCCGCGGTAGTGATCGTAGAGGTCGTTCTTCCCGATATAGTTGTCCCACCACCAGAACATCGGCGTCCCGGCCGCGCCGCTCATGGCGCCGGCCCAGAGCGCGTTGTGCAGGGCGATGCCGCGCGGGTCGTCGGGGTTGAGCGGGCTGGTCTGGCCTTCGCCGACGTAGCCGTACTCGCCCAGGAAGGCGGGCTTGCCGTAGCCGGAGACGAGGCGGTAGCCGTACAGGGCGAAGGCGGCCGCGTCGCGCTCGAGGTCGGAGCTCATCAGCACCGGGCGGTTGATGTAGGAGTGGTACTGGACGAAGCCGATGTGCGGATCCTCCCAGAGCGCGGGCCAGCTCGTATGCATGCCGAGGCTGGTGCCGATCATATGCCGGTGCGGATCGAGCGCGCGCAGGTGCGCGGCGGTCTCGCGCGTCCAGGGAATCAGGATGTTGCCGCGGATGCGGTCGTCCTCGAGCGAGGCGGTGCCGCCGAGGGTGTAATTCATCTCGTTCCACAGCTCCCAGCCCAGGAGCGAGGCGTGCGCGCCGTAACGCCCGACGAGGTACCTGAGCCGTGCGCGGTACTGCCGTTTGGCCGAGTCGCCGGTGAACCAGTATTCCTTCCGGGTGCACGGTCCGCCGTTGACGGGATTGAAGGGCGAGCGGTCCCAGTGGTGGACGAAGTCGTAGAAGTTGTCGAGGCAGAGGAGGACGTAAATGTCGCGCTCGCCCGCGGCGGTCAGGACCCGGTCGAGCCGCCAGGCGTCCTCGAGGTCGATTTCGTACGGGGTCTTCGTCTGCAGCGAGAGGCTCCACGAGCAGGTCCAGATACGCGCGTAGTTCTCGCCCGCGGCGGCCATCTTCTCGAAGTAGCCGTCGAAGCCGTAGGTGCCGCGGTGCTCCTCGACCCAGCAGAGGTTGTGCCCGAGCGCGAAGTAGCCCTCGCCGTTGTCGAAGACGAAGCGCGCGGGCAGATCCGGGTTGAGGCGCAGAAAGCCGCGCGCGCCCGGCGCCGGCTCCCCGGCGACGAAGGACGTCTCGGCGACCGTCACGGGCGGACCGCCGTCCCGGCGCAGGGTTACGCGGACGAGGTGGCGGCCATGATGGATCGGCGTATAGCGCAGGCGCCATTCCGGCGCGCCCGCGGGCGTCAGCACCTCGGCTTCGCCGCGCCGGTCGCGGGTATAGTCGCGGAAGAGAAAGCCCGGCAGGACGACCGTCTCCAGCGTCGGGAGGGTGATCGTCGCGTCGAGGCGGAATGATCCCGGATCGAACGCGGCGGTACCGGCGGGAACGTCGAGCTCGGGCAGGCGCGCCTCCCAGCGGGAGTAGACGGCGACGGTCTCGGGAGCCCGGAGCGGCGTCTGGGCCGCGGCGCAGAGTTCGCCGATCACCAGGATCGGAAGGAGACGGAAGAGCCAGACCAAGATCAACTCCTGCGCCTAATCGATCGGATACCAGGGATGCGGATACGAATCGCTGATGTTGTGATTGATGCGCAGGTTCATGACGCGCTGGTCGCTGTACTTGTTGCCCGCCGGCGGATCCTCCTTGTTGTAGAGCGTGCCGTCGGGGTTGGGCTCGATATGATGATAACAGCGGACGACCGGGGTGAACGGCCCCATCTTGGTGCCGCCGAACTCCGGCTTGGCGGTGGCGACGCGCATCTCCTGGTCCTTGACCTGCTGCCAGGTGTACTGGTCGGCGCAGGCTTCGCCGGTGTCGCCGTCGCCGTCGATGTCGTAGTCGTCGGTGGTGTACCAGGAGCACTTGGCGCAGTTGAACTCGTAGAGGTAGCTGCAGGCGTCGATATCGCCGCGCAGGGCCAGGGCCGCGGCGTCGGCGGTGCAGGAGGCGGTGTCGTCGGCCTCGGTGAGCTGGATGGCGGCGGCGACCCAGTCGGGGCGGCAGCCCTCGGTGCCGCGGCTGCCGTCGAGCGGGCAGAGGAAGACCTGGTCGTTCAGCTCCGGCAGGGCGCTCAGCCACGGCGCCCAGTTGCCCTGCCAATCGGACTTGTACATCTCCAGCGATTTGTCGAACTGCGATAGGTTGTTCTTGCAGCCGGCGATGCGCCCGGCGCGGCGCGCGTTGACGATGGCGACGGTGATGACCGTCATCAGCACCGCGACGATGGCGATAACCACCATCATCTCGATGAGGGTGAAGGCCCGGCGATTCTTCATGGCGATTCCTCCGCATTGGCCGCGCGCGCGTAGGCGCGGTAGTGTTCGAGGTAGACGTCCAGGCCGGCCCCGTCGGCGCGGGCGAGCGCCTCGCGCTGGACGCGCAGGGCCTGCTCGTAACGGCCGTTGACGTGGTAGCAGTGCGCCAGCGTGTCCAGCAGGTGCGGCGTCCGGGAGTTCTCCGGGCGGCGCATGATCATGCGCTTGGCCAGGCGCAGCGCGCGCGCCTTCTCCGCCGCGGTGGCGTCGGCGAGCGAGGCGAGCATGTACGCGAGGTTGTTCTCCAGTTCCGTCAGGCGGATCTCCTGGTACGGCTCGACGAAGCGCTCGTGCGTGCGCACGTCCTCGATCAGGTCGTCGAAGACCGGCAGGTCGCGGCGGGCTTCGCCGGGGCGGCCGAGTTCGACGAGGAAGTCGCAGCGCATGAGGCGCAGCTCCCGCGCCAGCGGCTCGGCGAGCGCGTCTTCCGCGAGCGCCAGCCGAACCTGGGCGAGCCCCTCCTCCAGGTACGCCCGCCGCTGCGGCAGGCGTTCGGCGGCGATGCGGTAGAGCGAGCCCAGCATCAGGTGCACGCGCGGATCCGGCCAGACCAGCTCGCCCGCGCGGATGCGTTCGACCTCGGCGCGGAAGCGGTCGGGGTCGGTCTCGGCCCGGGCGGCGACGATGGCGTGCTGCAGCTTGTCGAGGCGGTAGCCGTCGTACAACAGGCGCGAGCCCCGCCCCGCGCCGGTGGCGAGCAGCACCACCAGCATCGAGCCGACCAGCAGCTTCAGCGGCTCGGGCACCCGCCAGGCCACCGGCGGCAGGCCCAGCTCGGCGCGGTATTTCTCGATATCGATCGTCCACTCGCTCATGTTCTCACTCGATCGTGACGTCCTTCTCGCCGACGAGGTCTCCGTAGAGTTCTGTCGTCCAGATGACGCGAACCTTCAGGATGTCGCCGGGGCGTACGGTGGGGGGAATACCCGCCGAGTATTCGCAGGTGCCGCCTCAACCGTACTCCATGTTGCCGCTCAAAACCGGTTTCTTCGGCCGATCGGGCGAGAAGACCTCCACCCGCGGCGCGGTGCGCGCGTGCAGCTTGCCGTTCTCGTCGCGGGCGGCGAAGCGGACGAAGACCAGGTCCGCGGCCGTCTTGGTCTCCTGGCTCACGCGCAGGATGCGCGCGTTGCCGAAGCCCTTGGCGGCGAGGGCGACGACGTTCAAAGTCGGCTTGGGGAGCGTCAGCGTCAGCGTCTTGCCCGGCTCCAGCAGCAGCGCCTGCTTGGAGACGAACCGCGCCAGGATCGTTTCGCCCAGCAGCAGCGCGCCCTCGTAGAGGTTGCGCTCGCCGGCGGGGACCACCGCCGGGAGGCGCGGCAGCGGCGTCTCGACGACGAAAGCGTCCTCGATCGGCGCGCCCTTGGCCCCGAGGCAGAGATAGGCGACGGCTTTCTCCGGCACCTTCAGGCCTTCGAGCGCCAGGTCGATGCGGCCGGCGGGCAGTTCCGCGCGCTCGAGCGTCAACCGCGAGAGGTCCTTTGCCCGCGCGGTGCGGTAGAAGCGCTCGCCCACCGCCAGCCACTTGTGCAGCATCATCATTTCGCGCGGGTCGGCCTCCGGGCCGATATCGAACTCGCCGTCGCCGTCGATATCCAGAAAGAGCGCGTAGCGGCGGTAGTAGACGCGGTCGTAGTTGAGCTGCAGCACCGCCGCGCGCGCGGGCGTGCCGTCGACGTCCACCATGCCTTCGTGCCAGGCGAGCGGAAAGAGGCGCACCTCGCGCTCCTCGAAGACGCGGACGGCGAAGCGGTAGGTGCGGCCGTAGAGGGCGAGCCGCGCCAGCGCCACGTCCGTGGCGGTCTCGAAGGTCAGCACCGGGTCGTTGGTCAGGTCGCGGTCGACGTTGGCGTCGAGGATCAGCTTGTTGCGCAGCCACCGCCCCTCGGCGCCGCGGTAGAGGACGAAGCTGACGCCGTCGTAGGGGGTGAGGATGCCGACGAGCGGGTCGACCAAGTCCGGCGGCAGCGTCACCTTCACCGGCAGTTCCTTCACGACCGTGCCGCGGAGCTGCCCGGCCTCGGTCTGCTCGAGGACGTTGCCGGCAATGCGCCCCGGCTTCAACGCGCCGCTTGCCGGCTTCTCTTTCTCGCCCGCGAGCGCGGAGGCGCAGAGAAGCAGGCAGACGAAGAGCGGCGGGTGCGGGCGCATGCGTTTCCTTCTATGTTTCGACGACGCGGATGCCCAGTTCCTTGAGCTGCCGCGCGGTTACGGGCGAGGGCGCGCCGCTCATCGGGTCCATCGCCCGCGCGGTCTTCGGGAAGGCGATGACCTCGCGGATGTTGTCGTAGCCGAGCATCATCGCCACGAGGCGGTCGATGCCGGGGGCGATGCCCGCGTGCGGCGGCGTGCCGTAGGCCAGCGCCTCGACGAAGAAGCCGAAGCGTTCCTTCGCCTCTTCGCGCGAGATGCCGAGGATCTCGAAGACGCGCGACTGCACCGCCGCGTCGTGGATTCGGACCGAGCCCGAGGCCAGCTCCACCCCGTTGAGGACCAGATCGTACGAGGTCGAACGGACCGCGTCGAGCCCGCCCCCGAGGGTGGCCTCGGCCTGCATGAAGAACTCCATGTCCTCGGGGTGGACCATGGTGAAGGGGTGGTGGCTGCTCGTCCAGCGCGCCTCCTCCTCGTCGAACTCGAAGAGCGGGAAGTCGGTGATCCAGACGAAGCGGAACGAGGCCGGGTCGTACAGTTCCAGCCGCGCGCCGAGGTGGTTCCGGAGTGCCGCCAGCGAGGCGTTGACGACCCGGGGCTTGTCGGCGAGGAACATCATCACGTCGCCGGGGTTCGCGTCGAGCGTCTGCGCGAGCGCTTGCAGCTCGTCTTCCTTGAAGAATTTCGCCGGCGCGCCGGCGAAGCCGCCGTCCTCGACCTTGATCCAGGCGAGTCCCCTGGCGCCGTAGGGCTTGACCACCTCCAGCAGGTCCTTGTCCAGTTCCTTGCGCGAGAAAGAGCCGCCGCCGGGGACGGCCAGCCCCTTGACCATGCCGCCGCCGGCGACGGTCTTGGCGAAGACGCCGAAGCCGCAATCCCGCGCCAGCGCGGTGACGTCGGCGAGTTCGAGTCCGAAGCGCAGGTCGGGCTTGTCGCAGCCGAAGCGCGCCACCGCCTCGTCGTAGCGCATGCGCTCGAAGGGCGTCTCGATCGTCGTCCCGGCGCCGGCGGCGAAGGCCGCGACCATGCACTTCTCCACCACCAGGAAGACGTCGTCGGGATCGGCGAAGGACATCTCCAGGTCGAGCTGGGTGAACTCGGGCTGGCGGTCGGCGCGGAGGTCTTCGTCGCGAAAGCAGCGGGCGATCTGGTAGTAGCGGTCGCAGCCGGCGATCATGAGGATCTGCTTGAAGATCTGCGGGCTCTGCGGCAGGGCGTAGAACTGGCCGGGGTGGACGCGGCTGGGCACGAGGTAGTCGCGCGCGCCTTCGGGGGTGGACTTGTTCAGGATCGGGGTCTCGATCTCGAGAAAGCCCTCGCCGTCCATGACTCCGCGGATGGCGTGGATCACCGCGTGCCGCGCGCGCAAGGCCGCCTGCATCTGCGGGCGGCGCAGGTCGAGGTAGCGGTAGTGCAGGCGCAGCTCCTCGTTGACCTTGGCGTACTCGTCGGTCTCGAAGGGCAGGGCCTCGCTGCGGCTGAGCACGGCGAAGTCGCTCACCTCCACCTCCACGGCGCCGGTGTCCATCTTCGGGTTGACCATGTCCGCCGGGCGCGGGATCACCTTGCCGGTGACCTGCAGCACCCATTCGGCGCGGACGCTCTGCCCGAGCTTGAGCACCTCGGGCTTCTCCAGGTCGAAGACGATCTGGCTCAGGCCGCAGCGGTCGCGCAGATCGATAAACATCAGCGAGCCGTGGTCGCGGCGGTTCTGCACCCAGCCGGCCAGGGTCACGGTCTGGTCGATATGGTCCTCGCGGAGTTCCCCACAGGTGTGCGTGCGCTTCATGGCTCTCCCTATCGTCTGTACGGGCACGGAATTAGGTTGATCACGATGCGAGCATTATACAGACCGCGCCGCACATTGCGAGGCTCCATGCGGAGGCTCCATACGATAAAACGCGCGCGCGCGGCAATTGTGACCGGAAACGCTTGCGACGCGAAGGGGTTAGGCGCATGGCGCCAGACGGGTTCAGCCGGCGTCGTAGACCGAGAGCAGCTCGCCCGGGCGGTCGAGGATCGCCGCCGCGCCGCCGGTCTCGAGTTCCAGCCGGTCGCGAAAGCCCCACAAGGCGCCGACGGGCTTCATCCCCGCCGCGACGGCAGTGGCCATGTCGGTGGCGGTATCGCCCAGGTAGAGGATCTCGTGAGGCGGCAGGCCCAGCTCCGCGGCGATCTCGCCCGCGCTCGTCGGGTCGGGCTTGAGCGGCACGCCCTCGCGGGCGCCGCGGACGATATCCCACCGCCACTCGCCGAGAAAATGCGCCGCGGTTTTCCGCGTCATCGCGTCGGGCTTGTTCGAAAGCACCGCCATGGAGGCGCCGCGGACGGTCAGCTCGTCCAGCAGTTCGGCCACGCCAGGGTAGACCGTCGTCGCCTTGTCCCAGTTCTGCGCGTATTCCTCGCGGAAGGCCGCCAGCGCCCGCGTCACCGTGGCCTCGTCGCGGCGCTCCTCGGAGAGCGCGCGGCGGATCATGGTGCGCGCGCCGTCGCCGACGTAGCGCTTGTAGGCGCCGACCGGTCGCTTCTCGCAGCCGATCGCCGCGAGCGCGCGGTTGCCCGCGTCGGCCAGGTCGCGCAGCGTGTCGAGCAGCGTGCCGTCGAGATCGAAGAGTACCGCGCCGTAACGCATGACTCGCCTCCGGGTCAGACACCGCGCCAGATCAGGTAGATCCAGTTCAGCAGCAGCGACACGACGATGCCGAGGCCGAGCCGGGTGCGGTCGCCGTCGAGTTCGAGCCGCAGGCGTTTCCAGCCCAGCAGCCGCGTCAGCACCGCGTAGATGACGAAGACGCCGATGCCGACGCTGGCCAGCGTCACCAGCGGATTCCACGCCAGCGCGGCCAGCGGATGCAGCGCCAGCAACTCCCGCAACGCGCGCCCGGAGCCGCAGGTCGGGCACGGCAGGCCGGTGAGGCGCTTGAACGGGCAGAGCAGGAACCACGGCTGCGCCGCGACCAGCCAGACCGAGTAGAGCCCGTAGGCCAGGAAGGAGAGCGCGAACGCCAGTTGCAGATCGAAGGCGCGCGGATCGCGCCGGACCAGACGCAGCTTCATCGCTCCTCTCCCGTCTCCGGTCATCCCGCCGTCTGCGCCGCGATGCCGATGAACTGCAGCAGTATGAACGGGATCACGCAGCAGACGAAGAAGAATAAGGTCGGCAGAAAGAAAGCCAGCGCCGCCTGGCCGGTGGAGATCCCGTGCGCCTCGCGCAGGCCGATGATGGTGTCGACGACGACCATGACCACGGCGATGAGTTGGGTAATGCCGAAGAGCGGGATCACCATCAACAGCATCGGCGCGTAGGCGTAGCAGGTGGCGCGGTAGGTCGCCTCGAAACCGTTGCGGTCGGCCTTGAGAATCATCAGGCAGAGGTGGAGGATGCCGCCGCGGATGAAGGAATTGACGACCGAGCCGATGGCGGACATGACGACGAGGAAGACGAGGTACATGATGAAGCCGATAGCGCCGAAAGCGATGATCGCGCCCGTCGACGGCTGGTTGGGTCCGCTCGGCGGGGCGAAGGTGAAGCCGACGGCGGTGAGGACGACAAAGATCAGGGCGATCCAGAGGTAGAGCCCGACCACCGAGACGGTCTGCGCGATCAGGTTGAAGACCAGCGGCTCGCCGATGCCGCCGGAGATTCGCATGCGGCGGAACAGCTCCGTCGGTTGCAGCAGCGACTGCTTGACGGTTTCGTAGAAGGCGCCGAAGACGCCCAGCTCGTCGCGACGCTCCCACGGCGGGCCGTCGCGGCCGTCGTCGTAGCGGTCTTCGTCGTAATCGGTCGGACCGGGCGGCGGCGGGGTGGCCGCGTCCAACTCGGGAATCTGGATCACCTCGCCGCATTGCTTGCAGCGGACGTTGCGGCCGGCCATCTCGTCGCGGAGCTTGTAACTCTTCCCGCATTGGCACGCGACTTCGAGCATGATCTCCCCCCCCCCCCC